>JAZRFK010000086.1:0-4886 GCA_045661325.1 Eubacteriales bacterium | reverse complement strand
CACCATACAGGCAACGCGCGCGAATTTCTCAAAGCCCTCCTTGAACTCCTCGCTTTCCACGCGACAGCAGGGAAGGTGAGAAAAGGGAATGTGGTATCTTTGCATCTGGCGGGAAACGCCGAAAAGACCGCATTGGGAGTCCGTGGGGCGCATACCGTGCTCGTAATATTCATCGTCAAGCGGCGCCCAGAGAAGCACGGGCTTGCCAAGGGCCTTGGCAATATCGGCGGCGGCCTCCTCGTTGCCGAAGTTGCAGTTGATTATCATCACGGCATCAACCTTTTCCTCGCGAAAGCGCGCAACAACTGCGGCGGCAGATGCGTCATCAAAGACGAGGTCGGCAATGCCGATGCCCTTGTTGTCTACGAAGGTGACGTTCTCGCTCGTGAAGTTTTCTTCGATATAGGCGGTAAAGCGGCGGCCTCTCTCTTCGGCCGAGTGCCAGGTTAAAAAGGTGCCCCTTGGTCTATCGGTGGTGTTTCGTCTCATCGCCACAAGACCGATTTTTACCTTGTAGTCAAGCATAGTGTTTCTCCTTTAAAATTCATCGATGACGCCGAAATCGGCATAATCGAAAATGGGTGCGTTTTTGTCGGGGTTGATGGCTATAACCGTTCCTGCGCGCTCGATACCGACAATATGGTGAACGGCGCCCGAAATGCCGATCGCAATATAGACGGGCGGGCTGATGATTCTTCCCGTCAGGCCGACCTGGCGCTCATAGGGCGCGTAGCCGTTATCAACGAGCTTGCGGGAAACGACAAGCTCGGCATTCTGCTCTTGGGCAAAGCGCGCGACATTTTCAAGCTTATCCTTGACGCCAAAGCCCGCGCCGACAAAGATGCGCGCGTCTTGCTCCTCGCCTGTACGGACGGTTGCCATAGCGGGAAGGGTAAGGCTTTTAATTTTGGCAATAACGCTGCCTGAAAGGGCAGGGCGAATCATCAAAAGACGGCCATCTTGGGCTTCAAGCGCCGTGCAGTCGGCACAAAGGCCAAGCCCCAATCGCGCGGCCACGCGCGCGGCCGTTCTTTTGGAAAGAGGGTCGCTTCCCCAAAGCACCGCCGTTGGCTTTCCCTCGGCGATTTTTTGGGATAGATCCGCAACGTCCGTTAAGGGCAGCGAGATAACGTCATCGCTGACGCTTTGGGCAAACGCCCTTGGCGCCTCGCCGATAATCCAAACGTTTTTCAAGCGCTCACCGCCCTCGGCGGCAACCGTTTTGGGCGCGGTTTTCTCTAACGCCGCCTTGATAACGCCGTCAAGCTCCTTTCGGGAAATAAACCGACAGCGTCGCCTGCCCGATAGGTTTTCAAAGGTCTGTAAGACGCGCGTTGGCGAGCCTGCAAGGCCGCACCTGGCAGGGTCAGCGCCGATATCCTCGAAGGACCAGGTTTCCACCTCCACGGGCCTTGAACGCAGGGAGGGGAGGCGCAAAACGTTCTTTTTTTCAACGGTTATGAGGGCAGGAGGGGAAAGGGCGATTTCGCCCTCGCTTCTCGTTTCGCAAAGGATTTGTGCGCCCTCTGCCTTTGCGTCCAAAACGCCCGTTACCAAGGCGCGTTTTGTCAGCTCGGCAAGCATCGGGCCCGTTTGGCCTGTGTCGCCGATAAGGGTTTGACGCCCGCAAATCACAAGGTCGGGCGAAAGCTTTTCTATGGCAAGCGAGAGGGCATAGGCCGTAGCCAGCGTGTCTGCTCCTGCAAAGCGCTTGTCGGATAAAAGGAGGGCTCTTTTGGCGCCAAGCCGCGAGAGGCGCGACAAAAGGTCAGCGACCGACAGAGGCCCCATAGACAAAAGCGTGATTTCGGCGCCCGAAATACGAAGCGCGGTTTCATAGGCCGAGGCATCGAAGGGATTGATTTCTCCATCGGTGCCCTGCCGCAAGCATACCACTATTTTCATATCATCTCTCCCGATAAATAGGGGCTAAGGCGTCGTGTATTTTTTTATAAACGGCAAAGATTTCTTTGTATTTTGCGGTGTTTTCGGGGTTGGGATAGGTAATGTCCTTTTCCTTGACGCAGCGTGAAATGGCGTCCTTGGGGTCCTTGAAGATGCCAATAGCAACGCCTGCCAGCATAGCAGAGCCGAAGGAAGAATCGGCACTTTCGGTGGTTTTCAGGGCGATGCCGAGCGCGTCTGCCGTTATCTGCCGCCAGAGCTTGCCCTTTGCGCCGCCGCCAATAACGGTGGCCGTGCTGTTATAGGGAATGCCCAGGCTGTCAAGATACAGCTTGTTGTCTAAAAGGGAAAGAGAAACACCCTCCAGCACCGCGCGCGTGAAGTGCGCCCTCGTGTGCGTGGCGCGGATGCCTGTAAAGCTGCCGCAAAGGGCAGGGTCTGCATAAGGGGTCAGCTCACCGTTTATGTAGGGGTGATAGAGAAGCCCCTCTGCGCCAAGGGGAACGCCTGCGGCGCCCTCGTCAAGCGCGGCGTAATCGCCCCCGAAGGTATCTCTGTAAAAGCGGTACGAGGAGGCCGCCGCCTTGGTGGCCGTTCCCGGATACCAAAGGCCGTCTACCACGTGGGAGTAGTTGACAAGGTGTCTGTCGGGGTGCGGTGCGTCCGTAATGACGCAGATTCTGCCCGCCGTTGCGAGCTTCACCGTCACGTCACCGACCTCGGAGGCGCCCGAGGCAAAAACCTCCATTGCCGTGTCCGTTGTTCCGCAAATGACGGGCGTGCCCTCGGCAAGACCTGTTTTTTCGGCGGCCTCTGCCGTCACGCTGCCAACCACGTCGGTGGGCGCAACGATGGGGGGAAGGGCGCATATGTCAATGCCCGCAAGCGCGCAAAGCCAAGCATCCCACTCTCCTTTTTCGCAGTCGAAGAGCATACTGCCCTCGGCCTCGATATAATCAGTAGAGAAAACGCCCGTCAGAAAATAGCGGATATAGTCCTTTTCAAAGAAGACGTATTTGATTTTTTCGTGAAGCTTCGGCTCGTTTTCCTTCAACCACAAAAGCTGCGGAAGCGTCCAGATGGTGTCGGGCTTATGATAGGTTTTGGCGAAAATCTCCTCGCCGTAGGCCTCGCGCAAGCGCGCCGCTTGCCGATGGCTTCGCGTATCCGTCCAATGCATCGCGTTGCGAAGAGGCTTTTTGCTTTCATCGCACACCAAGGAGGTGTGGGTTGCCGAATCAATGGCAACGGCGGCAATATCCGCAGCGGCAATGCCGCTTTTTTGCAAAATGGCGGCCGTGCTTTCGGTAAGCGCGGCTATCCAATCCTGCGGATTTTGCTCACAAGCGCCCACCTCAACGTGCAGCGTGGGGTATTCCACCGTGTGCTCTGCCACAATCTGTCCGTTTTCGGCCAAAAGAGTCGCCTTGGAGGCGCCACCGCCGAAATCAATACCGAGCAAATATTTCATAAGCCTCTCCTGCAATCAAAAATTCGGATGTTACCGTTGTTCAATCCAAGCGTGGTCGGGGTCACTGCTTCTGTTGAAGCCCTGATAATCCCCTGCCATCAGCCAAAGGAAATAGGTTTTGTAGCCGGGGGTAGCAACGGTGGTATGATAACCGCGGGGGAATTCCACCAGCTCGTCATTTTTTACGCGGTAGGCCTCGTCAATTTCTCCATCGGAGGTATAGAGGCATTGTACCGCAAAGCCCTGCTTGGGCTCAAAGAGGAAGTAATAAATCTCCTCTGCGATGCACTCCTTGGGCATATTGTCCTCATCGTGCTTGTGGGGAGGGAAGCCTGCCCAGTTGCCCTCGGTGCAGTAGGCCTCGCCAATGGTCAGAACCTTGGCGTTGGTGGTGCCGTCAATGATAAAGCTGGTTTCTCTTTGAAAGGGAACCTCGCCCAGCAGCTTGAGGGGCACTCTGTCGCCGCGCAAAAGCTGCGGCGCCGTTTTCTCGGCAACGGGGGTGGCGCAAACGGCGATTTTGATATTGTCAATCGCCTCAATGGTGAGCGCCGTTTGGATGGGCATATAAAAGCTCTCGGCACGGCGGTTTTCAAACACCGTCATTCTGTTGCCGACGTTTTCCCATCTCTCTTCGCCAACGGATACGTTGCAATGGCCCTCTAACATAATAAAGGCCGTTTCCTTGTCTTCGGTCTGATAGGAAAGAGATTCGCCCGCACCAAGCGCAATGATGCCGAATTCCAGCTTCTTCAAGGTGCATTCGCCAATCTTACAAATAGGGGTGTAGCCCTTTTGGGCGGTATAAGTCTTTTTATAATTCATATCCGTTCTCCTTCATATAGGTTTTGACGGCCTCGAAGCTCGGCACGCTCTCGCGCGCCCCAACGCCCATACATTTTATCGCAGATACGGCGCTGGCAAAGTGACAGCACTTTTCGTAGCCAAAGCCCTTTACCACGCCTGCGGCAAAGGCGCCGTGAAAGACGTCACCGGAGCCGTTGGAGTCCTTGACCTCTGCGGGATAAATGGGGTAGTAGGAAAAGCTTTCGCCGTCATACATAAGCCCGCCGCGCTTGCCCTGCGTGATAACCACGATTTCGGGGGAATAGGTGGCAAAAAGCGCCTTGGCCGCTTCCTCGGCAGTGTCGGCTCCCGTATGACCGAGGGCGAACTCCTCGGAGGGAATCATAATATCCGTTTCGGCAAGAAGGGCAGAGACGCCCTCGTAAAGACCGCCGCAGTCATATAACACCTTGACGCCCGAGGCTCTGGCGATTTTGGCCGCCTCAACGGCCGCCGTCAGCTCGTTTCCGTCCACCATCAGAAGCGCCGCGTTGGCAATGGCCTCCTTTTGCGCGTCGGAAAGGTATTTTCTCGTTATATAGGATATCGTCGAATTATCGGCGTCGAAAATTCCGATAATATCTTTTTTTCTGATGTTTTTGTTGTTTCCCGCGTGAAGATACATCGAAAATTTCTCCTTTAATTAAAAACTCCGCCTTTAACG
>JAZRFK010000085.1:0-2570 GCA_045661325.1 Eubacteriales bacterium | reverse complement strand
TTGGCGGCCCTGCGCTTTGCTCTGTCACCGACAGCCGCGACATCATGGAGGATATGTTCAACTACCTGAACCGTGACGGACGCCGCGCGCCTCTTGACTTCTTCTCCTGGCATATGTACGGCGAGGACGTGACCGAGTTTGACCGCAAAATCAAGCTTGTCAGAGAATTTCTCGATAGCTACGGCTACGAAAATTGCGAAAGCATCCTCAACGAGTGGAATTACGTCAAGGGCTGGGCTGGCGAGGAGTGGAGATATTCCCTCCAAAAATGCCAAGAGATAAAGGGCGCTTCCTTCGTGGCAGGTGCTATGTGCGTGTCGCAAGCGCTTGACCTTGATATGTTAATGTATTACGATGCACGTCCCGGTACGGGAATGAACGGCATTTTCGAAAAAGGCACCTACAACCCGCTCAAATCCTACTTTGATTACGTCTTTTTCCGCGACCTTCTGCATCTTGGCACCTACGTGCCGACGCCCTATATGGACGATAAGATTTACACCTGTTGTGCAACCGATGGGGAAAACTACGGCATGATGCTGACCTACTTTGATCCCGATGACGATGCCGAGGACAGACGCCTTGCCCTTGACGTTGCCAAGCCCGATGGCACCTACAAGGTGGAATATTACCTTTTGGACGAGGCGCACGATGCCGTGCTCACGCGCGAGGAATACTTCACCGCCGAGAACTTTAAGATTTATCTCAAAATAAAGAACTTCTCGGTGTATTACATCAAAGTAACCAAGTGCGATATGGCGTAAAAGCGTAAAGCAATAACGCCCATAGGCACGAATTGGCGAGAGCTTCCTTGAACCTCATCGCCACAAATAACAAGAGCTGCGCCAAAGCGCAGCTCTTTTGTATGGAAACGGCGATATAGTCAGCATAGATACACGGGAATCCGACTTTCGCCTTTGGCGAAATCGGCGGAGTCGTGCTTGCTAATGGTTAGGAGGAAACGAAGGCGCAAAAAACAGTGGCCTTTTTGTAAAAGCTGAATTAAAAAATTTTGGAGATATCCCTCCAAGAAGACATATCCGGAATTAAATTTTCAACTAAAATCGTTTCAAAAATGCGTGTTGCTTGTGCAAGGTTTTTCTTGCCGGAACGGAACAAAGAAATCTCTCCGCTTCGCGCCAAACTGATTTCCACGACGTATTTTGACCCTTCACGAATTGCCTGTACATATTGCAAATGACCTAAGTTCATTTTTGGAATATTCACTACCAACGCTTCATACGATTTGTCACGCAAATTTGCGAGTATATGTTTTACGGTAAGGTCAAACATCTGCTTTTCTATGGGAGCGTTATAGGTGCGTTCTAGGACTTTTCCACTGGCTTCTGCGCCCAAAAAGCCGTTCATTAATCCGAAAACGGAAACAATCTCGCCTTCAACGGGCGGTTTTTCAAAATCGGAAGACGCGGCTAAAACAGGAAAAAAACATCCCATGCTTTCAACGAAGAAAAAGTAAAAGGTTTCTTCTGTAATGGGGTTTAGTCTCTTTTTAACGCTATGCAAAAAGCCGTTTATGATAAGTTCGTTTGGGTAACGCCGTTCCCTCAATGTCTGCGGGTGTGCAATGGATTCCACGTCGTAAATTGCTTTTCTTTCCCTGAAAGCTGCTTCGGACGAAAACGTTTGGATTTGCCGCGCGAAGCAGATGGCAGTAGAATAATATTGCTTTTTTTGGCTTACCTTCGGCATAAGGACGGTAGTAGGAACTTGCATATGAAAAGAAACGCCAACCTCTTTATAGGAGAGGCTCATTATGCCATTAAAAAAAGATTTTTTTATCCATTGGGGTTCACAAACGATAGGCGGTTTTTCTGTCGTATATGCAACGGGAACAAAATCGATTAATTGGGAATGCTTGTTATCACAGCGCATCTCAAGAAGCAAATCTAAAAAGAAGCCGTCACTATGGCAAAGGTGCAGGGAGTAGTAATGGATATCATTTTTTGTTGCCTTTAACAAAGAAAGGTCTTTTTTATGGGAGGATAGGTATTGGAGATATTTTTCTATGGTGAACGAAGAAAAACCCAGACATTTATAATTTGATAAATTCATAAGAAACCTCGCAGGAAATTTTTTCTCATTATAGCATTGCAGCTAGAAAAAGTCAAGTTATGATGGATGGGGAATACACGGGAATCCGGCTGGCGCTTTGCGCCACCGGCGGCGTTCGCCGCGCCTTTTGTGAGCAAGCTCCCATCGGCTTGTAGCGAACGCTCGAACCCATCCGCGCGCGAATAACGGTATAAGAGGGAAGAATGGAAGAAATTTAAAGAGAGCGCAAGGGGCGGCAAAGAGCCGTATGCGCGGTGGGCTCGATTCCTCGTACGGGTCACCAACCCCGAAAAAAGAAAAAGCACCTCAACGAGGTGCTTTTTTATACGGGAATCCGGCTGGCGCTTTGCGCCACCGGCGGAGAACACCTTTGCCGCTTACAAGCGAGCTTGACGCGGCTTGTCGGTGTTCTCTCGTACCCATGCGCATCGCGCGTTGCGCTCAGCGCTGGGTTCGATTGCGGTCCGTAAGGACCGCCAGAAAGCGAAAACCACCTC
>JAZRFK010000084.1:0-43151 GCA_045661325.1 Eubacteriales bacterium | reverse complement strand
AAACGTTACGAAGAGCAAGATTGAATTTCATTTTTACTGCGCGCATTGCGGAGAAGAAAACCTGCGTTACGAAAAAATGAACACCGACAAAAGAGCGGTAACGAAATACGCAAGAATTATCGTCGGAAAAAGATGATTTTAATTTCACCTTATAATAAAAGAACCGATTTCATTTGAAATCGGTTCTTTCGTTTTTTGTAAATCACTTTGTCAGGCGCAGAGAAACGGCGGAGAAGGCGGGAATGTCGGTGTCGAAAACGAGGCGGTTGCCCTCTGTGTGAGCGGTCGCGCCTGTGACGCAGGCGGCCTTGTATGCTTTGTCAAGCGTAAAGACGGGGGTGATAACCTCGTCGGCAAAATAGTTGAGGAAAAGCAGGGAAAGCCCCTCTTCGTCCTCGTTTGCCAAAAGGTAAAGGCCGGGGTGCGCGTCCGACGCGATGGGGAGGGGGCGGCGAGAAAGCCAAGGCAGTACCTTTGTCAGCATCATATTTTGCACGCAGGAGTCCAAAAGACCCGAGCCTTCAAATTTCATACCGAAATCAATCAGGTAAACCAAAAAGCGAAGCCCCTCGGCATTTTCGTAGGTGTAGGCAAACGGCTCCTCCTTACCGTTTCCCCGTGCGGTTAAAACGGTGGTGGCAGATGGGCTGACGGTGGCAGAAAGACGGCGGCAGTCGGCGAAGCGAACGGGCGCAATTTCACCCTCTGTCATGGTGGAGAGATAGGAATAGTTTCTGTCCTCAAAGCCCGATGCGGCGGCAAGGCCCACGTCCATGCCTGCCTCGGTAAGAATGAGCGCCGATACGGCGTCAAGAATCATACCGTTGGCAAACGCGCTCTTGGGAAGACCGCGCACACCCTCGCCAAAGGCGATGGCAGAGAAGCCCTCTCCGCTATAAACGGTGGGAATGGTGGCAGAATCCAGCAGAATTCCCGCAACGGGCAGAGGAGTGTTCCCCAAGGGCTGTGTCAGAGAAAAATCTGCCGTATCAAAGGCGTGCGGATGAATATGTACGCGAACGCCCAGGTTAGCGCCATTGGGAAAAATCCTTGCAATTTCTGCGTGAAGAGGCGCGCTTCTTTTGTGACGGACAATGTATCCCGTTTCGAAAAGGGGGCCTGCGATGTAATCGAACATATATTTCAAGATTCCATCGTGCCGACCGTCTGCACGCATAGCGGCATCAAACAGCTCCAAATAAGCGGCAGGCGTGTTGTAACGAGGGCGCGGATATACGTCTCCCTCGGCCATGGTCTCAACGCCGCTGTCTACACAAAAGGATGCGAACATACGGGCAAGCGCGAGTATTTCGGCAGCAGACAGTCTGTTTCCGCCGTAAGGCGTCCAATACGGTGCGCCGTGCAAACGAAGCAACGGTTTGTTTTTTCCTGCCATAATGCGCGAAATACCAAGCACATCCATTCCGTCCACGTCCCAGATGGAGTGGGCGGCGCAAAAAGCCAAGGCGATGGATTCGTCCACCGTATTAATTGCTGCGCGCAGCTCCTCTGCCAAGATGCGGAAGCCTTCGTTTTGGGCAAACAGCCAAGCATCGCGATATTGATTGGGCTTTCCCGAAAAGGCTTGCTCTTGCAAATGGGTGAGGGTGACCTCTTCGCCGAGATGCTCGGACATTAAGGCCAGATGGGAGGGACAGGCACAGCAAAAGGCGGGGCCGTGACCCGACATACGCAGGTCATCATCCAAAAGGATGTAGGAGGGATGCGCCTCTGCAATTTTTATGACGAAGCCCGCTATTTTTTTGCGGAATGCAGCATCCAAGGGGCAGCGCGTTCCCTCGCGCTCCTCGCCCAATACGTTGACTAAGGGGAGAAAATTATCCTTTTGTTCAGCCCCCGTTCCGTTTAAAAGCGCGCCACCGTGACCGATGGTTTCGCCTATCCAAACGCCAACCTCCAAGCCGCCCTCCTTCAAAAAGACGATGTTTTCCTTCAATGACGGCAGGTCGCTCTCGTGTACAATGAGAAAAACCCGTTCAACGCTTGCTTCACGGCAAAGGGACAAATAGTCCTTTCTGGTCTTGGGGGTGATGGAGCGATTTTGAATGGGAACGGATACCTTATACATGACGTATCTCCTTTAGCTTTATAGCCTTACTGTATCACATAAAATAGAGGAAGTCAAGAGAATCGGAGGATTTTTGCGCGAAGTCGGTACGGTCTTCAAGAGTGCCGATACGCTTGTGCGTATTCGCCCGGAGTCATGCCTGCTTGCGCGCGAAAGGTATGCGTAAAATAAGCGGCGTCATAAAAGCCCAGACGGTCTGAAATTTCAGTTAAGGACAGATCGGTGTTGGCGAGCAGGCGCTTGGCTTCTGCGATTCGTTGCCTTTGACGGTACGTGGTCATAGAGATGCCCGTTTCCTCGCGGAAAATGCGGCGCAGACCGCTTTCGCTGACAGCACAGCGCTTGGCAATCTCGGCAACGGAAGGAGCGTTCGCCTGCGAAAGAAAAAAGCATATCTGCTCCACCAACTTTCCCTTGGGTGTTTTGACTTTCTCGGCAGAACTAGAAATTGCATCTAATAACAGGTATAAAAGGCCCTGCCTGCGCAAGGAGCGGCCACCGTCCTCCACACAGTCGATGAGTAAATTGAATAAAGAGAAAATTTCAGAGGATGCACTTGGCAAAAGAAGTGTAGGCGCTTTTGCATAAAGACCCTCGGACTCAAGGTTTATTAAGAGGTCCTCTGCTATTCCCTTGAATAACGCTGTGTAATGGCAGTCCTTGGGGAGAAATATAAGCGAGCCCTCTTGGGCGAAAAGGGAAGTGTCTTGCGTTATAAATTCCACGCTTCCTCGGGTGACGAGGAAAAGCCCGTGATCCGGACGGGGAACGGTTTCATAGCTATATATTTTTTTGCTCCAAAACTGTCTGCCAACGGTAGTAATGCGGTAGTCCTTGGCGTTCTCCCATAGCTTCTTGGCATAATTCTTTTCCATAGCGCGCCCCTCTTTTGCTTTTTTACCATTGTAGCATATTTATCGAAAAATACAATACATTTATAAAAAAATCCAATGCGCTTTTGCAAAAAATATGGTATTCTGTCCTTGGAAAATAAAGGGAATATCATTGCTATACAGAGAAAAGGCTGCGTTTTGAATTTTTAAAAAAGAAAAACGAATTTTACAAAAGGAGAAAGCACAATGAAAGCCATTCAGTATTTTTCGAGCAAGAGCCACGCCTTCGTAGCGCGCGAGGTGTTTCCCACCCTGCCCAATCCGGTCCTGCCTCCCTTAGAGGAAGGAGAAGAGCAAGTAGCGGATTTTTTAGGCTTCGGCGTTGCCATCACCCCCTCCTCCTGCTATGTCTTGAGCCAAATGGAGCCTGCGGAAAGGGCGGCGCTTTTGCGCCGTATCTATACAGAGGAGGGACTCAATCTTTCCATCGGACGCCTCTGCATAGGTGCGAGCGACTATTCCCCGGAAATATATTCCTACGATGACGTTCCCTTTGATACCGAGCTTTCCCATTTTTCCATTGCCCGTGATGAGCGCTACGTTATTCCGATGCTAAAGGAAATTCTTGCCATCCGACCCGACCTGTATCTCTTCGCGGCTCCCTGGAGCCCGCCCTTCTGGATGAAGACGGGGGAGAGTATGTGCGGCGGTTATATGCGGGAGGAGTTTTTGCCCTGCTATGCGGAATACTTCATTAAATTTTTGCAGGCATACGAGGCACACGGGATTCACGTCTCGGCGGTGACACCGCAAAACGAGGTCAATACGCAGCAGTTGGGCTTGATGCCCTCTTGTATATGGCATCCCGAAATCGAGGCGCGCTTTGTAAAAATTTTGCGCAAGCGACTGACCGAGGAGGGACTTTCGACTCAGATATGGTTTTGCGACCACAGCTTCCGTGACGCCTCTCGTGTGCTTTGGCAGCTGGAGCATTGCGAAGGGCTTGCTGAAGCCGCCAACGGCGTCGCCATGCATTATTACGACGGAGCGATTGAAGAAACCGCATGCCTGCGGCAAAAATACCCTTCTCATTCCCTGCATTTCACCGAGGCAGGCCCCAGACTCACCGAGCACTACGGCGATGACCATTGCAAATGGGGAATTATGATTGCCCGTGCCTTCAAAATGGGGTATCGGTCCTTTTGCGGCTGGAATCTTTTGCTTGACGAGCTTGGCGGCCCGAACGTTGGACTTTACAGCGGTGTTTGCGGTGGACTCGTGACACGTGATAGCCGCGACGGAGGCCTTTCTTACAGCGGTCAGCATACCGCATTTCGCCATCTTGCTCCCTTCGTTAAAAAGGGCGCGAGAATTTCGTACCTGCACTCTGTCGATGCTTATGGCAAGGGTATGTCCGGCTATCCATCCTCCGAGAGAAAGGCTTTGGAGGGCGTGAAAATTTTGACCTCGGGCGGAAAGACGGTTGCCGTTATTGTCAACCCCAATCCCTTTCCGCTTCAGTCTCATATCATCCTTGGCGGCGAGCGCTTTTATCTGGACTTGCCCGGGGAGAGCATTTCTACCGTTGTGGAGCAGTAAAAGCATAATAAAACAAACGCACACTTTGCGCGAAAAGCCTATTGACAAACCAAAACGGACAGGGTATAATAAAGGCAGAAACCAAAAGCTTGTGTTCATACATAAGCAAAAAGAAAAGAGGTGCCTTTTATGAAAAAAGTTTTAAAAGCCAGAATCAGACTTTCTACGATTCAAGATATTCAATCCTTCGTGTCTACTGTCAGTATGACGGATATGGAGGTTGACCTTTCCTCCCAGCGTTACGTGGTGGACGGAAAGTCCATTATGGGCATTTACAGCCTTGACCTTCTGAACCCCATTATGCTTCTCGTTTATCCTGCCGAGGGACACGAGGATGCGGGAGAAGAATTGATGGAAAAGCTTTCCAAGTTCATCGTGGAGAAGCTGCCCACCGAGGAAATTCCTTCTTGAAAAAGCTGAAAAAGGGAGCCGCCTGCTTTGCCGCGCCTTGCGCTGTCGACAAGCAGGCGGCTCCCTTTTTGCGTTAACACTGCCTTTTACGGTTATTCATAATTTGAAAACATAAAATTTACAATTTATACTTAAAAAACACAGACCAAACGGGTTGAAAAGCATTGCAATTACTATATTATTGTGATAAAATATAAAGTGAAATAGTAGTTTTTTGCAGTAAAGCTTTGCTGCTTTTCTTTGGATTTTCTCCATCATCTTTTCATAAGGATTGGTTGAAATTGATATGATTGATTTTTTTAGTAATTGGTTTGGTTTTATTGCCAGTCAATTTTCCTTCATAAAGTGGGCGGACGTTTTGGATATCATCGTCCTTTCCTTCCTCGTTTTCGGTCTTTATCATTTGCTGCATGATACGCGAGCGTCCAATCTTGCGCTCGGCGTTGCCATTCTCTTGCTTTTGTGGGGCGTTGCCTCTCTTCTGAATATGCACGCGCTTGCGTTTTTGCTTCGCGCGGTGTTTGACGTTGGTATTCTGGCTGTTATCGTTATCTTCCAGCCTGAAATCCGCAGTATGCTTGAAAAGGTGGGTGACGGCTCCTGGCGCGGCATCAAAAACTTTGGTGAGCAGAAGGACGCGGACCTTGTGATGAAAACCATCTCCACCATATGCGAGGCGGCGCAGGATTTGTCCAAGAGCAATACGGGCGGCCTTATCGTTATCGAAAAGACGACCAAGCTTGGCGATATTATCCGAACGGGCATTCCCATTGACGCGGAGCCTTCTACTTATTTGATTCGCAACATCTTTTTTGATAAAGCGCCCTTGCACGACGGTGCCGTTATCATCAGGGGCAACCGCGTTTGTGCCGCAGGCTGTCAGCTTCCCCTTTCGGAAAGCAAGTCCTTGGCACCCTCCCTTGGCCTTCGTCACAGAGCCGCTCTCGGTATGAGTGAAAAGAGCGATGCCTTGGTGGTTATCGTGTCGGAGGAGACGTGTATCATTTCTTTGGCGTATAACGGTATTTTAACGCAGGGATACAGCTTCCAGGGCTTGAAGCAGGCTTTGGCCGATAAGCTTTTGCCTCTTTCCAAAAGGGAAGACGGAAGCTTGAAAAGATAAGTCATTCGTAAGCCAAACGAGAAGAAAGGAAGCCTTCACGGGTTGAAGGATGAAATAGCATGGAAGATTCCGTCAAAAAGAAAAAGAGATTTACGGGCATATGGGTATACATTCCCTGCCTTTTGATAGCGGTGATTCTTTGGCTCGCGGTTATGAAGGCCAATCCGCCCGCGGTAACGTCCGAATGGCGTGACGTTCCCGTTATGGTCGTTGGCGCTGAAACGATGCAGGCGGCGGGCTACGATTGCGTGTATGCAACGGTGGTGAGAAGAGTTGTCCTCCAAGGCACGCGTGAGGCGCTTTACCGCTGTGTCAACGAGGGCGAGGTAACGGTATGTGTTGACCTTTCCTCCGTCACACCGGGCGTGGAATCCGCATCTGTTTCCGCAAAGGTATTCGGATTAACGGAGGGCGTTTCCGTAGCAGAGCCTGTTAGCGTTGTCTTTACCTTTAACAAGCGTTGACGGTGGCCTTTGGCCGCCCGAACGGCAGAATTGGTGGTTTTTATGTGTGATACCCTAAAAACAGCTTTTATTCATGGCATATCGCTCCCCTTGTCCTCAACCGAGGGAGACGCCATACAAGAGGCACGCCGCAGACTGCGCGGCGTGCATTTGTTATCTTACGCCAAGGAGCTTTTTATATATAGGCGGTCTGTTGACGCGCGCAAAAAGAGCGAGCCAAGGCTTGTCTATTCCGTGGCCGTGCGGCTTTCCCTTCCCGAAGGCTTCAATCGGCCGCTCCCTCTTCCGCTTTTGGAGATGGAAACGCCTAAGGTCGAATACGGAAGCCTCTCGCTTTCGGCCCGTCCTGTCGTTGTGGGAACGGGGCCTGCGGGAATGCTTTGCGGCTTGCTTCTGGCCGAAAACGGCTACAAGCCCCTTTTGATTGAGCGCGGCGGCTGTATTGCCGAGCGTCGCCTGGCTGTTTCCCGCTTTGAAAAAGAGCGGCACTTGGATACAGAAAATAACGTGCAGTTCGGTGCAGGCGGAGCGGGCACCTTTTCGGACGGAAAGCTTGTCACGCGTATCAACGATGGCCTTTGTCACTACGTGATGGAAACCTTCGTTTCGCACGGCGCACCGTCGGATATTCTGGTCTCGGCAAAGCCTCATATCGGCACAGACATTCTCTGCGTAATGGTGGAGAATATTCTGCGCCGCATTGAAGCGCTTGGCGGAGAGGTCTTATATAATACCCGAATGGACGATATACGGGTGGAAAACGGCAAGGCCGTTTCCATCAAAACAAATAGAGGCGAGCTTCCCGTTGGCGCCTTGGTTTTGGCAACGGGCCATAGCGCGCGTGATACGTACGATATGTTGATGCGTCTGGGCTTTTCCGTGGAGCCCAAGCCCTTTTCCGTCGGCTTTCGTATTGAGCATAAGCAGGCGGATATTGATAAAGCGCTGTACGGCGATTTCGCGGGTCACGAAAAGCTTGGTCACGCGGAGTACGCTCTCTCCCATAACACCAAGGAAAGAGGGGTTTATACCTTCTGTATGTGCCCGGGTGGGCAGGTGGTGGCCGGTGCCAGTGAGGAGGGCGGCGTTGTGGTAAACGGAATGAGCAACCGCGCGAGAGACGGTGAAAACGCCAACTCTGCCGTTCTATGCTCCGTTTTTCCCGAGGACTATGGGAATAACCCCAAGGATGCTATTGCCTTTGCGCGCGGCATTGAGCGCGCGGCCTTCGTTGCGGGTGGCGGCGATTATGCAACGCCCCTTTCCACCCTTGGCGACTTTTTGAATGAAACCGTTGGCAGTGAGCCCTCGCGCATTCTGCCTACGTATATGGGCGGCGCCTATAAGCTTTCTCGCCCCGAGGACTATCTTCCGCGCTTTGCCGTAGAGGCGCTTCGCGGTGCTTTCGGTGCGTTTGAGAAGAAGATAGAGGGCTTTGCCGCGCCCGATGCGATTTTAAGCGGTGCCGAAACGCGAACCTCTGCCCCTTTGCGTTTGCTTCGCACCTCCGAGCGCCTGGCGCTCGGCTTTGGGAATATCTATCCCGTTGGCGAGGGGGCAGGATACGCGGGAGGCATTACCAGTGCCGCTATTGACGGTGCGCGCACCGCGCTTGCTTTAATGAAGAATTTTGCGCCCTTGGCATAGCCAAGCGCAAGCTAACGAGAAAAAAGAAAGGTTTGGTTACTCTTATGCAGAAGAAAGGAAACGCAGAGAAGAAATGGCTTCTTCGTTACGACGGTACCGAGGAATCCTTGCGCGCCGCTCGGGCTATCAGCGAGCAAATCGGCGTCAGCTCCGTTATGGCGCAGCTGCTTGTCAATCGCGGATACCGTGATCCTGCCTCTGCGGCCGCCTTTATCCGCATGGAGAGTGAGCTTCTTTGCAACCCCTTGGAGCTGAAGGACGTGGAAAAGGCCGTTGCGCGTTTGCAAAGGGCCGTGGAAACGGGAGAAAAGATTGCCGTTTACGGAGACTATGATGTGGACGGTGTGACAGCGGTTTGCACGCTTTATCTCTATTTGACCTCCTTGGGCGCAAACGTTATCTATTATATCCCTAACCGAAACGGAGAAGGCTACGGTGTCTCCCATCGCGCCATTGACAGCTTGAAGGAGAAGGGTGTTTCCTTGATAGTCACGGTGGATACGGGCATCACCGCCTTGGATGAGGTGCTGTACGCCAAGGAGCTTGGCATTGATTTCGTCATCAGTGACCACCACGAGTGTCGAGAGGAATTGCCCAAGGCGGTGGCGGTGGTTAACCCCCATAGACCCGATTGCCCTTATCCCTTTAAGGATTTGGCAGGCGTTGGCGTGGTGTTTAAGCTCGTGTGTGCCTATGAGGAGCTGACCACGGGAGACAGCCGCAGAGAGTGCGTTGCGCGTCTTTGTCACGGCTATGCCGATTTGGTCGCCATTGGCACCATTGCAGACGTTATGCCTTTGCGGGATGAAAACAAGCTGATAGTCAAGTACGGCTTGTCCTTAATTGAAAAAAGACGCAGGCTTGGGCTTTCTGCCCTGATTGATGCCTCCGTTGCCAAAAACGAGTCCTCTGCCCGTCGCCGCAGTGAACCGAAAATCACCTCGGGTATGATAGGCTTCACCATCGCCCCCCGCTTGAATGCGGCAGGTCGCGTTCGCTCGGCATCCTTAGCGGTAGAGCTGCTTCTCAGCGAAACCAAGGAAAAGGCAGACGCTTTGGCCGCCGAGCTTTGCGAGGCCAACAAGGAAAGACAAAACGAAGAAAACCGTATTATGCAGGAGGCCTTTGCCAAAATCGAGGCAGAGCACGATTTTTCCCGTGACGCCGTTATCGTTTTGGATGCGGATAATTGGCATCAGGGCGTCATTGGTATCGTTTCTTCCCGCGTGACCGAGCGCTATGGGCTTCCCTCTATTCTGATTACCTTCGAGGGCGGCGGTGACGTTGGAAAGGGCTCCGGCAGAAGCGTACACGGCTTGAATCTGGTGGAAGCGCTGCTGCATTGCTCCGATTGCCTTGCCAAGCACGGTGGACACGCCTTGGCGGCGGGCCTCAGCATTGAAAGAGATAAGCTTCCCGCCTTTCGCAAGAAAATAAACGAGTATGCCGCTATGCATCTCTCTGAGGAGGACTTGATTCCCACCGTTGAGGCAGATTGTGTCTTGACAATGGAGGATATCCGTATGGACTTGGCCTCCGAGCTTCGCCTTTTGGAGCCGTACGGTGTGGAGAATCCCTCGCCCGTCTTTGCTATGATGGGCGTGCGCGCAGAGAACATCGTGGCCGTGGGTGGCGGAAAGCACACCCGTCTTACCATTTGTGACGGAGAAAGACACGTCAACGCTATGTATTTTTCCCGTTCCCCCGAATCCTTGGATTTGTACGTGGGAGAGAAGGTGGACGTTTTGTTCAGCCTTGATATCAACGAGTGGAACGGCAGACATACCGTTCAGCTGACGGTCAAGGATATGCGTCCCGCAGTCACCGAGGTGCAAACCAAAAAGGACGAAAGAGAGCGCTTCTTTGCCATTTTGGAGGGCGCCCGCTTTAAAGCGGAGGAAAACGTTATCCCCGTGCGCGACGATTTTGCCGCCGTTTACACGCTTGTGCGTAACAGCGTCAAGGAGGGCGAGCAGGAGCTTTCGGCAAGACTCTTTTTGTCGCGGCTTCACGCCTTGGGAAAGGACGTTGGCTACGTCAAGCTGCGTATGATACTTTCTATTTTTGCCGAGATGGGTCTTTTGAACGTCGATGAGCCCAAGGAGGACGTTTTTGCGTTTTCCGTGGTGCAGACGGCCAGCAAAATTGATTTGGAAAAATCCCGTCTTTTACACAGATTGCAAAGCAACGTCGTTTCGTGAGAAGCGCTTGAAGCTGACGCTGCCCGATACATAGAGAAAGGAACGAACATGATGATGGGAGAGCCCTCGTTTGCTCTGATTTCCGATATGCTCGACCTGCTTGCCACCTTTGGCGACAGGTATGATTTAGATAAAATTAAAAAAGCCTATCTTTTGGCCTGCCGCGCGCATGAGGGACAGTTCCGTCAAAGCGGCGAGCCCTATGTGATGCACCCCATTGCCGTGGCGCAGAGCATCGTGGAGCTTGGCTTGGATACCGATTCCATTTGCGCCGCCTTTTTGCACGATACCTTGGAGGATTGCCCCGATTGTGTGACCCCCGAGGGCTTGAAGGAGGAGTTTGGGGAGGACGTCTTTCTGATTGTGGACGGCGTCACCAAAATTCTGCAAATCGAGGTGGAAAACCGCGAAGAGCAGCAGGTGGAAAGCATCCGCAAAATGATGCTGGCAACCTCCAAGGACATCCGCGTTATTATCGTTAAGCTTTGTGACCGCTTGCACAATATGCGTACCCTTGGCGGCAAGAAAAATGAGGATAAGCAGCGCTCCATTGCCGTGGAAACCATGCGCGTTTACGCCCCTCTTGCACACCGCCTCGGTATGCAGAGAATTAAGCTGGAGCTGGAAAACCTCGCCCTGCTTTACCTTGACCCCATTGGTTATGAGGAGGTCACGCGGGCGGTGGACACGCGCTTCGGCCGAAGCCGTGACGTTTTGGTTGGCGCTCGCAAAGGCATTGAGGATAAGTTAAAAAACTCCGGCATTTCCTTTACGGTCAGCGACCGTATCAAGTCGGTTTACAGCCTTTATCGCAAAATTTACGAGCTCGGTAAGCCCTTTGAGGAGATATTTGACTTTTATGCCTTGCGTATCATCGTCAATACCGTAGAGGAATGTTATACGGTGCTCGGTATGATACACGAGCTTTTCACCTCTATTCCAGGGCGCTTCAAGGACTACATCAATCACCCTAAGCCCAATATGTACCGTTCGCTTCATACCACGGTCGTCAGCCGTGACGGTATACCCTTTGAGGTGCAAATCCGCACCTATGAAATGCACAAAACGGCAGAGTTCGGCGTTGCGGCGCATTGGCGCTATAAATCGGGAGAGCGCGGCAATCCGTATGTGGACGCCCAGCTTGCCTGGATTGCGCGCCTGATTGAATCCGAGGAAAATATAGATGACCCCGAGGAATATCTGCATTCCTTCAAGAAAACCATTTTCCGCGAGGAAATCTTCGTCTTTACGCCCAAGGGCGATATCATTACTCTGGCACAGGGCGCAACGGTCATCGACTTTGCCTATGCCATTCATACCGAGGTCGGTAACAAAATGGTGGGTGCCAAAATCAACGGCGTCATCGTGCCGATTGACAGAACGCCTCAAACGGGCGATGTCATTGAAATTCTCACCCAGTCCAACCACGGCCCCAGCCGCGATTGGTTGAATATCGTCACCACCTCCGAGGCGAGAAATAAAATTCGCCAGTGGTTCAAGCGTGAAAAGAGAGGCGAGAACATCGAGGTCGGTAAGGAAGCAGTCGACAGAGAGCTTCGCCGTCTGGGACGCGCCTTTACTCCTGCCGAAACGGCAGATATTATTCTTTCCGTGGCACAGCGTATGGGTATGCAGAGTGCCGAGGACCTGTATAACGCCATCGGCTACGGCGGAGTACCTATGTCTCGTATCGCGGTCAAGCTTCGCGATGAAAGCACGCGCCTACTGAAAAATCAGCAGGAAAGCGAAAAGGACGCCGCAAGCGCGGATGCTGCCGCCTTGGCAGATTTCAAGGAAGGCAATTCGAAGCGCTTGAAAAATAACGGCGGCATCATTGTTGACGGTGTGACGGGATGCCTTGTCAAGTTTGCCAAATGCTGTACGCCCTTGCCGGGAGATTCCGTTATCGGCTTCGTCACCAAGGGCTTTGGCGTTTCGGTGCATAAGAGAGACTGTCCAAACGCCGTCAAGGGCGTTACCTCGCCCGAGCAGGCAGACAGATGGCTTCCTGCCCATTGGGATATGCAAAGCGTGTCCACGCTTTACGAGGCGGCACTTTCCGTTTTGTCGCAGGATAAAATCGGCGCCTTGGCAAGCATCACCACCGCCTTGGCAGAAATGAAGGTCTCGGTGCTTTCTCTTGCCACCCTGCCGCCCAAGGACGATACGGCAGTCATTAACATCACGATTGGCTGTCGCGACGTGGAGCATTACAATAGCATCGTTTCGCATCTGCGCTCCGTGAAAACGGTTATTTCGGTCAAGAGAAATTAATTTATCCGTTTCCCCTTTATGAAAGGAGTCTTATGAAAGCGGTTTTACAAAGAGTTTTGCGCGCCTCTGTTGTGGCAGACGGTAAGGCGTCGGGCGCCTGCCGAAAGGGCTTTTTAATCCTGCTTGGCATCGGTAAGGAGGATACCGAGGAGGATGCGCGTCTTTTGGCAAACAAAATTGCCGCCTTCCGTGTCTTTTCGGATGAAAACGGAAAAATGAATCTTGCCTTGAACGATATTGGCGGCGAGGTTCTGGTGGTCTCCAACTTTACTCTTTACGCCTCCTATTCGCACGGCAATCGCCCTGATTTTCTGCAAAGCGCGCCGCCCGATGAGGCAGAAAGACTGTATGAGTATTTCGTTGCCCTTTTGCGAGAAAAAATACCTTCCGTGGAAACGGGAGTGTTTGGCGCCGATATGCAAATCAGCATAGAGGCAGACGGCCCCATCACCGTTGTGATGGAGTCGGACAAGCTGAAAAAGGGAAAAAAGCAACCCAACGCATAAACGCATAAAAGAGGACTGTCGTATGATATTACGCATCAAGGGAACGGACACCCAATATTATATACAAACCCTGTGTCTGATTTTCTTTCCGGGCGCGCATTTCTCCGAGTCGGAGAAGCCTGCGCCTGACGTGCCCGAAATAGAGGTTTCGGTGCGGAAGGAGGACGGCACCTATATGGTGTATACCTCGATGAAGCTCGGCGCCAAGTTCGTAGAGGCCACGGGAAGTGCTGTACCGTCAGAGGATATTAAAGACGAGAAGCGATTGGAAAAAATCGCTATTGGCCGCGCGATTTTCAGCGCGGGCAAGTCGCTTCTCGGCTATACGAATCCCTGGGGCATATTGACGGGCGTTCGTCCGACCAAGGTTGCCAACGAGATTATCAAGGCAGGGGCGGGCGTGCAAAAGGCAAGGCGCATTTTACGGGATGAGTATTTTCTCAATCCCAAAAAGGCGGCGCTTGTCGTTTCGGTTGCCAATACCGAGAATCGCGTTTTAAAAAAGCTGCCCGATAACCTTTGCAGCGTCTATATTTCCATTCCGTTTTGCCCGTCAAGGTGCGCCTATTGCTCGTTTATATCTTATGCGGGCGAGAAGCTGCTTCCTTTGCTTGAATCCTATCTTGAAACGCTGCTTTTGGACGTGTATCACACCTTTGCGCTTATCAAGCGGCGCGGGCTTCGTGTGGCAACCGTCTATATCGGCGGCGGAACGCCAACCGTTCTGAACGAAAAGCAGCTGGCAAGGCTTCTTGATGCCGTTTGTCGCTGTGTTGACGTGTCCTCCTTGATGGAATTTACCTTGGAGGCAGGGCGCCCCGATACCATTACCGAGGAGAAGCTTCGCGTTGCGTATGCCTATGGGGTAACGCGCATCAGCGTCAATCCGCAAACGCTGAATGAGGACGTTTTGAAAACGATTGGCAGACGGCATACGGTAGAGGACTTTTACCGTGCCTACGATATTGCCGCAAAATCGGGCATTCCCGATATCAATGTGGATTTGATTGCGGGCTTAACAGGGGATAACTTTGAGAGCTTTTCCCATACCCTTGACAGAGTTTTAGAGCTTTCTCCCTCCAATTTGACAGTACATACCTTTGCTGTCAAGCGCGCTTCCAATATTCTGCGCGAGAACAATCAGGTTTACTCCATTGTGGGTGGCGACGTTGCCAAGAGCGTGGAATATTCGCAGCTGCGCGCCAAGGCGGCAAGCTATATTCCTTACTATATGTATCGCCAGAAGAACACCATTGGCAACCAGGAAAACGTGGGATACGCCAAGGAGGGAAGAGAGGCCTACTACAACATCTTTATGATGGAGGAAATTCATAGCATCTTTGGCGTTGGCGCCGGGGCTGTTACCAAGCTGATTCGCAGAGGCGAAAACGGAAAACAGCAAATTCAGCGTATATTTACCCCGAAATATCCATATGAATATTTACGGGACGCCGCACTTATTCGCGAGGGAGACGAAACAAGACCCTCGTTAGAGGACAGAGTGAACGAATTTTTTAACGGCAACGACGGCAATCAATAAGGCCGTCCAAGTCCCAATATAAAGGGATGGAGGACGGTATGCAAACGGGTAAGAGCGGCAAAGAAAAGGGGCTTTTGGTTTCGGGCGTTTTGATTTTAACGGCGGCCAATTTGGTGGTCAAGGTGCTTGGCTTTTTATATAAAGTACCCTTGAACGCCCTTTTGGGCGATGAAATGGCAAACGTCAATGCCGCTTATGCCATTTACACAGTGCTTTATACCATAGCAACGGCAGGAGTGCCCTCCGCCGTTGCTTTGTTGATTTCATCCGCGCGCGCAAAGGGACGGTATGAAAAAATAGCGGAGATTTTGCATGTCTCGCTATCCGTTCTTTTGGGGTGCGGATTTTTTCTTTCCCTATTGCTTTTGATTTTCGCGCGTCCGCTCTCTCTTTGGAATTCGGGCGGAGACTCCTTCTTGTGCCTGCTGGGCATTGCGCCCGCCCTCTTTTTCGTTTCGGCCTCTGCCGTCTTTCGCGGCTATTTTCAGGGCTTTCAAAGGATGACGCCAACCGCCGTTTCCGAGCTGATTGAGGCGGGCGGTAAAACGGTGCTCGGCGTTTCCTTCGTTCTGCTTTCCCTTAAAGTGTACGGCCTCTCGCCGCGCACGGCGGCCGCCTTATCCATCGGCGGCATCACCGCAGGTATTGCGCTTGGAACGCTTTATCTGGCTATCTATTACCTCGTGAGCAAAAGAAAAAATCTGCTCTATACGCCGCCGCCCTATAAGAATGAAGCGAGAGCGGGCGGGCGCGGCCTTTTTCTTGGCCTTGTGTCCTTGGCTTTGCCCATTGCCGTTACCTCCGCGATGATGAATCTGTCAACGCTTGTGGACGCGCAGCTGATGCGCCCGCTTTTGACCTCCTTTTACGGAGACGGCGCTCTTGCCAAAAGCATCTATTCCGATTATTCCACAGGTGCTTTGACGCTTTACAATATGCCGGGTATTCTGATTTACCCCATTGCCTCGGCCATCGTGCCTTATATTTCAAGCGCCATGGTAAAGGGCAAAAGAGAAACGGCCGTCAAAACGGTAGAATCCGCCTTCCGCGTGGCAAGCCTGATAGCGATGCCCTCGGCCTTGGGAATGAGCCTTTTGGCAACCCCTATTTTACGCTTGGTGTTCGGTGACGATACAATGGCCAAAAACACGGGCGGCCTCTTGTCCGTTCTTGCCATTGCGGTGTTCTTCGTGGCGCTTTTAACGGTCAGTAATGCCGTTTTACAGGCGCTCGGCAAAGAAAAGCGCCCCCTTATTTCCGTGGGCATCGGGCTCGCCGTGAAGCTTTTTTGCTCCCTCTTTTTAACGGCGCGCATCGGAGAGGTGGCCGCCCCCATCGGCACGCTTCTGTTTTTTGTCACGGTGGTCGCCATCAACCTCTTTTTCGTCAAAAAGACCTTGGGCGTCTCTCTTTCGGTTGACAGAGTCTTTTTGCGGCCCTTTTTTACATCGGCCGTATCCGTTTTGGGCGCAGGGGTGGCGTATCGTGCCTTGGAGAGCGCCTTGGGTAACAATTTGGCAACGGTTTTCGCCGTTGTGCTTGCCGTCTTGCTTTATCTTCCGCTCGTGTTCCTCTTTCGCGCAGTGGAAAAGGAGGATTTGTCCCTTTTGCCTTTTGAAAGTAAGTGGCGCCGCTTCTCGCTGAAACGGCGAAAAAGGACAGGAAGGGTATAGCCCATCGGGGCCTTGCGCCGCAGGGAAATAGCAAAGCAAAGTCTTGTCGGGTGGCGCGAAAATAGCAAAATAACCAAAGGTGCCGCGCAGAGAAAGTCAATTTTTTTAAAAAAGTGGGCCAAAAAGGCAAAAAATGCCCATTTTTTTGTAAAAAAACTATATTTTAAGATAAAAACCACTTGATTTTTTGTATAGTTTGTGCTACAATATGATTGGAAATCAATAAAATAAAATAAAGAAAGGTGATACTCCTATGAACAAGACTCAACTCGTTGACGTTGTTGCAAAAGCAACGGAGCTCAAAAAGAAAGATGCTGACGCAGCAGTAACTGCCGTTCTCGAAGCGATTGCTGCAGCCCTGGCTGACGGAGACAAGGTTCAGTTGGTTGGCTTCGGTACCTTTGAGGTAAAGGAAAGAGCAGCAAGAGAGGGCCACAACCCCTTCAACGGCGAGAAGATCATGATTCCCGCATCCAAGAATGCTACCTTCTCCGCAAGCAAGGCTTTGAAATCTCGCTTGAACTGATTTTTCATGCGTCTTGATAAATTCTTAAAGGTTTCGAGAATTGTCAAGCGGCGCACGGTGGCGAATGACGCCTGTGACGCTTCGCATGTAACGGTGAACGGAAGAACGGCGAAGGCCTCCCTGCAAGTCAAGGAGGGCGATGTTGTGACCGTTACCTTCGGTCAGAGAGCATTGACTGTTCGCGTGAAGTCCCTCAAGGAAAGCACGCGCAAAGAAGACGCAGTCTTCATGTATGAGGTCATAGAAGAAGCATAAAGCATTCTTTTCTTGCATATGTTTAAGCAAGAAAGGGAGGTGGCTTTATGCAACAGGTAACGGAAACCTCAGGCAAGCACGGATTATCCTTATCCAATCGCACTGCCTTGGCAGTATCGGGAGTGGAGGATGTTTTGGGCTTTGACGAGGCGGTTATCACATGCAGAACTACTCTCGGTGAACTTATCATTGAGGGTAGTTCTTTGCATATTCGGAGCTTTTCGGCAGAGAAAGGCGAGCTTGCGGTTGACGGCAAGATTTCCGCGCTTTATTATGACGAGGGGCGCCAGGGCGGCGGTGGGCTTCGCCGACTGTTTCGTAAATGACGGTTTCGATGTGGGGAGAGCTTTTGTTCCTTTGGCAATCCCTTCTCTTTGGTGTCGCGCTTGGAGGGCTTTACAGCCTTTTGCGTATATCCCGACTGCTTCTCGGCGTGCGTTACCCCGAGGAAAGCGGCGGCTTTCGCGGTATTTCTCTTCCGCTTCTTGCGGATAAAACCGCCAAGCGCTTTTTAAAAAGGAAAAGGGAAGGGATGCTCTTTCTTCCCATTTTACTGGGCGATTTGCTTTTCTTCATTCTTTTCGCCCTCGGATATGCGGTTTTTTTGTACGCGCTCCATAGCGGCGTTTTTCGCCTTTTTTCCCTCATCGGAGTGCTCGTTGGCTTTTTCCTTTGGGATTTGACGCTTGGCAGGCTTATTTTGCGCTTTTCCGCGTACGTCCTGTTTGGGCTTTACGCCCTATTTGATTACGTATCGTATTTTGTTTTTTCGCCGATTCTTCGGCTGTTCAAGCGCGTTTTCGGCTTCGCTTTTCGTCTCGTCCGAAAATTTTTCGGTCTTTTGGGATATATTTGCGCGCTCGGCGTCAATACTTTTTATCATCCCCTTTGGCTTCGTGGCCGAGAAAGGAAATTGCAAAAACTATTAAAGGAAATTTCCGTTTATGAAAAAAGCAAAGGATAAAAATGAAAACTTGGCGGCTTACTATTTTCATCAGGGAACGAGTGATGCCGCTTATGAATATTTGGGTTGTCACGCAGAGGCGAAGGAGGGCGGCTTTTCGTATACCTTTCGCGTCTGGGCGCCAAATGCCAAGGCCGTCTTTCTCGTTTCTGATAAAACGGGCTGGGAGGAGGGTGCGCCCCTCTCTCGCGTAACGGAAAGAGGCGTTTGGGAGTGTCAGCTTTTCTCTCAAACCTCCTTGGAGGGTGAGGTATATAAATTTCGGATTGTCTCTGCCTTCGGCAGCGCCTTGAAGGGAGATCCGTACGCCTTTGCCTCCAAGGGCGGAAGTGACGGTGCCTCGATTGTCACGCATCCCTCCTCGTTCGTTTGGGAGGACGAGGCTTTCTTGGCACAAAGAAAAAGAAGGGGCGAGGACGAAAAGGGCGTTTCCGCCTCCTCTGCCCTGAATATATACGAGCTGCATCTTGCCTCCTTCCGCCGTCACGACGATGGAACGTATCTTTCCTATCGCGAATTGGCGGATGAGCTTGTGGGCTACGTGCGCTATATGGGCTATACCCACGTGGAGCTTTTGCCTATCGCGGAATATCCGTATGACGGATCCTGGGGCTACCAGGTCTGCGCCTTTTACGCGCCAACCTCGCGCTTTGGCACGCCCGACGATTTTCGGTATTTCGTCAACGAGCTGCACAAGGTGGGCATCGGCGTGATTATCGACTGGGTGCCTGCTCATTTTCCCAAGGATGCTTGGGGGCTTTATGAATTTGACGGACAGCCCTTGTACGAATACCAGGGCAAAGACAGAATGGAGTCTCGCTCCTGGGGAACCCGCTTTTTCGATTTGGGCAGAGAAGAGGTGCAAAGCTTTCTCGTGTCCAACGCGCTTTACTTTTTGCGCGAGTTCCATATCGACGGTCTGCGTGTTGACGCGGTTGCCTCTATGCTGTATCTTGACTACGATAGGCTTCCGGGAGAGTGGATTCCCAATCAGTACGGTGACCATCGCAATTTAGAGGCCATTGCCTTTTTGCAAAAGCTTAACGAGCGAATAGACGCCTCGTATCCCGATGTCTTGACCATTGCCGAGGAGTCAACCGCTTGGGGCGGTGTGACGCACGCGGTAAAGGACGGCGGCCTTGGCTTTGATATGAAATGGAATATGGGATGGGCCAACGATTTCTTCCATTATCTGTCGGTTGATCCCCTTTTCCGCCGTTATCACCATACGGCCCTGAACTTCCCGATGATGTATGCATACAGCGAGCGCTATATATTGCCCGTGTCGCACGATGAGGTTGTTCACGGAAAGAAGTCCTTTTTGGATAAGGCAAGCGGCAGCTATGAGGACAAGTTTGCCACCTTCCGCAGCGCCTTGATGCTGCAAATGAGCTTCCCGGGCAAGAAAATGCTGTTTATGGGAACGGAATACGGCCCCTTCTCCGAGTGGAACTACGAAAAGAGCCTGGAATGGTTTATGCTTGACTATCCGCCTCATGCATCGTTAAGAGAATTTACCCGTGCGCTCAACGGCTTTTATCTGAAAACGCCTGCCCTTTGGGAGCAGGATTTTGTACCCGAGGGCTTTGCTTGGGTATTGCCCGATGAGGCCGAGAAGAACGCCGTTGCCTACCGCCGCTTTGATAAGCAGGGAAATGAGCTTTTGGCCTTAATTTCCTTTTCGGGAACGGAGCAAACGCTTGCCCTTTCCTTGCCCCACAAGAGCTATACCGTGGTCTTTGACGGGCAAAACGCGCAAAACGGCAGGGAATATACAACAGAGGGCGGCGTGCTCTATATCACGCTTTCGCCCCGCGGTGCGCTCTATTTAGCGCCGAAGGGCAAAACGGTTTTATAAGGTTTATCACAATCATCATATACTTGGGAGGTTTGCTATGTACTACAAGAAAAAGTGTATCGCGATGCTTTTGGCAGGAGGACAGGGAAGTCGTCTTTATGCCTTAACAGAGCGTACGGCCAAGCCGGCGGTCGGCTTTGGAGGAAAGTACAAAATTATCGATTTCCCCCTTTCCAACTGCGTAAATTCGGGCATTGATACCGTTGGTGTTTTGACGCAATATCAGCCCTTGGCGCTCGCCGAGCATATCGGTAACGGCGCGCCCTGGGATTTAGACCGCACGCGCGGCGGCCTGTCCGTTTTGCCCCCCTATCAGGGAAAAAAGCATTCGGATTGGTATAAGGGAACGGCAAACGCCATTTACCAGAATATTGATTTTATCAAGCAGTACGATGCGGATTACGTTCTGATTCTTTCGGGCGACCATATCTACAAAATGGATTACAGCAAGATGCTGGAATACCACGAACAGCAGAACGCGGTATGCACCGTTGCCACCATTGAGGTGCCCATCGAGGAGGCAAGCCGCTTCGGCATTTGCAACACGCGCCCCGACGGTAGCATTTACGAGTTTGAGGAAAAGCCCAAGGAGCCCAAAAACAACCAGGCCTCTATGGGTATTTACATATTCAATACCGACACGCTTTTGCGGTATCTGGAGGCCGATGAGGCTGACGAGAATTCCTCCAATGACTTTGGCAAAAACGTCATTCCCGCCTTGCTTGCGGCCAACGAGCGCCTCTTTGCCTATGCCTTTGAGGGCTATTGGAAGGACGTTGGTACCATTGCGAGTCTCTGGGAGGCCAATATGGATCTTCTTGGCGAAAATCCCGCCTTGGATCTCAACGATACCGGCTTCCGCATCTTCTCGCGCAACTATCCTCGCGCACCGCAGTTTATAGGAGAAAAGGCCGTCTTGAAGAACTCTCTTATCACCGAGGGCTGTGTCATCAACGGAACGGTTGAAAATTCTATTCTCTTTGCGGGCGTCACGGTAGAGGAGGGAGCCGTCGTTAAGGACGCGGTGGTGATGGAGGACGTCACCGTCGAACGCGGAGCGAAGGTTTCCTACGCCATCGTGGATAACGATGCGGTGATAGAGGAAAATGCGGTTGTCGGCGTTTCTCGCGGCTCTCGCAGCAAAATCGTGGTGATTCCCAAGGGCGAAATCGTGAAAAAAGGAGAAAAAGTAAAATGAGCAACGTTGCAGGAATTATTCTCTCCAACCTCAATACCACCACCAACACGCAAATGACGGTTGACAGAACGGTTGCCGCTATTCCCTTTGCGGGCAGGTATCGCTTGATTGACTTTGCGCTTTCCAACCTTATCAATGCAGATATTTCCAAAATCAACGTGGTTGTTAACTACAACTATCGTTCCCTGATGGAGCATATCGGAAGCGGTAAAGACTGGGATTTGGCGCGGCGCGGCGCAGGTATCCGCCTGCTTTCTCCTTATCAGCTTTCGGGTAACACCTCCTCCAAGCTCTATTCCACTCATTTGGAGGCCCTGGCAGATATCGTTCCCATTATTGACGATTTGCAGGAGGAAAACGTGGTTATTTGCGATAGCGACATCGTATGTAACGTAGACTTGACCTCTGCCTTGGCTTATCACAATGAAATGGATGCGGACGTAACCGTTGTTTCCGCCGTTAACCCCCGTCGCGGCAACATCCGTGCCGCTCGCGTATATCTGCGGGCTGACAAGGAGGGAAGGGTAGAGGACATCGCGATTGGCAGAGAAAGAACGGACGAGGCGCCTGAGCTTTGCCTCAATATATTCATCATCAAAACCGCCCGTCTGCGCGCGTATCTTACCGAGGCCGCGGCCCACAACCATCACAGCTTCACCCGTGATATTCTGATGAGTCACGTGAAGGACGGCACCATCTATCGCTATGGCCATGAGGGGTATTACGCCTTTGTGGCAGACGTGGAGGAATACTACGCCCGAAGCATTGAGCTTGTTATTAACCAAACGGCAAGAGAGGAGCTGCTTGGCAACAAGGAGCGCCCCATTTATACCAAGGTGCATAACAGTGCCGCCGTGCGCTACGGCAAAAATGCCCACGTATCCAACAGTCTGGTTGCGGATAACTGCGTCATTGACGGAAGGGTGGAGAACAGCATCATCTTCCGCGGTGTGCACGTGGGCGCGGGTAGCGTCATTCGCAACTCCATTATTATGGGCGGCGCCCATATCGGCAAAAATGTAACCCTGAACTGCGTCGTTTCGGATAAGCTTACCTACATATCCGACGGTAAGTGCTTGGAGGGCTGCTCCACGCTCCCCTTCTTTATCCCCAAGAAAAAGCATATATAAAATGACGCCGTTTCGTGTCATAAAAGAAAGGCAAAAGCTATGAAAATTTTGTACGTAGCCAGTGAAGCAGCCCCCTATGCCGCCAGCGGCGGTCTGGGAGACGTAATGGGATCACTGCCCTGTGAAATCAAGGCTATCACAGGGGATGAGGTTGGCGTTGTTCTGCCCCTTTACAGTAGCATTTCCCCGGCTTATCGGGAAAAAATGACCTTGGTTGACACCTTTACTTTCGCATATGGCTGGCGCCAATCCTATTGCGGCGTCTATCGCTTAGAGGAGGGCGGCGTTTCCTGGTTCTTTATCGATAACGAGCAGTATTTTAAGCGTAATTCTATGTACGGACAGTTGGACGATGGGGAGAGATATGCCTATTTCTGTCTTGCCGTTATAGAGTTTATGCTCCGCACGGATTATATTCCCGACGTTTTGCACGCGAACGATTGGCAAACGGCTCTCTCGGTCATTTATCTGAAATTAAATCATTTTGATAATCCGCGGCTTTCGCACATAAAAACCGTTTTTACCATCCACAATATAGAATATCAGGGTAAATACGGCATGGATATTCTGGGCGATATATTCAACATCGGCTATGAAAATGCGGGTGTGATGGAATATGACGGTTGCATCAATCTTTTGAAGGGCGCCGTGGTTTGCGCCGACAGAGTTAACACCGTCAGCCCCAATTACGCCAAAGAGCTGCGCGAGCCCTATTTTGCCTACGGGCTTTCTCCCATTATCCGTATGTTCGGTTCTAAAATGTCCGGCATCATCAATGGGCTTGACGTTGCTTACTTCAATCCCGAAAAGGACGATATCCCATTTACCTATTCGGTAAAGAATATCGCCCGGGGCAAAAAGCAGAATAAGCGCCATTTGCAAAAGGCGCTCGGCCTTCCCGAAACGGATGCCCCCCTTATCGTGATGATAACGCGGTTAACCGAGGGCAAGGGCGTGGATTTGGTGCTTCACGTATTCGAGGAGCTGTTGGAGGAGAATATTCAGTTCGTGCTTCTCGGCACGGGGGATGCGCGCTACGAGGAGCTGTTCTCCCTTTTGGCCGCGCGGCATCCCGATAAGGCAAGAGCGCTTATCAAGTTTGACCGTCTGCTCTCCAAGGAAATGTATGCCGCGGCGGATATCTTCCTGATGCCCTCCAAAACGGAGCCCTGCGGATTGGCGCAAATGATTGCCTGCCGTTACGGTACCGTTCCCGTGGTGCACGGTGTTGGCGGCCTTGCCGACAGCATCATTTCGTATGGCGAGGAGGGAAGCAACGGCTTCGTATTCCGCCATTTCAACGCGCACGATATGCTCTTTCGCATAAAGGATGCGCTTGCTCTTTATGAAAACAAGGCAGAGTGGGAGGCGCTCTCTCTTCGTGCCGCACAAAGTGACTTTACCTGGCAGGTGTCTGCTGAGGGGTATTTGGCACTTTACAGACAGATTTAAGTATAACCGTCAGCAAAGGCTTGACGGTTTGGTAACAGAAAGGATATAGGTTCTCACAGCATATGACAAAATCGACCAAAAAGCAAAATGAAGTAAAGACCGTGCTTTCCCGCGAGGATTTGCAGAAGAAAATTGAAGCCAAATTGAATTCCCGCGGCATTTCCTCACCCGAGACGGCAGACAAGCAGCAAATTTATTTAGCCACCGTTGCCGCCTTGAAGGATGTGATGAAGGACAATCGCCATCGCTTTAAAAAGCGCATCAAGGCCACCTCCTCCAAAAAGGTTTGTTATCTCTGTATGGAGTTCTTGGTGGGGCGCTTTTTAGAAAACGTATCCAAGAATCTTGGTGTTTACGATAGCCTTTGCGATATTTTTAAGAGCTTCGGCACGGATTTTGAAACGGTATACTCCTGCGAGGTGGATCCCGGACTTGGAAACGGCGGCCTCGGGCGCTTGGCGGCCTGCTTCTTAGACTCCCTCTCCGCACAGGATTATGCGGCCATTGGCTATTCGCTTTGCTATGAGAACGGCCTTTTCCGCCAAAGACTGCTTGACGGTGAGCAGGTTGAATTGCCTGACACCTGGCTTGAGGATGGCGGCCCTTGGCTCTATCCCCGTCCCGAAAAGAGCGTCAGCGTTTATTTCGGCGGTCAGATTGAGGAGAGATGGGAAAACGGTGAATTGCGTATCACCAATACCGAATACGATGAGGTGAGAGCCGTTCCGTATGATTTGATGATTCCGGGAACGGAGACGGACGCGGTGAATCCTTTGCGCCTTTGGCGCGCCAAGGAGGTTAACGCCCCGATAGACTATTCCTCCCAAGGCAACTATTTAAAGGCAATGGAGAGGGACAAGAGCGTCTCGGAAATCACGCGTCAGCTCTATCCCCCAGATCAGACGGACGAAGGAAAGCTCTTGCGCTTGACGCAGCAGTATTTTCTGGTTTCCGCCTCCTTGCAGAACGTCATCAGTGACTATTTCGGTACCTATGGAACGCTTGACGGCTTTGAAAACCGTATCGCATTGCACATCAACGATACCCATCCTGCGCTCTGTATTCCCGAGCTGATGCGTATATTGATGGACGTGTATTCGTATTCCTGGGATAATGCCTGGCGCATCGTCACCAAAACGGTCAGCTACACCAATCACACCGTTTTGCCTGAGGCGCTCGAATGCTGGCGCGTGGACTTGTTCCGTGTCCGTTTGCCGAGAATCTTTGCCATCATCAACGAAATCAACCGTCGCTTCTGTGCAGACCTTTGGGAAATGTATCCGGGCAACTGGGACAGAATCTCCCGTATGGCCATCATCGGCTACGGACAGGTCAGAATGGCCAACCTTTGCGTTGTCGGATCGCATAACGTCAACGGTGTTTCCGCTCTGCATAGCGACATCTTAAAGAAAACGGTATTCCGCGATTTCTACAATATGACACCGTGGAAGTTCAGTAACGTCACCAACGGTATCGTGCATCGCCGCTGGCTTTGCACGGCAAACCCCGGTCTTACCTCGCTGCTTGAGGATTGCATCGGCGGCGGATTCCGCAAGGATGCCTCCGAGCTTTCCGCCTTTGCCGATTTTGCAACGGATGAGGCTGTCCTTGAAAGACTTAACGCGGTCAAAATGCAGAACAAGGAGCGCTTTGCCGCCTTTGCCAAGGCCAAAACGGGCAGAAGCATTGACCCCGCCTCTATCTTTGACGTGCAGGCCAAGCGTATGCACGAATACAAGCGCCAGCTTTTGAATATTTTAAAGATTTTGGCGATGTATAACGAAATTTGCCAGAATCCCAATGCGGATATTCCGAATCAGACCTTTATCTTCGGCGCCAAGGCCGCCCCGGGATACGCAATGGCAAAGCAGCTTATCAAGCTTGCCTATTATCTGGGTGTGGAGCTGGAAAGCAATCCCTTGACCAAGGATAGACTTAAGCTCGTCTTTATGGAGGACTACAACGTCAGTATGGCCGAGCTTTTGATGCCCGCCGCTGAAATCTCCGAGCAGATTTCTCTGGCAGGTAAGGAAGCAAGCGGCACGGGCAATATGAAGTTTATGATGAACGGCGCCTTGACGCTCGGTACCCTTGACGGTGCCAACGTGGAAATGCTGGAGGCGGTGGGCGACCAGAACATTTATATCTTCGGTCTGAACACCTACGAGGTAGAGGAAATGTGGCGTCACGGCTATGATGCCAAGGAAATCTACCGCAATTCCGATAGGCTTCACGGCGTGATTGACAGACTCTATGGCAAGCTCGGTGGCCAGAGCTTCGCGCATATTGCCGACTATCTGATTGCCAATAACTACGGCGTATGTGACCCCTATATGTGCCTTGCCGATTTCGATGCTTATTGCTTCACGCATCACAAGGTGTTGAAGGATTATGAAAACAGAGCGGCTTGGGCCAAGCGCTCGCTTTATAATATCGCGTTCAGCGGCCGCTTTGCCGCCGACCGCGCCATCAACCAGTACGCAAGCGACATCTGGCATATCAATCCTGTCGGGAGGTAATCCTTTTGCCCTATCGCATTGACATGGCCTCGCTCTCCTCTTTTGTGGGGAGAGCGAGGGTATTTGAAAGTAATAAGGACGCCTATGGGAGACATGCGTTTCCCTTAAAGAGCGCCCTGCTTTACCGTTTTTACTTGCCTCGCCTTTTGGGCGCAAGTAAGGGCGGTCTTTCGCTTTTCAGCGATAAAACGGGGGAGTGCGTTGGCTTTTATTCCCTCTCCTTTTCGGAAAGCGAGGGAGAAAACGATGTTTTTCTTTGCGCGCTTTCTCCCTTGCCAAAGGAAGCAGGTCTTTATTTTTGTCGGCTCTCCTTGTCTTCGCCCTATGGCGAGATAGAGGCGGAGGGCGGCAATGAATTTCATTTCGTGCCGCAGGGAAGGGGCGCTTTCGTTTTTCAGCTTACCCTTTCGGACTTTGCCTATGAGGAGCCTGCCTGGTTAAAGGGCGGCGTGATATACCATATCTTCGTAGACCGCTTTTATCGCGGCGGCAAGCAGCCCGTCAGGGAAAACGCCATTCTCAATAAGGATTGGGAGAACGGTATGCCCCAGTATCCCGCGTATCCGGGCGCGCCGCTTTCCAACAATATGTTCTTTGGGGGCGATTTAACGGGCGTTGAGAAAAAGCTGCCCTATATTGCTTCCCTTGGCGTCAGCTGCATCTATCTTTCTCCTATTTTTCGTGCCTATTCCAACCACAAGTACGATACGGGCGACTATATGGAGATAGATGAAATGTTTGGTGGCCGCCCTGCCTTCTTGTCTCTGCTTGAAAAGGCAAAAGAATACGGCATTCGTATCATTCTTGATGGCGTTTTTAACCATACGGGTGACGATAGCCGTTATTTCAACCGCTATGGGCGGTATGACACACTCGGCGCCTATCAGAGCAAGGATTCGCCCTACTATCCGTGGTTTACCTTCAAGCGCTTTCCCGATGAATACGAGGCTTGGTGGAATATTGAAATTCTCCCCCGTCTGAACACCGAAAACGAATCCTGTCGCGCGTATTTTCTCGGCAAGGAGGGCGTGATTGCCACCTATGCCGCTTTGGGCATTGGCGGAATGCGGCTTGACGTTGCAGACGAGCTTTCCTCCTCCTTTATCGAGGGAATCAAGAGTCGCTTGACCGAAAAGGTGAAGGACGCCGTTCTTTACGGCGAGGTCTGGGAGGACGCCTCTAATAAGATTGCCTATGACCGCCGCTGCTCCTACTATTACGGCCGTGAGCTTGACGGGGTGATGAATTACCCCTTGCGTACAGGGCTTATCTCGTATTTACGCCATAAAAGCACGGAAGCGCTTGCCTATTATTTCAACGAGGTTTTGCCCAATATGCCCAAGCGCGCGGCAGATTTGGCGATGAACCTTTTGGGCACGCATGACACGTTGCGTATTTTAACCGCCCTTGGCGGAAAATCTCCCGAGGGCTATACCAATGAGCAGCTTTCTCGCTTGCGTATGACCCCTGCGGAGCGAAAGCGAGGCCTTCGGCTTTTGGCCTCCGCCTATACCGTTCTTGCCACCTTGCCGGGTGTCCCCTCTATCTATTACGGCGATGAGGTGGGGGTTGAAGGATATTCAGACCCCTTCAACCGTATGCCGTTCCCGTGGGGAAGAGAGGATGCGTCTTTGCTTGCCCATTACAGAGCCATCGGCGAGCTTCGCCGTGCAGACGCCTATAAGGACGGAGAGCTTCGCGTTCTTTTGTTGACGAGAGATGCTCTCGCCTTTGCGCGCGAGGGGGAGGACGCCGACTATATCACCCTTTATAACAACAGGGAAGAGCCGCTTTTCGTTGCCCTCTCGGCAGAGGCAACGGTTCTCGTGGGAAGAGACAGTGAAGAGGGTATTCTTTCTCTGCAAGGGGAAGAGGCCGCCGTTCTTCGTCTTCCCAAGGGAGAATCCCTGCGCCTCTTATAAAGCCGCCCTTTGCTTTAAAAACAAAAGACAAGCCCTTTGCCAAATGGCAAAGGGCTTATTTTATGAAGCGCGTATTAACAAAGAGAACTGATGAGAAGAACGGCCTCGCCGCTTAAAACGGCGGTGTCAAGGCAGGCAGGCAAAAGAACGCTGTCGCCCTTTTTCAAGGCAAGCGTCTCTTCGCCGCTTTCCAGAGTCAGCGTGCCGTCAAGGCACAACAGATGCCGCAGGTAGTCTCTTTTTTGTAAGTCTCTCTTTCCCGAAAGGGCAAGCCTTTCTGCTTGAAAGAAGGGGGTGTTGGCCAAGGCCTCGCCACCCTCCGCGCCCTCCCTTCCTTGCTGAAAGCGCAGGGCCTCTATCTCACTTTCTGATAGGGAGCGCAGGGCTTTTACGCCCTTTTCAATATGTAAAGGACGGGGAAGCCCGTTCTTGTCCTTGCGGTTATAGTCGTAAAGGCGGTAGGTTAAATCGGAGTTTTGCTGCACCTCGGCAAGCAAAACGCCGGGGCCTATGGCGTGTGGCAGGCCTGCGGGAATAAAATAGCTCTCTCCCTTGGAAACGGAAACGCGGCGAAGCACGCGCGCAAAATCCGCGCCCTGCAAGGCCAAGGCCGCATCCTTTAAGCTGACGTTCTCCTGTAAGCCGTAAAGAATATAGGCGTCATCATCGGCCTCTACAATATGCCAAAGCTCCGTTTTGCCGCTATCATTTTCCAAAAGCGCGGCAAGCGCATCGTTGGGATGTACTTGAACGGATAGGGGCAAAGCGGCGTCAATCAGCTTCACCAAAAGGGGAAATCTTCCGTTTTTAAGGGGCGTTTTTCCGAGTATCTCCGTTTGAAAATCGGCCAAAAGTGAGGCAAGCGAGCGGCCGCGATATATACCGTTTTCTATCAAGGAGCAGTCATCCTCGCGAACGGTAAGCTCCCAGCTTTCGCCAATTTTATCAGCCCCATTCTTGCCGTATTCCTTGGCAAGTCGCTCGCCGCTCCAAAGCGGCGTCTTTATTACAGGGGAAAGCTTCAAGGGGTATCGGATCATGCGTGCGCTCCTTTCCATTGTGTTCCTTATCCATTAAATCATAAGGACGTCCTTTTGTCAAGAGCGTATAAAGAAGAGGTGCTTGGCATAGGATGAAGGAGGAAGGTAAACGGGGAGGTGTTACTCTTGAAAAAGCAAAAGAGCGCGCCGCTTGACGCGCAAATTGAAACCAAAACGATGCGCCTTTTAAAAAACGGACTTCCCACGGCGCACGTATCCCTTTCGTACCCTGTTTTCAGCGGCGCGAGGGCAGAGCAAAGAAATAAGCAAGCGGCGGCGCTTCTCTCTTTGATAGAAAAGGAGAGTGAGGCGCTGTCAGAGCGTGTTTTTTTCGCGTATCAAAGCGCCGAAGAGGTCAATAAGCGCTTTACCCACCGCCCCTATCGCATCACCCTTGCCGTTGAAAAAAAGGAAGAGAAGCAAAGGCTTCTCCTTCATTATTCCTTGTCGGTAACCCATAAAGGAAAGAGTCTTGCCCTTTATTCCTTTTCAGAGGCCTTTTTTCTGCCAACCGGCCGTCCCCTTTGCTTTTTTACTGCGCCTGACAAGATAAAAAAGACTCTTGATTTTTTTCTGAAAAAGAGATACAATAAGAGGGTAAAAACAAGGAAAGCAAAGGACAGGGTAAGGATATGACCGTTATGAGTCTTTCGGGGCTCTCGTTCTCCATTGGCGACAGCGTCATTTTGGAAAACGTGGATTTCTCGGTAGAGGAAGGAGAAAAAATAGGTATTGTCGGTGCTAACGGTGCCGGCAAAACAACGCTTTTTCGTCTTTTGACGGGCGAATATACCGCAACTGGCGGTTCCGTCTTTCTTTCCAAGGATAGAACGCTTGGTATCTTGCGGCAGGATGAAGCCGTAAACCTCAAAAACGGAAACTTGACCTTGATGGAGTATGCCGTTTCTGCCTTTCCCGAGCTAACGGCGATGGAGGCGGAAATAGCGGAGGTAGAAAGCGCGCTTTCCTTGGCCGAGCAAAAGAAGGACGAGGGGCTTCTGCTTTCGCTTTCGGGGCGTCTTTCCTCCCTTCACGAGCGCTATAAGAGCCGTGGCGGCCTCGAATACCGTTCCCGTTCTCGCGGAATGCTTTTGCACCTCGGCTTTACCGAGGCGGATTTGTCGCGCACCGTTGCCTCGCTTTCGGGCGGTCAGCACACGCGCCTTGCCCTTTCTCTCTTGCTCGCCAAGGAGCCTGATATTCTGCTGCTTGACGAGCCAACCAACCACTTGGATTTGGATGCGCTTTTCTGGCTTGAGGATTTTTTGAAGGGCTATTCCAAAACCGTGCTTGTCATTTCCCATGACCGTTATTTTTTAGATAGAGTCACAAATAAAACCCTCATGCTCCGCTATAAAAGCGCCAAGCTGTATCACGGTGCTTATACCGCCGCCAAGCTCAAGGAGGCGGAGGATATGGCGGCCGGGGAGAAAAACTATAAGGAACAGCAAAAAATTATCGCGCGCATTGAGGCGAATATCGCCTTTCAGCGCCGTTGTGGACAGGCGCATAACTTCGTTACCATCCGCGCCAAGCAAAAGCAGCTTGACAGAATGGAAAGAGTGGAGGCGGTAAAAGCGCCCGAAAAGCAAATTCATTTTTCCTTTGGAAGCAAAACCTCGTATAGCAATGACGTGCTTTCTGTAAAAAATCTTTCCTTTGGATACGGGCAGAAGCCGATATTGGATAACCTCTCGTTTTTAATCAAAAAGGATAGCCGCGTTGCCCTTCTCGGCGCAAACGGCTGCGGAAAATCCACCTTGATGAAGCTGTTGGCGGGCAAAATGCAGGCGCAAAGCGGCAATATTACCTATGCGGATAGCATCGAGGTCGGCTATTATGACCAGGAGGTGCGTTCCTTTGATGAGAAGAAAACGGTCTTTGAGGAATTGCACGATGCCTTTCCGCAAAAAACCAACGGTGAAATTCGATCTGCCTTGGCACTCTTTCTGTTCAGCGGCGAGGATGTGGACAAGCCCATCTCTGTGCTTTCGGGCGGCGAAAAGGCAAGGCTGACCCTGGCAAAGCTGATGCTCCGCCCCTCCAATCTCTTGCTTTTGGACGAGCCGACCAACCACTTGGACATCGGATCGCGTGAAGCCTTGGAGGAGGCGCTCTCCGAATACGAGGGAACGGTTATCGCCGTCTCGCACGACCGTTATTTTGTTGATAGAGTGGCAGGTGCGCTTTTAGAGCTTTCGCCCAACTCGGAAAACGGTTGCGTGCTGTATACGCCTTATGAGGATGAAACGGCATACGCCTGCTATCTGCGTCACCGTGTCGTTGCACAGACGGAAAAGGGGGAGGCAAAGCCGACCGCCACGGAAGCCAAGGAGGATTACCTGCGACAAAAGCAGGATGCCGCCAAGCTTCGCGCTGAGCGCGCCCGCCGTGAAAAAGCCGAGAAGAAAATACCTCTTTTGGAGGCCCAAATAGAAGAATACAAGAAGGAGCTTTACGGCGAGGCTGCAAGCGATTATCAAAAGGCCGCTGAGCTGCAAGCCAAAATAGATGAAGCCGAGGAGGAGCTTCTCTCGCTTTACGAAATCGTAATGTAAAAGAGCGGGCGCATGGAAGTGCGCCCACTCTCGTTCGCTTCGATTTCATATAAAATCGAAGCAAAGGGCGCAAAGATTTTTTTATTTCGGCCCTTTGTATCGCCCAAAAGGATGCGGGCTGTCTTTACCAAGACAGCCCGTTTTTTTATTTCTTCATCACAGCGTAAAGCATCTCTGCGGCATCGGCTCTCGTTAAGCTGCCCTTGGCGTCAAAAAGGCCGTTTTCACGCTTGGAAATAGCGCCTACGGCATAAAGAGCAGAGAAGGCAGGGGTGGCCCAGGAGGGAATGCTCTCGCCCTCGGAAAGCTTAGCCATCGCGGCAACAACCTCCTCGGAGGCCTCCATACCCATAACGTTGCAGAGAATGACGGCGGCCTCTGCGCGCGTGATGGGACGGTCTGACTCAAAATAGAGGCCCTCGCCGTTAAAGCTACCGTTTACAAAGCCGAGAAATTGGGCGGTGGCAATATACGGGCGAATTTCAAGCGGTATTTTTTCGTTATCGTCAAAGCAGGTGTCGGAAAGGCCCTCAATCGCGGAAACGCCTGCCGCCTTCATCGCCAAAACGGTAAAATCGCCGCGTGTGACAGTCTTTTCGGGATCGAAATACAAGCTATCTCCCGAAAGGCGCCCAAGCATCAGGCCGCGCTCGGTTAAAATCAAGGAGGCAAGGCAGGCGGCATTGTCCTTCATGTCGGCGTAAACCAAAGTGGAGTCGCGCTTGGAAACCTTAATGGAAACGGCGGTGGGGCGACTGTAATTGCCGTATTCATCCCGTACCACGAAGGTAAAGCTGTCCTTGCCTGTGAAATTGGAAGCAGGGGTGTAGCGGTATTCGCCAAGAGAAGCGTCCTTCAGCGTCAGCGTTCCGTATTTGGGATAGGAAACGATGCGGAAGGTTAGCTCGTCTCCCTCAGGGTCGGTGGCGGTCAGCGTGCCAAAATAGGAAATGCCCATTTGCGTCGATACGGAAAGGAAATCCGAAATAGCCAGAGAGGGCGCCTCGTTTTTCTTTTCCAACAGGTGTATTTCGCAAAGAATTTCAGCCCCGCCTGCCGCATTTCCCGCAGTAAAGGTGAAGGAGGACTCGGTTACCGAATCGTCCAAGGGAAGAAATTTCAGCATATCCAAAACGGCAACGGAAATGGTCTGCCCCTTTTCAACACGGGAGGAGGCAAGCTTTAAAAGGCCCGTTTTTTCATCGGGCAGAGAGGTGACGGTTATAACCGAAATATCCGTGCTTCCCAGGGCCTCCTTGAAGTCGGAGGCGTCAAAATAAAGACTCTGGCCGACGTAGCCGCTTTTCACAAGCGTTGCCTCCTTGGCCAATACCTGTAAGGCGGGCGAGAGAAGGGCGGCAGAGGAGGAAAGAGGAATGCTGCAAAGAAGCAAGGCAAGAGCAAGTAGAAGGGGAACGATTTTTCTTTTCATAGCGTAAATCCTTTCTTTTTTTATGTGCATTGCCTATTTTTCCCACCCCCGTTCCCTTTATGCAGAATTTGCAAAAAAAACGTCTTTTTCTTGCCAAAGATAAAAAAATATGGTACAATCGTTTTGAAGGAAGAAACCACAAGGAGCCGAAAATATGCCAAAAAAGCAAAATCAAAAATTGAAGCTGCTGACCATTCTGCGCTTTTTGCGTGAAAGGAGTGATGAGGAGCATCCCGTCAGTATCGGGGACATTATCGGCGCTCTCTCTGAGGCAGGCATTGAAGCGGAGCGAAAATCCATATACAGCGATTTGGAAGCCCTCTCTACCTTTGGGGCTGACATCATCACCCTGCGCGGAAAGAAAACGGGGTATTATCTCGGCGCGCGTACCTTTGAAACGGCCGAGCTTAAGCTTTTGGTGGATGCGGTGCAAAGCTCCCGCTTTATCACCCAGAAAAAGAGCAGCGAGCTGATTAAAAAGCTCGCTACCGACGCCAGCGTCTATACCGCCGCCTCGTTAGAGCGGCAGGTGCAGATTGCCAACCGCGTGAAAACGATGAACGAGAGCATCTATTATACGGTGGATATTCTCCATATCGCCATTTCCGAAAAAAAGAAGCTTTCCTTCCTCTATTACGAATGGAATGCCAAAAAGGAAAAGGTTTTGCGTCATAACGGTGAGCGCTATACGGTCAGCCCCTTCGTCTTGTCCTGGGAGGATGAAAACTATTATCTCATCGCCTATGACCATAAAAGCCGTGCCCTTCGGCACTATCGCGTGGATAAAATGGTAGACGTTGCGGTTTTGGATGAGAAAAGAGAAGGCGAGGAAACCTTCCGAAATCTTGACGCAGGGCTATATGCGCGCAGCGTCTTCGGTATGTTCGGCGGCGAGCGCCAAAGTGTCACCTTGCGGTGCGAAAGCAGCGTTGCAGGCGCTATGCTGGATAAATTCGGGCAGGACGTTCCCTTTATTGCCGATGAGGAGGGCTACTTCCGTATTCATATTCAGGTGTCCGTCAGCCCCCAGTTTTATTCCTGGGTGTTTGGCTTTGGCGGCAGGGTGAAGATTTTGTCGCCCGCCTCGGTGGCAGAGGGACTTTGCCGTATGGCAGAAGAGACGCTTTCCTTTTATAAAAGCGAATAAGCCCTTTTTTCTCTTGACAAAAGCCAATTTCCCATGTTACAATAAATCAGTAAAAAAAGGTTAAGGAGACTGTTATGCCTATTCATTTTCAGCGAAAAAACAATCGCTTTCTTTTGACAACGAAGAATACTGCCTACGCATTTGATATTGGCGCAGGCCGCTATCTCGTGCATACCTATTACGGCAAAAAGGGCAAGGAAATCGCGGCCTTTTCGGGCGCCCCTCTTTCTTACGCCGCTTACCCCGAATCTCTCGGCGCTAACTGGAATCCCGATGAAATCCCCCAGGAATGCCCCTTCTTTGATTCGGGCGACTACCGCATCTCTGCCTTGCGTTTGGAAGGTAAGGACGGTACGGGCGTAACGGATTTCGTTTATCGCTCCTATCGCATCTTGCAGGGCAGAAATCACATTGACGGCATTCCTTCCTCCCGCGTGGATGCGGATACCAAGACCTTGGAAATCAAAATGGTGGACGAGGTGACGGGCTGCGAGCTGTACCTCTACTACACCGTATTTTATGAGGATGATGTTATCGCTCGCTCGATGGCTGTCAAGAACAAGGGAAAAGCCCCTGTTACCGTTGCCAGATGTATGCCTCTTTCTCTCGATATGAAGGGGTGCGACTATCATATGATTTCTCTCTGGGGCACGCACAACGATGAGTGCAATATCCAGCGCTTCCCCCTGCACCACGGCGTGCAGTCTATCTTCTCCCGTCGCGGCGCCTCCTCTCCCCAGCACAATCCCTTCTTGGCGCTCTGCGCCCCCAAGACCACCGAGACCAAGGGCGATGTGTATGCCTTTAACCTGGTTTATTCGGGATCCTTCTTGGACGAGGTGGAGGTTGACCAACAGTGCAACACCCGTGTGCAGCTTGGCCTTGGAAGCGATACCTTTGCCTATACCGTTGCCCCCGGCGAGAGCTTTACCTCTCCTGAGGCCTTGATGCTCTATACCAAGGACGGTCTTGGCGAAATGTCTCGTATGATGCACCGCTTCGTGCGTCGCCGCATTATGCCCAAGCACGCCTTGGAAAAGCATCCCGTTGTTCTCAATACCTGGGAAGCCTGCTATTTTGATATTGATGAAAAGACCCTCTTCGACTTTGCCGAGGAATCGTCCAAAATCGGCATTGATATGCTGGTTATGGATGACGGCTGGTTTGGCGCCCGTAATTATGATGACGCAGGCCTTGGCGACTGGTACCCCAATCCCCAGAAGTTCAAGAACGGCTTAAAATCCTTCGTGGACGGCATTCACGAAAGAGGGGTTAAGTTCGGTATCTGGATTGAGCCTGAAATGGTTAACCCCGATTCTGACCTTTACCGCGCCCATCCCGATTGGTGTCTGCGTATTGATGGCAGAGAGCTGCTTCTTTCCCGTAACCAGTTGGTTTTGGATATGGCAAACCCTGCCGTTATCGCCTACTTAAAGGCCTCCTATGACAAAACCTTTGGGGATGTTGGCATTGACTACTTCAAGTGGGATATGAATAGACATTTGGCAGCCGTTGGTTCGCCTCTCCTTCCTCCCGAAAAGCAGAAGGAGGTCACCTTCCGTTATATGAAGGGTGTCTATGAGCTTTTGGATTATATGACCACCCGATTCCCCAACGCCATCATTGAAAGCTGCTCCGGCGGTGGTGGGCGCTATGACCTTGGTATGATGCAGTACGGCTTCCAAATTTGGACGAGCGATAACACTGAGCCTTATTCGCGCATTGACATTCAGCGCGGCGCGCTCTTGGCTTATCCCGCCGCCACTATGTCCTGCCACGTGTCTGATCCGCACGAGGATATGAAATCCCTTGATTTTCGTTATAAGGTGGCCGTTGGCGGTATGCTGGGCTACGAGCTGAATATTCTCAAAATGAGCGATGGCGTGAAAAAGGAAATTGCCCGTCAAATCAAGGAATATAAATCCTTTGACCACGTTATTCGCCTGGGCGATTATTACAACCTGGCTTGCCCCTATGAAAAGAAGTATGACGCCCATTATTACGTTACCGAGGACGGTAAGGAAATTCTCTTCTCCTTGGCAGAGTGCCGGGGCTGCAAGAAGGGAGAAACCTCCCTTTTGCGCTTCCGTGCCGCGCTCTTTGGTGTCACCTATACCGATGCCCTTTCGGGCAAGACCTTCTCGGGAGACGAGCTGCGCCGCGGCATTCGCTTCTCCTTGACGGGCGAGGAGCATCACGCCTCGCTTTACCACCTCGTTGCCAACGATTGATTTTCTTTATAAAAAAGAATTGCTTGCCGCGAATGCGGCAAGCAATTCTTTTTGCATACAATTATTTAATTTCATCAATCCTACCTTGCAGGGTAGAAAGCAGCTCCTCAAAGCGAATGCCGTACCAAAGCGATGGCTGCTCCTCGGTAATGCGGATAGCGTCTCGCACGAAAACGGCGGCCAGCTCCACGCTCTTGGCAAGGTTCTTTGAGTGCATATAGGCGGCGCAAAGCACCGAAGCAAAAACGTCTCCCGTTCCGTGATAGGAGGTGGGCTCTTTGGGCTGGAAGGTGTAGTAAACGGCGCCCGTTTTGCTATCAAGACAGGCACAGCCAACGTCTCCCTCGTGCAAGCAAATGCTGGTTAGAACGACAGAAGCGCCCGTTTTTTCGTGAAGCTCAGTCAGAAGGGCGCGCACGTATTCCTCCGATTGCGGAGAGGGCATATAGGGCTTGCCCAGCATCAGCGCCGCCTCGGTCACGTTGGGTGTAATCACGTCGGCGTAAGAGGAAAGCAAGAGCATCTCTTGGGGAAAATCGGGGGTCAGGTGCTTATAAAGCAAGCCGTTATCTGCCATAACGGGATCCACTATCACGCAGGAATCCTCGCTCCTTAAAAGCGAGATAATATCCTTCACGATGGCCGCTTGTGCCGCCGTTCCCAGATAGCCGGTGTAAAAGGCGTCAAAGCGGAAGCTCTGCTCCTTGATGGCGGCGGCCATTTTGGAAAGCTCGTCCGTCAAGTCCAAAAAGGTGAAGGAGGGAAAGCCCGTGTGCGTGGAAAACACAGCGGTCGGCAGAGCGCAGGCCTCCATGCCTGCGGCGGATAAAATGGGAATCGCGGTGGTCAAGGAGCATTTTCCGACACAACAAAGGTCGTGAATGGCTAACACACGCTTCTGATCCTTCATAATAGACATCTACCTTCCTTCAAAGAGGTTTTTTGACAATCTTGGCATAAGCACGGGGGTAAAGCGCAGGGGTTGCGCTCTTTTTACGCAAAAGAACTGTGCCGCGGGCAAAAACCTCGCCCGCAAAATCGGTAATGGGGGTATCAACCACACCCTCAAGTGTTGCCCCCAGCGTTTGAATAGCGCCCTTTGCGGCGGCAAGCTCAGCCTTGGCGTTCTTGCCCTTCATAGCAATGAAAGCTCCCCCCTGCTTTACAAAAGGAAGACAAAGCTCGCAAAGCACGGGCAAAGCGGCAACGGCGCGCGCGGTGGCACAGTCAAAGCCCTCGCGCAATTCGGGCAAGCGCGCAGCCTCCTCGGCGCGTGCGGTCACCGTTTTTATGTTGGTCAGTCCCAAAAGCGCCGCCGTCTCTTCCACGTATGTCACGCGCTTGGCGGTGGAATCTAAGGCGGTTATCTTTAAATCGGGGCGGCAAATGGCAAGCGGGAGAGAAGGGAAGCCTGCGCCGCATCCAACGTCAATGACGGAGGCGCCAAGGGGAAAGAGCGCGGCCTCCAAAAGACAGTCGATATAGTGTAAGAAAATAATGCGGTCGGGGTCGGTAATCGCCGTCAGATTAAACTGCTCGTTCACCGAAAGCATACGCTCCGTTAAGGCAAAAAGGCGCGCGCCCTTTTCCTCATCTATAAGCGAAGCAATGCCGTTTTGCGCGGCGGCGCGGCGAAGCGCCTCTATAAAAGCCTTTTCGTCTACGTTCATCTCGTCGCCCCCCATCTTGATACGATTTAGTATAGAAAAAAATCGGTTGGGAAGGGTGAACTTTTTGTGAATTTTTGGCTTGCCGAATCTCTTGCCGTAAAAAAATACGGCTTTGTGTATTTTTTAACAAAAATTTCTTGACTAACCGAATAAAGTGTGCTATACTATCAAAGGTTGGGAATTTTTCTCAATTTGTATAAAACTCGGTTTTTCATTCCAGAATAAATAAAAATATTGATAAAAAACGAAAAGGAGATTTTCCATGGCTACTTACAACAAGAAAAGCGTAGAAGATGTGGACGTTGCAGGCAAGCGCGTATTCGTGCGTTGCGACTTTAACGTTCCCATGAAGGACGGTGTTATCACCAGCGATAAGAGAATCGTTGGCGCAATCCCCACCATTCAGTATCTCTTGAACCACGGCGCAAAGGTTATCCTCAGCTCTCATATGGGCAAGCCCCACAACATTCTGACCGAGGGCTTTGGCTTGACCAAGAAGGAAAAGAAGAAGGTCGCCGCTCTTCCTGCTGAGGAGCAGGCTGCTGCAACTGCAGAGCTTTTGGAAAAGGCTAAGGGTGACAAGAAGAAGTTTTCCTTGAAGCCCGTTGCCGTTCGCTTGAACGAGCTTTTGGGCGCAGGCAAGGTTGTTTTCGCCGAGGACATCGTTGGCGAAGACGCAAAGGCAAAGGTTGCCGCTATGAAGGAGGGCACCGCCGTTCTGCTTGAAAACATCCGTTTTGACGCGCGCGAAGAGAAGAATGATGCAGGCTTTGCCAAGGAATTGGCCGAGTATGCCGATATCTATGTAAACGATGCATTCGGCACCGCACACCGCGCACACGCTTCTACTGCCGGTGTTGCTGACTATCTGCCCGCTGTTTGCGGTTACCTCATCCAGAAGGAAATCAGCGTGATGGGTAAGGCTCTGGAAGAGCCCGTTCGTCCCTTCGTTGCCATTCTCGGCGGCGCTAAGGTTTCCGATAAGATTGGCGTTATCAACAACCTCATCGACAAGGTTGATACCCTTATCATCGGCGGCGGTATGGCATACACCTTCTTCCGCGCTACCGGCTCTACCGTTGGCACCTCTCTTTGCGAGGACGATAAGCTTGAATTGGCAAGAGAGCTGCTTGCCAAGGCTCGTGAGAAGGGCGTTTCCTTCCTTCTGCCTGTAGACAACGTTATCGCCAGAGAGTATGACGAAAACGCTGTTCATATGAACATTTATTCCGATTCCATTCCTGACGGATGGATGGGCTTGGATATCGGCCCTGTTACCAGAGAGCTCTTTGCCAAGACCCTTCAGGGCGCAGGCACGGTTGTTTGGAACGGACCTATGGGCGTTTCCGAGTGGAAGAACTTTGCAGCAGGTACCGAGTCCGTTGCTAAGGCAGTGGCCGATTCCGGCGCTATCTCCATCATCGGCGGCGGTGACTCCGCAGCAGCCGTTGAAAAGCTCGGCTTTGCCGATAAGATGACCCACATCTCCACGGGTGGCGGTGCGTCTCTTGAATTCTTGGAGGGCAAGGACCTTCCCGGTATCGCTTGCTTGTTGGATAAATAAGGAAGTAAATCTGCTTCGCAATTCAAGGGCGTCAAAGGGCCTCGCCCTTTCACGCCACAAAACCATTCAATATTGACAGGAATCAGAAAGGTATAAATCATGAGAAGATACGTCATTGCAGGAAACTGGAAAATGAATATGACGCCCTCCGAGGCCCAGGCCTTCATTAAGGAATTGGCTCCCTGCGTTGCAGGTAAGGATGGATGCGACATCGTTCTTTGCGTGCCCTACGTAGACATTTACGTGGCCGCTGAGGCTGCCAAGGGAACCAACATTCACATCGGCGCCGAGAACGTGCATTACGAGGCAAAGGGTGCTTACACCGGTGAGGTTTCCACCGCTATGCTTAAGGAAGTTGGCGCAGAGTACGTTATCATCGGCCACTCCGAGAGAAGACAGTACTTCGGCGAAACCGATGCAACTGTTAACCTTCGCACCAAGGCCGCTCTTGCTGCCGGCCTCAAAGCCATCGTTTGCTTGGGCGAGGTTAAGGAAGAGCGTTTGGCAGGCATTACCGACGAGGTAGTGGCTATGCAGACCAAGCTTGACTTGGCCGGAATTCCCGTAGAGGATCTGAAGAACGTTATCATCGCTTACGAGCCCGTATGGGCCATCGGCACCGGCTTGACCGCAACGCCCGAGCAGGCAGACGAAACCTGTGGTGTTATCCGCAAGACCATCGCTTCTCTCTACGGTGAGAAGGCCGCTGAAGAGATCATCATTCAGTACGGCGGATCGATGAACGATAAGAATGCCAAGGAGCTTCTTGGCAAGGAAAATGTTGACGGTGGCTTGATTGGCGGCGCTTCCTTGAAGGTAGACGCTTTCACCACCATCGTGGACGCTGCTAACTAAAAACAGCACAAAATCCCGCGTTTATTGAAGAATAAAACCGCAAAAAGCCTAGGAGGATCACCCTCTTGGGCCTTTTTGTTTTGTAAAATAACCAAAAACCCGAGGAAATTTTTGGGCATTGTGTCAATAGTCGAAAAGTGCGGGGAAGTAGTATAATTATTATGGAATTTTATCTTTTGGAGGACTTATGAAAAAACTGTTTGTAACCCTCGCGCTCATCCTCGTGCTTGTGTTTGCCCTTGCTGCGTGTAATGGAGGAAACACCCCAGGCGGTGAGAATGCCGGAGATGGAGATCATGTTTTTAGAAACGAGTGGACCTTCGATGATGAGAAGCACTGGCGCTCTTGCATTGACTTGAGCTGCGATGCGCGCAAAAACGAAGCGTATCACACCTTTGGCGAGTGGGTAATCGACGAGGAAGCCACTTGCGCGAAAGCGGGAACAAAGCACCGTAGCTGCGTTGTCTGTGGGAAATCCGTCAGTGAAACCATTGAACCCGATGCCCACAATTATGCGACCACTTGGACAACCGATGGCACCAACCACTGGCACAAGTGCCAAAACAGCGGCTGCACCTCGATTTCGGACGAAACTGCCCACAGCTTTGGCGAATGGGTCATCGACGTGGTCGACTCTTGCATGCAGGCGGGCGTGCGCCACCATGTGTGCACCATTTGCAACAAGACGGTAAGCGAAAACTATGCCGATTTGTCCGCCCACAATTACTCCATCACCTGGACGAGCGATGACACCCGCCACTGGCATGTGTGTCTGAATAACGGCTGCAACTCGGTGTCGGACAAGACCACTCACACCTTCGGCGAATGGATTATAGACACTGCCGCCACCTGCACGACGCTGGGCACCCGTCACCATGTGTGCACGGTCTGCAATAAATCTGTGAGTGAAACCTACAGCGACCCCATCGCACACAATTATGCGACTACTTGGACAAGCGATGGCGCACACCATTGGCACAAGTGCCAAAACAGCGGATGCACCTCGGTATCGGATAAAACCGCCCACACCTTTGAAGAGTGGATTGTAGATGAAGCGGCAACCTGTGTCTCGTCAGGTATGCGTCACCATATTTGTACCATTTGTAATAAGTCTGTGAGTGAAAATTATAGCGACGCAAACGCCCACAACTACGCCACTGAATGGACGACCGATCAAGCCGACCATTGGCATGTATGCCAAAACAGTGGCTGCAACTTGGTGTCGGATAAGACTACACACACTTGGGATAACGAAAATACTTGCACCGTATGTCAAAGGTACAAAGATGACGGCGTGAAATTCTACAAACTGTTCAAAGGAACTTATGTGGTTTCAGATTATACGGGAAGTGCATCCGAGGTGATCATTCCATCTACTTATAAGGGGGTAGCAGTAACGAGCATCTACAGTGAGGCCTTCTATATGTACGATAGGCTTACGAGCATCACGATTCCCGATAGCGTGACGAGCATCGATAACGAGGCCTTCTTTCAATGCAGAAACCTTACGAGCGTCACTGTCCCTGATAGTGTGACGAGCATCGGCGATGATGCCTTCGCTAATTGCTTTAGCCTTACGAGTGTCACCTTTGGCGAAAACAGCAAGCTAAAGAGCATTGGTTTTTCTGCTTTCTCCAATTGTACTAGCCTTACGAGCATCACAATTCCCGATAGCGTGACGAGCATAAAAAACGGGGCTTTTGGTGGTTGCTCCAGCCTTACGAGCATCACGCTCCCCGATAGCGTGACGAGCATCTGCGATAACGCCTTCCGCGGATGCTCTAGCCTTACGAGCATCACCATTCCCGATAGCGTGAAAAGCATCGGCTGGAATGCCTTCTCTTATTGTACTAGCCTTACGAGCATCACCATCTCTAAGAGAGTGAATGACATCGGCTATGGTGCATTTATTAATTGCACCAACCTTGCGAGCGTCACTTATGATGGCACAAAGGCAGAGTGGGAAAATATAACTAAAGGTGACAAATGGCTTTATAACACCCCCACCATCACCGTCCACTGCACTGACGGAGATATCGTCATCGACAATTAAAACTGCACTACTATATTTTTTCAACGCAAAAAGCCCAGGAGATTCCCTCTCCTAGGCTTTTTCTCTTATTTACCTATTGCGGCCGCTATGGCTTCGGCTAATTTGTCGGCACCCGTTTTCAGGTAGCGCTTGCGGTCCGTGTAAGATGCCACGGTTGCAGAAGCCGAGCTTTGCTTTGTTGGCACAGATTTTCTTGGCGTCTTCGTGCTGTGCGCAAGCCGGAGATGCCTTGGAAGCAAAAATATATTTTTCCTTTTTTGTATAAAGCTTGGAGAATTGTCAAAAATAGAAACAGTAAATCGGAAAGGAATAAACAAAATGGAAAACAAACCCTCTCAGACAAAAACAAATCGCGCGTTATATTTGATAGTTGTGGGCGTTTTGGTGGTGGTCTCGCTCGTCATTGGCTTGACGGCC
>JAZRFK010000083.1:0-1663 GCA_045661325.1 Eubacteriales bacterium | reverse complement strand
TCGCCGGCACCGTTGGTATCCACCGCTGCCACGGAAAATGCGGGATAGTTTACAACCGTTTTGCCGTCGTAGAGGATGCCGCCTTCTTTGCCGCAGGGGATCACCACGACCTCGGGATGGTAGGTTTCATAGAGCTTTTCCGCAGCTTCTTCCACGGTCTTGCAGCCGGTGTGACCTAGGGAGAATTCCTCGGAAGGGATCATAATATCCGTTTGCTCCAAAAGCGCGCTAACGCCGGGGTAAAGGCCGCCGCAGTCATAAAGAACCTTGGTGCCGCTTTCCTTGGCAAGCTTGGCCGCCTCGATGGCGGCGGACAGCTCGTTGCCGTCCACCATCAGAAGCGAGGCCTCTTTGATAGCCCTTTTCTGTGCCTCGGAGAGGACAAGAGGCGGCAAATCGCCCTTGTCAAAAACGCAGGTGCGCGCGGTGGAGTCGGCAGAGAGCCACAAAACGGAGGCAAAGGAGCGGAAGCCCTGCTTTACCTCGATAAGCGAGGTGTCAACGCCGTATTTTTCAAAGTCGCCCTTGAGGAAAACGCCGCCGTTATCATCGGACAAAACGCCGATGTAGGCCGTTTGCTCTCCAAGCTTTTGCGCGGCAACCAGCCCCGTTGCGGTAGGGCCGCCGCCTGCGGGCTTGGATGAGGTAGCGCGCATTTTGGTGTCTTCCTTGGGATAGGTGGGAATATTGTAAAGCGTGTCGAACACGCAAGCGCCTATTCCGACAATTTTAGCCATATCAGTCAGCCTTTCCGTCTGCACCGACCAGCTTGATTCTGGAAATGCAGAAGCTCTTGACGGCCTCGATGGGCTTTTTCATAAAGGTATCAATCGCGATGGGTCTGTCAGGGGCGTTTGCCACGGCCTGACAGCTATCCAGGAAGGAATAGCAAAGGTCGGTGGAGAAGTTCATCTTGCGGATGCCTGCCTTAACGGCCTTTTTGATCTCCTCGTCGGGAACGCCGCTTCCGCCGTGAAGCACCAGGGCGGCCTTGTTCGTTGCCTCGCGGATGGCCTCAATACGGGCAATATCCAGCTTGGGGGGCTTCTTGTATCTGCCGTGTGCCGTGCCGACGGCAACGGCAAGGCAGGCAACGCCCGTTTCCTCAACGAAGCGCTTGGCGTCTTCAGGGGTGGTGAACTCGTCCATCTCGTCATCCTTGGTGGTGCCGATGTGGCCAAGCTCGCCCTCAACCTGCACATCCAGATAGCGGCAGGTGTCAACCACTCTCTTGGTCAAGGCGATGTTTTCCTCAAAGGGAAGGGTGGAGCCGTCAAGCATAATGCCCGTAGCACCGTAGCGCAGAGAACGGGTGGTTTCCAGCTCCGAGGGTCCGTGGTCAAGATGGAAGCAAACGGGAACGGTGGCGCGCGCGGCGGCCGCGAGAATGATGGGGGAAACGAAATAGCCCGTTTCCTCCTTCATCAGACGGGGATATACCTGCATAATAACGGGCGCGCGCATTTCCTCTGCGGCGTAGAGAACGCCCATAACGCTTTCCATATTGTATACATTGAAGGCAGGAACGCAAAAGCCCTTGCGCTCCGCGATGTCCAAAATGGTTTTCAGATTAACCAGCATATAGCTTCTCCTTACAGCAGAATAAGGTCTTCAATGGAAAGAATTTCGACGTCCTTCTGGTCGACACTCTTCAGAGCCACGT
>JAZRFK010000082.1:0-4951 GCA_045661325.1 Eubacteriales bacterium | reverse complement strand
TTACGTAAAACTGAATGCGTCTACCGTAATATTCCCTGCCTTCAATATCTTTTCTGTAACTGACCTCCTCGGTTTTGATAAAGGCCGACGAAAAATCAAATTCATACTCCGTATCTTGCAGCACGTAGCATAAGGGCTCTTTATACAAATCCTCTCTTAAATAGACGCAACTCATTATTCCACTGTTGTTACCGCAGGCTATATAGTCAGCGTTTTCTTTCGCGTTTGCGTAATACATGCCATTGGGGAAAAACGGAAAATTGCTTCTCTGTCCCAAGAGCAGGTCTTCATCTGTTATGAAGAATTCGAAATATCCGTTAACCTCTTCAATCAAAATATACGTATTTCCGCCAAAAACAAGCGTGTTTTTTTCGCTTCCGCGCGAAAAATCCCCATAAGGCTCCATAATATCGCCGGAAATAGAATATGACAAAATGCTCAAAAGCTCACAGGAGGTGAGGTTGATGCAAACCAGGAACAATGCTACAATCAGAATGATTTTTTTCATCATCGAATCGCACCGCCTTTCTTGAATTCATTATAGCATAGACGCCGTAATGTGTCAATTCGCTTTCTCGCTATTCACTATTGCCTAAAATTCCGTACACGCCGAATTAGTGAAGAGTGAAAAGTGAAAAAGCAAAAATTACGCACACGCAAGAGTGCGGGATTTTTTGTGCCAATAGTATTAAATTACCAAATACATACAAACGAGAGCACACAAGTACCGTGTAAAACAATTCTCCTTGTTTTAGCTATCTCCCGTCGTGAATTGCTTTTTGCCCAATGTGATTGGCAACACCATTGTTTGAGTTAATCGCACCTATATGGCGCATAGTGAAAATATTCTCGCAGCCGATAATCCCTACTTTAAACATTGAACGCAAGCTCTTTTAACAAAAATTCGAGCGAGGAAACGCCGTCGCAAAGGGTTGCCTTCTCAATTTTCTCGCCTGCCTTGGCTTTGCCGCAGAAATAAACCAGCTCGTTGTAATAGCCGCCCAAATCAGAGATATTGCCGCCCTCAACGCCGCCGATAAGCTCCTTTTTCTCTATCTTGATCTCGCTTGCCCCTTCCTCTGTATAGAGCATAAACTTTCCGCCCGCGTTTTCCACAACGGCCTTTTCAAAGGCAACGCGGAAGGTTGCCGTAAAGGGATAATTGGTGGGAAGTTCCCAGGTTCCCTCAACGCCGACAACGAAATCCTCATACTGCATCAGCGTATTTACATATCCGTTCTTCGCGCCCTGTATGTTCTTCACAGAGTAGAAATTCTTGGGCTGACCGAACACAGACAGCACGTAATCCACGTCGTGAATGTGCAAGTCCTGGCCTGCACCGCCCGAACGGGTATAATCGAGCAGCCAGTTCTCCCAGCCCCAAGTGGGAAGAGGGCTGATGCGGCGGAAATTGGCGTTAACAACCTTACCGTAAACGCCGCTTTCCACGATCTTTTTTAGTTCAACGTATTCATCCCAGAAACGAATAACCTGTCCAACCTGTACCTGACAACCCGTTTCCTTACTCTTCTCTATCATCGCCTTACCCTCTTCCACGGTAAGCGCAACAGGCTTTTCCACAAACACATAGCCTGCCTTATCCATTGCAAGGAGGGCATATTCTGCGTGCAGATACGTGGGCAAGCAGATATCAATAATATCCACCTCGGCGTTTGCAATCAAGTCCTTTCCGTCCCCATAAATGACGGCATTCGTTCCCTCTGCCAATGCCTCTGCCTTTTCTCTGCGGATGTCCGCAAAGGCAACAAGCTCCACATCGGCAATATTTTTATAGCAATTCGCGTGCATTGCGCCCATAAAGCCGCAACCGATCAAACCTACCTTCAACATACTTATTTCCTCCCTAAAATTCTATCCATAGCGTTAGAAGTATTGTAAATGATGGCATCCGTGTGATATTTGTAGTTCGGGATCATTTCAGCCGACACCCAATCCTCATAACCGATCTCGCCAAGTGCCTTAACGACCTCGGGATAATTGACGTCACCTGCGAGCAGGTCTACAAAGCCGTGAAGGCCGCCCGCCTGCATTCTGTAATCCTTGAAATGCACCTTCTTGATGCGTTTTCCCAAAATACGCACCCAGTCCTCGGGGTAGCCGCAATAAAGCGTATTGCCAACGTCAAAATAGCTTCCCACGTACGCGCTGCCGATCTTATCGATAAAATCGCGCATTTCCATGGGAGAAAGAAGGAATTTGTTCCAAACGTTTTCAAGACCAATATTGACCTTCAAGGCCTCTGCATAGCCCTTCAGCTCATTAAGACCTTCAAGCGCGCGCTCGTAAACAACGTCATACGCAACCTTCTTTTCGGGGCTTGAAAATTCAACGTTAACAACACCGGGAAGAGCCAAAATCGTATCTGCGCCCAGTATTTTAGCGGTTTCAAGCTGCTTTTTGATCATATCCTTTGCTTTTTGGCGCATCGCGGGGTCATCATCGCTCAAGCGATAATCCCAGCAAAGACCGCAGGAAAGGCTGTAAAGAGCAAGACCAAGCTCCTCTGCCTGCTTTCTTACCTCCTCGATCTCGCGCTCGGAGGAATGCATAGAAAGCTCGCCCTCGCCGTTCAACGCCAACTCAACGCCCTCAAAGCCGGCCGCCTTTGCAAGTGTAAGACTCTCTTTGATCGTGCCTTGTGGAAACGACCAAATATTGATACCCTTTTTCATTTGAAATACTCCTTGCTTTTATTTTGGGGTTATGCTATACTTATTATAAAGTACGCTGTTCGCTTTGAACAGTTAATTTTATATCCTATACGTTCATTTTTGTGCAGTATTTTAAGCCGCGAGGATAAATATGAAAGCCACTTATATTAAAACGCAACTGAAAAACGCCATCACCGTTTCCAAGATCGTCACGATGCATTATTACGAATTCGACAAGAGCTTCGTCTTTGAGGGAGAAGCGCACGATTTCTGGGAAATGGTGTACATTGATGAGGGGCGCGTGGAGATCAAGCGCGATGAGGAATCCCTCGTTCTTGAGCAGGGCGAGATCGTCTTTCACCGGCCGAATGAATTTCACTCTATCAAGGCCTTGGATTCCTCGCCGACCTTTTTCGTGATGTCCTTCGTTTGCCATTCGCCCTTGGTGGGCTATCTTGAAAAATATCATACCGTTTTGAGCCAGCGTCTTTGCGGCTTTATCGCTTCCATCATCAAAGAGGCAGAAAGCACCTACGTCATACACAAAAACGATCCCACCCTCAAAAAGCTCATCAAAAAGGAGGATCCGCCCATCGGCGGTGAGCAGTTGATCAAAACCTATCTTGAGCAGTTTCTGATACTCCTCATCCGAAGCATCGCCAAAAAGGAATCTCCGCGCGTCTTCCCCTCCAAGGAAAGTATGGAAAACCATCTGGTCAGCGCGGCAAAGCGCTTTTTGGAGGAAAAAGCGGAGGCGCCCTTCCGCGTGAATGATCTGTGCGCCGCCTTGGGCTACAGCAAGAGCTATTTAAGCAAGCTTTTCCGCGAAAAAACGGGCGAAACGATCAAGGGCTTTGCCATTTGCCAAAAGATCAAGCTTGCCAAAAGGCTTATTCGCGAGGGAAATTTGAATTTCGCGCAGATCTCGGACAAATTATCCTTCGACAATCCGCAATATTTCTCCCGCGTTTTCAAACGAGTTACGGGCAAGACTCCTACTGAATTTAAGTCAACTTTACATTTTAACAATTAAACAATTTACCGCAGAAAGTTTTTTGCTTAAACCCGTGCCAAGCTAACGGTTAAACGAAGTTGTATCTAAAAAGATAAACAAAAACCACCCATACGGGTGGTTTTTTTGGATTAGCCCAACAATTTCGAACCTTTACTTATTATTCTTAACACTCGCTTGAAGCGTCGCTATAAAGCCGCTTATATTATCTTCGTTATTGCCTGTCATCCGGGTAAATAACCATTTCATATCTTTGAGCAGTAAATGATACTTTTTATCGGCAACTATGCGAATATGGATTGATGCCTTAACGAACAATCCTCTCTTAATTGATAATTTCTTTATCGTATCAAAAGGGATTTCGGTGATATAAGCACCGCTTGCCGTATATATCAGAGCATTTTGCGTTAAATAGAAATATAGATTTTCAAAATGTCGTGAAATTAAAAACCAATAAAACCTACCACCATAGCATGGATATTTTAAGTTCCACACTTTTTCATTAACGAGTTCATAAGTTAAATCAAAGCTCTTTTTGAAATTATCTTTCCAGCTCATATATACACCGCCTTTCTTTACTATATTGTATTGTATCACAAAATCACCGTTTTTTCAATGGATTTCTATAAAGTCGCAGGTTCAAGCCCATAAGGTCGGGGAAAAGATGCAATGATGAAATGGGATATGTTTTACCCCTAAAAACACGAAAAGTCCCCCCGAAATCAAGGGTTTTTGTGTTAGGGTGTAAAAGGCAACTTATTAAAAAGAAGATTTACGAAGCAAATCAACCATACTTTTTCACTATTCACTATTACCTCTTACTTAAAATTCCGTACACGCCAATTTAGTGAAAAGTGAAGAGTGAAAAGGTAATAAGTAAAAATTCCGCACACTCGCGTGTACGGAATTTTTTGGCTCCCCCTGTTGGGCTCGAACCAACGACATCATGATTAACAGTCATCTCTTCCTAAAACATAGTCGAAATGCGCGCTCAGCGCAGCTTCGCTTCATTTCTCCTTGTTTTAGTTATCTCCCGTCGAAAAACGATACTTAATGGTTTTTCTCGGTCCGTCACTGTACCGACCAGTCGGTTGAGTCATGACTGTTAAGCGTTATGACTTTGCTTTAAGTTCAACAAAGAAGAGAAAGAAAAGCGAGCGACCAAATGGTCACTCGCTTTTCTTTGGCTCCCCCTGTTGGGCTCGAACCAACGACATCATGATTAACAGTCATGCGCTCTACCGACTGAGCTAAGGAGGAATATAGA
>JAZRFK010000081.1:0-12559 GCA_045661325.1 Eubacteriales bacterium | reverse complement strand
AAACGCCTCCAGAAATGATACCTTATTATACCACGAAAGGCATTGAAAAATCAAGATTTTTGCAAAGCGTTTTTATACGCAACCAAAAAAGACCAAGATTAAACTAGAGGCCAAGCACTTGTCTTTTGCGAAGTCGCAAAGGAATAAAAGAAAAGTGAAAAAAAATCGCAAAACCTCTTGACAAAACCGATTTAGATATGTATAATATCATTGTTCGCGAGGGTGGCGGAACTGGCAGACGCGCACGTTTGAGGGGCGTGTGGTTTATCCATACGGGTTCAAGTCCCGTTTCTCGCACCAAAAATAACCTAAATTGAACCGTAAGGGACAATTTAGGTTATTTTTTATCCAAACCGCAGGTTTGGTATATCATTGAATGTATAACTCGCCTGCGGCGAGATATACATTCGTATATCATCGCGCCTTTGGCGAGCATATCATCACGGCGTAGCCGTGCATAACCTTTCCTGCGGTTTGATGATATACAACACTTCGTGTTGGTGATATACAGGCCTTCGGTCTGATGATATCCAAGCCTTCGGCTTGATTTTGGTTAGCTTTTGTGGTATAATGTCATAAAAGAGGTAATACAAAAAACGCGACACTCTGTAAAACGAGTTGAATAACCTCTCGAATGAATGATTTAACATAACAAAAGCGTAAGTTGAACCGAAAGGTTTTGACTTGCGCTCTTTTTATTTGCATAAAGAAAAAGGCGAGCTATAAAAGTTCGCCTTTCATGATAGTAAACAAGGGCATCTTTTCTATGCTTAAATAATCGCCTTTTAATTGTTTAATTTCAAATCAAGACCTAAACTGTGTAATTTATCAACAATTGCTTGCAAATGGTGTCTTCCCAAATTTTTTATCCCAAGTATATCTTCAATTGTTCTTTCGGTTAGATCCTGAACGGTATTAATACCAGCATGTTTTAAACAATTATATATTCTCCAAGCGAAATCCAGTTCTTCAATTGTCGTTGCAAGAACCTTATCTTTTTCGCTTTCGCCAGAACACTCCTGCAATGTTTTTTGGGGATCTAACAAATGCAGTCCTAGTGAAGAAAGTTTTTCAACAATCTCATAAAGCCCTCTTACACCCAGGTTGCGAATTCTTATTATCTTTTCTTCAGTTAGTTGAGTTAAATCTGCCACAGTATTAATACCTGCGCGTATTAAGCCATTATATGTACGAACTGAAAAATCCAACTCATCAATAGTCTTGCAGAGAGACGTATCGCCAATTGTTGCAAAACAATCGTTATAAATTCGCTCGCAGTACGACTGCATATCACAAACAGGTGAATAATCGGCAAGGTAAATATGGTGGGAGCGAAGGACGGAGATAATTTCTTCGAACATTTTTTTGTTGAAATCGCACGATTCAAATACAACTCTGCCACTCATATGACGAAGTTCTTCAATCGTCATCTTGCTTTCGAGAACACCGCCATCATATTTATCACCAAAGTAACAGTCACTAATAGTAGTTTGAGCCGTTATTTGAGATTGGCGCTTTGCTTTTTCTTTGTGCCATTCTTCCTTTTCTCGTTCTGTTTGCCTGTCTGCCTCTGCTTTCAAATTTTCCTCAACCTTAGCCGCCGTAAACTCTTGATACAATTCGTGTCGAGGACGGCTTTCTCCAAATATTGCTCTCCACAACTTAGAATAGCCCGTTTCTCTTTGTGAAAAGAGAAACAGACCGATATCTGTAGTTCTTAGTTGGTGTGCGCGACTAGGGTGTCTTAATTTTCGTAATGCTTTAGCTCGTATTTGTCCTACATGTTCAACAGAAATAGCTGCCGTTTCGTTCATAATGGTTTCGAGTGAGTCCTCGCTTTGACACTCAATTCCAAATGATAAGCGAATTGTTTTTTCTTCACGTGGAGTTAACGTAAACAGAGTTTCTTCGTAAATCTTTTTTACGCATAACTCTTTTCTCGCTAAGCACTTCTCATAAAATCCGCACTGCGCTTTACAATACGAAACGTCCCCATAAGGCTTTTCATCAAAAGATCTCAATATGACAACTGTTCGACCAACCATATAGGCGGCTGTTTCTTTGGCATCATAACCAACATAGCCAAACACCTTTACTTTTTGCTTGGCTGCGGTTGTAGATATTAGTTCATCTACGTTGGAACAAGTAAGATAAGACACCTTTAAACAAACATTCTTGTTATAATCGTCTTTGCCTTCTCCCGTAGACTCACACAAAAGCATAGTTTTGTTTTGTGGATCATTTTCTAACAAACACATCGGTTCATATATATCATAAGGTTTGTTTTCGTATTCCTTGGGGAAGGCTACAATTTGACGCAATTCCGCAAAACTTGAATATTCGGAGTCGGGTTCTTCGATCTCAGATATGACATCCTCCAAACCAATGATTTCAATGGCATCAATATATACGTTATCACTATCGGTATATTTGACTATCTTTCCTTTTACCGAAACTGCAGCCAAATCCGGATTTAACATAACTATCTTTTTCACATCAGATAACTTAGAGTAAAATAGTTCAATCGATGTATGGGCATCAATATCGTAGTTATGCGCTCCAACAATTTTGTAACAATAAAAAGATTTTCTTCTCACTTGGTTTACTGCGCCAAGAGATACCTTTTCGGTAAGTTCAACTTGCTTGCCAATATATTTTTGAGGATTTGCGTTCAACTCATCAAACGAAATCTGAATATAACTTTCTTCATCAACATCATCAAACAAATCTTCTTCATCCCCCAAAAGATCGTCACCATCAAAAATTTCATCATCAGCGGAGTCAGACGTTCCTCCATCTGTTCGGGAATTGGGATTACATAGTTCGCCCATATACAAAGATGAAATTTTACCGATCATCTCCGTTAGTTCACATTCAAAATATCTTGATACATCTCCAGCTCCCGTACGAGCGTGAATGATTTCGTGCAATACAGTACCAAACAAGTCGGTTTCATTTTTTAATTGAGTTCTGAGTATAATAATTTTTTGCAGTTCGCGATCCCATACGCCAACCGTGTTATCTGCATCTTCTTTTAGTTTTTCAGAAATAAAGCATTTCCTAAACCACGAAGATAAACCCAACTTTTCAAGCAACGTGGGAATCTTTCCCCAATTTTTCCGTTCAAGCTCCGTTAAATTCTCAACATCAACAAAAGAATAGCTAAAACTTTCGTTGTAATCTTGAACAACAGTCTGGATCGTAGAAATCTCACCATCCGTCTCTTGCTCTGCTTTCTTCTTGACACTTTCTGGAACAAAAACAATCCGTTTTCCACTATTTTGCAGAATCTCGGATGTGCTACCAGAAGAATTGGCAAGCTCATCGGGTGTAACAAAAACGGTATCATCGGAATCATTCAACTCTTTTACAACATGTGCAGCAACGTCCACCCACTTAATTTCGTCGCACTGTCCACCATCGCTCATAGATTCCAAGTTGTCACTCAAAGTCTGAACAACATCTTTGTTAGTTGCTTCAAGCAAGATGGATTTAATACGATCCGCATACGCTGTTCTTCCCACGTTCGCGCGCTCACGGTTTAACGCTTTTTTTATTTGCTTAGATAATGCTGTGATATTGTAAGAGAATACAAAATTAGGTTCTTCTGCAACCTTCACACCGTTAATGTAAATATTTGCCGTATCGGAAGTTTTGGCAATTACTTGTCCATAAGAGGTGGTTTCAATAATTCTCTCGTTTGAAAAGCGCAAAAACATACGCCTTGCTTTATCAATTTCATAATCAGGGCAATCGTATATGTAAAATGCAGTCCCAAGCATTTGACTATCCGCGGGCGGTGCTATCTGTGCGTGTAGCGTGACTATATCATCAAATGTATTCTTTGTAGATTCTTTAAGCGTAACCACGCCGTACTTGGATTGAATTTCCACCACAATATTGTGCCTAAACAAAGTTGCCAAAGCATCTTTTAATCCAACGCCAAATCTACCGATCACCTTATCGTTATCGGTTTTCTCGGGATTTTCGTTTTGTGTTAAGTGATGATAATTCAGACCGCGACCAAAATCACGGATACACCATACGTTACCCGTTTTAACGATTTCTATTTCAGCCGTGTTCGTTAGAAGCTGCTCGTCAAGCGCATTGGCAATAATCTCGCGAATCGCGTGATATATTTCCCAATCCTCTAATATTTTTCCTATGTTTAAGTCAAAATCCTTCATATTGAACTCACTTTCTGCGGATTTCATCAACAGGACGAATTTTTGCGCGGCGTTTTCTCTTCACATTTACATTATAACACAAAAACCAAAATAAATCAATATATCGTTTGGCACGGTGGCGTGTGCTTGGCTCGGCGTCGCTTCGCACCGCCGAGCCAAGCACACGCCACAAACCGAAAAAAAAGAACAAACGAAAATCCAAAGCCGAGCGATGCGAAATCGTCCGCTAAACCGCTTGGACGATCCCTCCGCATTCACGCTCGGCGGCTTTTGGGATTTTTCTGTTTTTGTTCCGTTTTTTAGTACGGTTTTGTTTGGGCTTTTACGCCTTTGTAAACCTATAAGTGTTTTAGGGAATACAAATAGTTTTTTGATTGTAAACAGCACTCGGAGGATTTTATATAAAGCAAACTTGAGCTTTATGAACATTTTAAAAGAATCGTTTGAATGGCCAGTACCATTACACGCAGCAGGTTTGTTAAGACCCACATCCGAAGAAATCGCAAAGCAAATCCATGTAAAATTGGATTAAAGTATGCTTTGAAATCTGCATTATATTGCTAATTGACAATGCAGATAAAAAATAAAAAGTCTAAAATGAACGCTTGGTTCAATTTAGACTTTAAGTGGTGCACCAAAAGGCAAGCACAACCAACGGTTGTGCTTGTTTTTTTATGTCGCACAAAAAAGCACTACGCAAGTAGTGCTTTTGTTTTTCTTGAATTTTAAAAATATGCAGAACAAGATAACTTAAAGTGCCGAATTTTCGGCGGTTTTTATTTAAGCAAAGGGAATAAACAAAAGGGCAAAAACAACCCCCACAATGACCAGAAACAGAGCAACGACAACAATGAGCAGGAAAACTCCCACAAATAGTATCAAAAGGATAATGTACAGCAAGAAAAGAACCAGCGACACCACCACTGCCACAAGTACAACAAAGACAGTCATTAGGAGCGCAACTATACCACCAATAATGGTGGGAATTTCCCAACAAGCACCCACAAGTGTTAAAACATCCCAGCATTCAACCACTATTTCAAAATACGAGGGAGTAAATGCTTGAAAAAACCAAGAGAAGCTTGCACCGACACCGCTCCATACATCGCCGGTCATTCCAGCACTATCGCAACTGCTCAACAAAAAAAGCATTGTCGCCAACATACTCAAAAACAAAAAAAGTTTCTTTTTATTCATTATGACACCTTTTCAAAGCCTATATAAAATTGAAACGCAAAAAAGTTTTGAAATCCCTTGTATTACAACACGTCCATTATATCATCACCCACAAAAAATGTCAATCCTCGGGGATGGGGAGGGCGAGGACGGGGTAAAGGCCTGTGACGCTATCCTTTTCGGTATAGCGGCAGAAAAGGAGGGTGGGCTCGGAGGCGAGGAGGGCAACGGCGCGGCGCTCGCCCTTTTCCTGCGGATAAAGGGCGGCGAGGTACGCTCTTGCTTTTTTCAAGCGCGGCTCCTTTCTTTGCAGGACGGTGGGGATATGACGGGAGGAGTTCCATGCGAGGTAATCCCAAAGCATCGCGTCGCGCAGGCGCTCCCCATCAACAGAGGAGAGCGACGACCAAAGGGCGTAGAGGGCGGCGTATTCCCTATCCACCGTTTTCTCCTCGGAAAAGGAGAGTGCTTCGCCCGCTTTGACGAAGAAATCAAAGGGAGAAAAATCGGGGGATTTTTCAAGATAAGCCAGGGTGCGCTTGAAGTGGCCGCTGTTATAGACTCTATCCGTTCCCTTCTCGGCCAAATGAATGACGGCCATATCCGCCCGAGAGAGCCAGGGGGTTTCTATCACCTGATAGGGCGGCTCGTTTTCGTAGGTACACGGATATGCGTCTTTGTCTTCGCGCATAGGGGCGCCGTGAAGCAGCTTTAAGAAGCCGAGCTGAAGCATATGGGCGGAAAGCGCATAGGCACGGTTAAAGCCCTCTGCGAAGCTTTTGAGGGTTTCATACGGCAGGCCTGCTATGAGGTCAATATGCACGTGAGCGCCGTTTAACGCCCGAAGGCGATGAAGGTGAGAAAGCAATCTTTGGTTGATGGGGGAACGGCGAATGGCCTTTAAGACCTCGGCTGAGAAGGATTGCAGACCCACCTCAAACTGAAAGAGTCCGAAGGGGGCGCTTTCCAAAAGGGCAAAGGCCTCCTCGTCCAGTAATTCCCCTGCCATTTCAAAATGAAAGCGCATATTGGCAGGATAGCTTTTTCCGTTTTCCTCTATCAAAAAGCGCCATATTTCCTTGGCGATAGAAAGACGGGCATTAAAGGTGCGGTCCACGAATTTGACCACGCGGCAACCGCTGTTTGCCAAGGCAAGAAGGGCGGGAAAAACCTTTTCCTTATCAAAATAGCGCACGCCGCCCTCTCTTCCCGACAGGCAAAAGGCACAGGAAAAGGGGCAACCGCGCGAGGCCTCAAAATAGGCAATTTTTCCTTTGACTGCCTCTACATACCCACCCTCCGTTGCCAAGGGGGGCGTTCCTTCTCCAACATAGGCCTCCTTGGCTATACGAAGCCCGTTGGTATCACGGAAGGAATAAAAGGGGAGGCTCTCGGGGGATTTTCCCTCGGCAAGCAGGTCTGCCAAGGCGGCAATCGGCCATTCTCCCTCGCCCGACAGGACACCATCAAGCGCGGGATTTTCGCGAAGGAGTGCTTCGGCATTATAGGAGGCCTCAGGGCCGCCAAGGACGATCCGCGCCCCAGGCAAGCGCTCCTTTATCCTTGGAAGCAGGCGCCTGAGCAGGGTAATATTCCAAATATATGCCGAGAAGGCGACAAGCTCGGGGGAATCCTTGACAATTTCCTCTACAAGCGCCTCCTCCTTTTCGTTGACGGTGGCGGAGAGGATTCGATGGGTATGCATCCCTTTGGCATAGCGCGAAAGCCCTGCCGCCAAGGAATAGGGCGCGGCAGACAGATGCACGTATTGCGAATTGAGACAAACGAAAAGAATATGCATACCCTTCCCCTTTCTGTAAATGTAGACAGGAAAGCCGCCCTTTTACAAGGGCGGCTTGGGATTATTTCAAGAAGCCCTGGATAATTTGCTCCTCGGCCTCTGCCTCGGAAAGACCGAGGGTCATCAGCTTAATCAGCTGCTCACCTGCAATCTTGCCAATGGCCGCCTCGTGAATCAGGGAGGCCTCCACCGAATTGGCGGTTACCTCGGGAATGGCGCTGACGGAGGCGTTATCCATAATAATGGCGTCACACTCGGTGTGGCCGCTGCAACGGTTGTTGCCGTTGATACGGGAATAGAAGATTTGACGAGAGTTTTCCTTGGCAACCGAACGGGAAACCACGTTGGCAGAGGAATCCTCACCGTTAAGGTCAACGGTAAACTCCGTTCTGGCGGACTGGCTGCCGTGCGTCATCAGCTTTTCGCGAATGACCAAGGACGCGCCCTCGGCCAAAGTGGCCTCGGTTTTGCGGTCGGTGGAGTCAACGCCCTTAATCTGCGTTGTTTCCATTTCCATACGGCCGCCCTCGGCAATATGAATGACGGTTGTGGGATTCATCACGTTTTTGCCGTTTCCGTCTCCCTCGCCGTAATGCTTTTCAACGTAACGAATGCTGGCGTTTTTGCCAACGTAGAAGGTATGAATACCATCGTGCCGCGACTCTCCGTCACCGCCGTTATGAATGCCGCAGCCTGCCACGATGAGCACGTCTGCATCCTCACCGATATGGAAATCGTTATAGACCATTTCGGTAAAGCCCGTCTGGCTGAGAAGAACGGGAATATGAACGCTTTCATTCTTGGTGCCCGCCTTGATATAAATGTCAATGCCATCGCTATCCTTCTTGGGCACGATTTCTATGTTTTCGGAAGAGCCTCTTCCTACCGATTTTCCGTTTTCACGAATGTTGTAGGCACCGTTTGGAATTTCGTGCAAATCGGCAACGGCCTCTAACATTCTTTTTCTTATTGCATCCATGAGATATATTCTCCTTTAAAGGCTGACTTTGTCAAGCAGAGTTTTACAAGGGCTTCCCGTTCCGCCGAGAAGAGAGGGCAAAATCTCGTCCTTACTGCCGACCTGCTTTAATCTTCCATCTGCCACGACAACGATTTTATCGGCAATATTGAGAATGCGCTCCTGGTGAGAAATGATTAAGATGGATCCCTTGCACTTTTCTCTCATTTTCTCGAAAACGGAAATAAGATTGTTGAAGCTCCAAAGGTCGATGCCTGCCTCGGGCTCATCAAACACCGAAAAGGGCGTTTCTCTGGCAAGCACGGTGGCAATTTCGATGCGCTTCAACTCGCCGCCCGAAAGGCTGGCGTTAATTTCGCGGTTGATGTAGTCGCGCGCACAAAGGCCGACCTCCGACAGAAAGGAGCAAATCTCCGCAACGGAGAGCTTTCTTCCTGCGGCAAGGGTAATCAAATCGGAGACGGTGATGCCCTTGAAGCGCACAGGCTGCTGAAAAGCATAACCGATTCCCTTTTTGGCTCTTTCCGTGATGGAAAGATGGGTAATATCCTCTCCGTTCAGAAGGATTTGCCCGTCCGTTGCCTCATAGATACCCACGATAAGCTTGGCAAGCGTTGACTTACCGCCGCCGTTGGGGCCCGTGATGGCAACGAAGCCATCATCAATTTTTAAGCTTATGTCCTTTAATATTTCCTTCGTGCCGTTCTCCGAGCTTACCTCGTACGACACGTTTTTTAGTTCCAGCATTGTATATACACTCCTTTTTTGTTGCCCGCCGTATCACGACGAGCAACGGTTTTAAACCATTTTGATAACGCCGAATTTGCAAGCGGCGACGCAGGCGCCGCAGCCCTCGCATTTTTCAGCATCAACGACGGCAAGCCCGTTTTCCATCCGAATGGCATCGACAGGGCAAGCCTTGACACACATTTTGCAACCGAGACAACCGACAGCGCAGGCCTTTTTGGTATCGGCGGCCTTATCCTTGTTTGCACAGGGAACGATAGCCACCGCTTTTTCGGGCATCATTTTGATAATGCCCTTGGGACAGGTTTTGGCGCAAAGGCCGCATCCGAAGCAGAGCGCAGGGTTTACCACGGCAACGCCAAGACAGACGGTAATGGCCTCCTTTTCACAGGCACCGACACAGTCGCCAAGACCGAGACAGCCATACGCGCAGGCGCTTCCGCCGTTATAAACGCTCATAGCGGCGCGACAGGAGGCAAGCCCCTCGTATTCCGCTATCCTCGTACGCACGTCCTGATGGCCAACGCACATCACGCGCGCCTTATAGGAGGCAACGCTTCCCGCCTCGACACCGAGAATGGCAGCGATTTTTTCGGCAACCTCTTTGCCGCCCACGGTGCAAAGGGAGGGCTTTACCGTTTCATCATCGGCCAAGGCCGCGGCATATCCCGAACAGCCCGAAAAGCCGCAGGCACCGCAGTTGGCGCCCGGAAGCTCGGCCCCGATTGCCTTTGCCTTTTCATTTTCTTTGACGGCAAAGAGGCGCCCCGATATGACGAGAAAGACGCCAAGCAAAAGGCCGATGCCCGAAACGAGCAAAACCGCAAATAAGATTGGATTCATAGTATACTCACTTTCTGTGTCGCTTCATACAAACGCGACTGTGCTTCTGAGACCCTTTTCCTTACATCAGGCCGTCCACGATGCCGCCGAAGCCCAGGAAGGAAAGAGCAACGATAGCAGCCGCGATTAAGGTGATGGGCAAGCCCTTCAAGGCTTTTGGAACATCCGCATCCTCCAAGCGCTCACGAACGCCCGCGAACAAAACCATCGCAACGAGGTATCCGATACCCGTTCCCAAGGCGTTAATCATCGCGTGCAAGAAGGTGTAGGAGGGGGTCTCTGCGTGCTTTTCCAGAACCAGCATCGTTACGCCCAAAACGGCACAGTTGGTGGTGATGAGGGGCAAATAGATACCGAGCGCCTTGTAGAGCGCGGGGATATACTTTTTGAGCACCATTTCAACGAACTGCACCAAGGCCGCGATAATGAGAATAAAGACAACCGTTTCAAGATAAGCAAGGTCATTCGGCTCTAAAACGAATACAAAGAGGGGAAAGGTCACCGCCGTTGCTAAAAGCATAACAAAGGTGACGGCGAAGCTCATACCCAATGCTGTATTGATTTTTTTGGAAACGCCGAGGAAGGGGCAGATGCCGAGAAATTTAGAAAGAACATAGTTCTCGGTTAAAATGGCGGCGATGAAAACCGCAAGCAAGGATTTCAGCATTGGCTTTCCTCCTTTTCTGCGTTTTCACAGCTGCTCTTGGCGCAGCTATTACGCATCGGGCAGGCGCCGCAGCCCAGAGCCTGCACCCTTTTACCACCCTGCAAGCGAGCCGCAAGGGCAATCAGAAGCCCGAACACGAAGAAGCCGCCCGCGGGAAGAATAAAGACGGTGATGGGGGTATAGAAGCTCGGGAGGACAGACAGACCAAAAAGACAGCCCGTTCCGAGAAGCTCGCGAATCATTCCCATCAAGAGCATAGCGGCAGTAAAGCCGATGCCCATTCCCAAGCCGTCCAACGCTGAAAGCAGGACGGGGTTTTTAGAGGCGTACATTTCTGCTCTGCCGAGAATGATACAGTTGACAACGATGAGGGGCAGGAAGATGCCCAAGGACTCGTCAAGCGCCGGCAGATACGCCTTGACCAGCATTTGCACCACGGTCACGAAGCCCGCAATGACGGTGATAAAGGCGGGAATACGCACCGAGTCGGGAATGATGCGGCGCAAAAGCGAAATAACGCAGTTGGAGCAAATAAGCACCAAGGTTGCCGCCACACCCATGCCTAAGGCGTTAAAAGCAGAGGTGGTGACGGCCAAGGCAGGACAAGTGCCAAGAAGCAGACAAAGGACGGGGTTTTCCTTTATGATGCCCTTTGAAAACGCATACCACAAGGATTCCTTTTTCACGAGGCATTTCCCCCTTCCGTTATTTGCTTGAACTGCGAGAGAGCCGCATTCACGGCGTCCACCACCGCCTTGGAGGAATAGGTGGCACCCGTTTGCGCCACTACGTTTTCCTTCAACACGAAGCTGCCGTTGGGGTTGGTTTTAAACTGGGAAAGGAAGGTATCCTTCTCGACGTTAACGCCAAGTCCGGGGGTTTCGTTCGGGGCGTTCACGGTGATGCCGACAATAGCCCCGAGGGTGTCCATTCCCACAATAGCGGTAACCTCGCCACCGTAGCCCTTGGCGGCGTTAATAAAAACGTATCCAACGGTAACGCCTGCCTCGTCCTTGCCAATGAAGCCGAAAATTTCCGCGTTATCCACGGCGATGAAGGAGGAGGCGAGAGGAAGAACCTGCCGCGTGGCCTTTTCGATGGCGGCCGCTTCCATATCCGCGATTTTTTGCTTAGTGATGGCGTTTACCCCTGCCAAAAGCGCCGAAACGGCGAGGCAGATAACAAAGAGAACGATAGCGGGCGTTGCGAGCTTTTTGATGTTCGTCATACGGCCTTGTCCTCCTTTGCCTTCCTTCTTCCAAAGGTTTTTCCAAAGGGGATACGCTCAATTAAGGGAGTAACGATATTCATCAGCACAATGGCGTAGGAAACGCCCTCGGGCAAGGCGGCATACAGACGAATCAGCACGGTGATAAGGCCGCAGCCCACAGCATACACCACCTTCCCCCATCTGCCTACGGGAGAGGTTACATAATCGGTTGCCATAAAGACGGCGCCGAAGAGAAGGCCACCCGAAAGCAGCTGGAAAAGCACGTTTTCGCCGACGCAAAGCGAGAAAAGCGCGACGGTGCCAACGAAACAAAGCGGAATAATGGGAGAAATCACACGGCGAATGAGCAAATAGGCCAAGCCGATAAGGATGGCAAGCTTACAGGTTTCGCCGATACAGCCGCCCACACGCCCAAGGAACAAATCCAAAAGCGAGCTTTCAGCCGCGGTGGGCGCCAAGGGGGTTGCCGTTGTAACCGCGTCAACCCAGGTGGGCGTTGTGAAGCCTGTCATTTGCGTTGGGAAGGAGACGAGCATCACAATGCGTGCGGTTAAGGCAGGGTTGACGAAGTTATTGCCAAGACCGCCGAACATCTGCTTAACCACCACAATAGCAGTAAAGCAGCCGACAAAGGTTAAGGGGATGGGAACGGAGACGGGGAGAGTTAAGCCCAAAAGAACACCCGTGACCGCCGCAGACAAATCGCCTACGGTCTGCTCACGCTTCATAATGAAGCGGCAGGTAAATTCCAGAAAAATACAAAGCAGGGTGCAAACGCCCACCACGAGCAACGTGCGAAATCCGTACAGCACGACCCCGGCTAAAACGCACGGAATCAAGCTGATAAGCACGTCTCTCATAATGCGCTCCGTGGTAACGGAGGAACGCAGATGAGGCGAAGAACCGACCGAAAATTTCATAAAAGCTC
>JAZRFK010000080.1:0-9315 GCA_045661325.1 Eubacteriales bacterium | reverse complement strand
TAGCAGAGGTGGAGGTAACAGCCCAAGAATCGGTATAGTGGGTAGCTCCCGTGGTCTTGACACCGTTGCCGTAAACCGTCGTTACAACCTTGTCGGTGGTGCGGGTCTCCTCAACCATCACGAAGTTCTTGCCCAGCATATCGCCCATATGCTCCTCGTAAATGTTGGAGCGGAAGCCGTAGTCGGCGTCTTTCAGGTTCTTGTTGGTTGCGTTTGCGATAATAGCCAAGGCTTCACCGCCTACTGCGGAAACCGTATAGAGAAGAGCCTTGTTGTCCGAGGTAGCCGCACTGGTCATGGTGTAAACCACACCCTCCACAGGGCTTTCCACGTAGGCATTGTCCCAAGTAGACTTGGAAAGCATGCCGATGGGCTCGCTTCCAATAATGTCTCCCTTTGCGTCTACCTCATAGAAGGCGTAAACAGCAAAGGAAACGCCATTAGTGCGAACGCGCGTCAGCGTGTTGGTCACTATCTTGTCGTAGGTCGTATAGGTCTTAGACTCTCTGTACATCTGGGTGTTGTTATAGCTTCCCGTATCCCAGCCCGTCTTAACGTATGCCCAACGAGCATAGTTTACGCCGCCGAAGTCGGTATGGGAGCCCAAGGAAACACCGGCAACCAAGGAACCGACAGCAAGGTTATAGTGACGGAAGCCAAGATTAAAGGAAGCGCCGCTGAAATCATTGATGTAAAGGTCTTCCGTGTCGTCGGCATTTCTCACCTTAATCTTGCCATACTTGGAAACGTAGTCCAAGGTGTAGTCGCCGTCATTCAGCGCGAGAAGCACGTCAAGCGGCAGATCCAAGCGCGTGCCCCAAGAGGCAGTCCAACTGGCGTCATTATTACTGGTAGAATGAGGAGCAAAGGAATAATATGCCTCTCTGTTAAGAGTGCCGTCCGCATTCAGCTGACCGCCGTAAACGTCATAGCCAACGCCGTTTTCGCCGCGGCTCTCCCAAACGGGATCGTATACACCGGCAGTGCCGTTAACAAAGGAGGCATCATTGTTGCCAAACTTATCAAACCAGATCCCGTCCTCCAGAACGGCAGAAGCGGTTCCCTTGTAGGCCGTATAGAGGAAGAGGAGCTTACCGCCGTTGGCAGTCGTGCTTCCGTCAGCACCGACATACAGCAGGTCGTATTCGTTCATAGCGTTGGCTTCCACGAAGGCGTCAAGCTTTGCCTGCATAGCGACAGCGGTGGAGCCGCCAAGTCTGTCGTCCGCAAAGGCGTCATACACACTCTGCTTGTCGACGTCACCGAGCTTGTTGAAGCTTGCGATATTCAGCTCGTAATAAGCGGCAATATCCGCAAAATGGTTCTGTAGCTTTTCCTCGTCGGTCAGAACTGCATCGTACAGACGAATGGAATAAACGGTTACGGGAGACTGCTTGAACATATAGAAATCAACCGCCTTCGCGTCGCTGATATAGAAGGTGTTGTTGGTCTGTGCGGAAAGCTGGTTGGCAACGCTCTTGGGCTTCGCGTAAAGGAAGTTCTCGTAATAGGTGATATTTCTGATTCCTTCCGTGAAATTCGAGCCGGTCTTGTCGTGGCCAATGGTATACTTGACGCTTCTGGTGGTTCCGCTACCTGCGCCTACCTTCAGATAAACGGGAGCGTTGGTATCGGTGGTAACAACAGAAGCAAGGTCGGTGAAGACGTCCTTCCACAGATTGGAATATACAGCCGTGTCCGTGGCGCCCGCTTCCGCATAGAGAACGTACTGCGTACTATCGCTATTCAAAACAACGTAGTACTGGGTCGCGCCCGTGGTATCCAGGGTCGCGGTCTTGTTATAAGCGGAAAGCATATTCAAGGAATACTCGGCTACCTTCGTACCCTCGTTATAGAAAATATAGGTGTTGAAGGGAATGATTTCCGTATTCCAGGCACGGGTAATCGTCTGGGTGTAAATATCCGAGGTCTCGCGGCTCTCGTCGCGCCAGATATCGGAGTTCTGGTAGGTATTCATCGCACCTGCCCAGCTGCTGCCGAAGCCATTGGTTTTTTCGCTCTGCCACCAACGAGTCTCACGGGCAAAGTTCATACCACCCTTGGTGTTACCGCGCTGATAGCAGTTACGCAAAACACCAATCATATCAGAAAGGTTGGTTTGAACGGTGCTGACCGTGTAGGGTTCCTCAGTTTGCAGGTTTCCGTTAACGTCATACCATTGGATATTATGGTAATTCAATACATAGTCAAGGGTAAAGTCGCTGTCGTTGAGCGCCTTCAATACGCCAACCTTCAGCTGCAAATATACGCTTGCTGCGGTGGAAACGGTGTAATCCTTCGTGGTATCAAAGCTTCCATCAGCCTTTTGCCAGCCGCCGAGAACATCGTAACCAACGCCGTTCTTACCGTCGCGGTTTGCACTCCAGACAACAGCGCCGCTGTTCTTAAAGGTACCGTCATTCAGGTCTATCTTGTCGTACCAAGCATTCTTGCCCATATCGAGAGAGCTCGTGCCCGCAAATGCGGAGAGGTACATCGTTACCTTGCCGCCGTTTGCGGTCGTATTGCCATCCATACCTACGTAGAGTCTATCGTATGCGTTGATGGCGTAAGGCGCAATCGTGTCGCTGATGAGCGCGTCTAACTTCTTGGCAGTGTCAATGTAAGCGGCAACATCGCCGTCCTGCATACCGTAGCCCTTTACAGTAGCAACCAAGGCAGCCGCAACGGCGTCCTTTCTTGCCTGAGGAAGAGCAGCAAAATCAGAAAGGTCAATGCCGTAGAAGGCGCAAGCGTCAATAAAGTAGTTATAATCCTTCTCCGTCTGGTTCAAAACGCGGTTGTAAGCGCGCACCGCGTAAATGTATACGGGGGACTCATTGAAGAGGGTAAACTGATGCAGGGCGTAGGGGGCATTCGTCATCTTATCCCAGGGCTTCTCAGCTCCCTCATACGTAAAGCTCGTGCCTTCCAGCTCTGCCAGGCGAGTAGCGGTCAGGGAAAGAATCTGGGTGGCAACCACCTGGTCGTAGCCGGTCCAGGTCACCGTACCGTCAGCAGCCGTTGCCTTAGTGAAGCCAAAGATACCAACGCTATCAACGGAGGCCTTGAAGTAATCGTCACCGTTATAAATGTTAGAGGCACCTGTGTTATAATATTTCTTATAGGGAGAGGTGGACCAGAAGCCCTGGGCTACGCCGTCAGGACCGTAAACGTTGTTCAAGGCGCCCTGCGACCAATAGGAATAGCTCCAACGGAAACGGAAGTTGTTAGGCTCCACAACGAAGCATCCCAAAAGACCGAAGCGGAAGGTATGCATCGAGTTCCAACCACGGGTTCCGTCGGAGAAGGTAAGACGAGTGTCATTCTCGTCCACGTACATACGGTAGTTGATGAAGGTTTCTACCGTCCAGTTGGCGGTGTTGAAGGCCGTAGGAAGCTGTAAGGAACGGGCAAGCGTCGAGGTACCCGTCGAGTCCTTGTAAGTAGTCAAGGAGATATCATCGTAGCCAATAGCGCCAAAGGTGGTAGTCTTCCAACCGTCGATATTTACAAGAGTTGCGTTGTTGCCCTTGCCCGAAAGGTCGGTCCAGACGCCCGTTTCAGAGTTGATGTTGTTATCGCCGAAGAAGGAGGTGTAGAGACCAACAAGGCCCTCTTGCACGTAAAAGGGCGCATAATTCGTGCCCTCGTGCTGTGCAAACGCAAACAGGCTCTGGGCAGCGGCCTTCATAGTGTCATAATTCTCCGCATCCAGCGCAACGCCGCTGAGCGCATCGCGCACGTTGGCCTTCACCGCGTCGGAAAGCGCGTCAAAGCCCGTCAAATCCAATTGATAGAAGGCGCAGACGTCCGCAAAGCGATTCTGTGCCTTTTCTTCCTTCGTCAGGGTGTCGTCATACAGACGAACCGCATAAACGGTAGCGGGAGCCGAGCGGAACAGGATAAAGCTGCCCTGATAAGCGCTTCCCTCCGTGATTTCGCACTTGGAGGCGCCGGGATAATTGCTTGCCAAGGGAGTTACGTTAGCTCCGTCCTTCCAGTAGGTATAAACGTAATGGGTCTCGGTAGACTTCAAGCCAATCGTCACGTTCAGAATAGAGGTGTCATTACGCCAAGCGGTCATGGAGTTGTTCCAAGAGCCTGCCGCACTTCCGCAAGTGCCCCAGCCGTCCGTCGTGGCAGCCTCCGAAACGAAGCAGGTCAGACCGTTCATATAACGGTAGTACCAGTCTTTACCGCTTTCGCTTTGGGGGCCAAACCAGAAGAAGCCGCGCAAGCGACCCAAGGAGATGGCCGCAAGGTCGTTATAGGCGCTTACCGTCTGGGTCACACCGTCGGCATCGGCGGTCAAGCCGCGAACAGCGGATACAATCTCCAGAGTATATTCATCGGTAGGCAACACGTCAGAGGGAAAGGTCAGGTTGTAATCGTTGTTTTTGGCTGCCAGATCATAGCCAAAGCCGCCGAATTTGCCTGCGGTCCAGGTGCCGTTGACGGTAGCGTCATTGCCCTTACCGGAGATGTCCTTCCATTTGTTATTTGCCAAATCCAAGGAGCTGTCTCCAAGATAGGCAGTGTAAAGGCCCAACAGACCGTCGGTTACGTACAGGGTACTGTAATCGTAGTCTGTTTTTTCAGCGTCTGCGGCTACTGCCACGGTGCTGAATACAGGCACCAAGGACAGAAGCATACAAGCCGCTAAAAGAAGGCTAAGTACGCGCTTTTTCATCGTTTTTTCCTCACTTTGAAAAATTTTCTTTATTGAGTCCTTCCTCTCCCATCTTTCGCCTCTTTTTTGGCGTAAAATTCGCAAAAAGGCATTTTTTTCGCACCAAAAAGCTGCAAAAAGACAAAAGAGAATAAAACTCCATACTACGATGATAATACCATATACCAAAAGCTTTGTCAACTCTTTTTATAAAATATTTGTTTTTTAAAATTTGTTCATTTTTATCCGTTTTTGCCCCTTTGCCGAGCGCTCTCCTCTTCCTTCTCGGCGCACGGCTCATTTTGCCGCCGAGAAAAGAAAAAGCCCTCTTCAAGCATTGCCCGAGGGCGCCTTGAAGAAGGCTTTTATGACAATATTAAGCGCTCACGCTCTTCCCTTTAAAATATCGGCAAGGGAAAGTCCGTACTTGGCGGCAATATCACCGGCGTAGCTCTTGCCATCCGGCTTTTGACGAAGAATAAGGAAGGAGCGCTCTCCCTTTTCCATTCCTGCCACCAAGGTGTCAAGACGGCTGGCACCAAGCGCCGCAACCCGCTCGTTGATGGTATCCACCGAGGCGGCAAGGTCGTGCAGGTGGGTGGAAAAAATGCCGCGGCAGGCAATAGCGGCAAAGCCCGAAAGAAGCTCCGAGGCAATAGACGAGGCCTCGTATGCACCCGTGGAGGAAAGAGACTCATCGAGCAGTATGAGGCTATCCTTGGTAACAGCGTCCAGAATTTCGCGCAGACGGGCGCACTCCTCTCCAAGCCTTCCCTTGTCGATGGTGTCCTCCGCGCCCGTAGGAAAATGCACGAAGATGGCATCGGCAGGGCTGACGGCGGCCTCTTCGGCCGCAACGGGCATACCGAGCTGCGCCATCGCCTGTGCAAGACCGACAGCACAGGTGATAACCGACTTTCCGCCGCGATTGGGGCCCGTCAAAACAAAGATACGGCCCTCCTCGTCAAAGGAAAAGTCATTGGGAACCACCCTTGCCTTGATTTTGAGGCCAACGGCAGGGTTATACAGCCCCTTTGCCGTAAAAGCTTTTTCCTCCATCGGCAAAATACGGGGGAAGGTAACGGGGTTCTCGTACGCGGCAAGCTTGTGCCGCAGCTCCGCGGCGCGCGTCACGAACTCGATTTCGGGCAGAACGCGAAGCAAAAAGTCGGTGTTCTCCAAAACATATTCGCTGACAATGGCGCGCCATTCGCGCACGGAGGCGCGGAACACCTTATCTATCGCCGAATAGAAAGCGCTTTGCAGAGCCTCCTTGCGATTCTCGGAATGGTCCTTTTCAAAGGGAACGATGTCGGCAATGCAGGTAAAGGCGTCATTCTTGAAGCTCATACGCAGGATTTTATCCAGCACCTTACCCGATTTGAAGGTTTCGGCATTGATGGAAATCACGCCCGCATCGCAGGGACGCAGCTGCGCGTCCAGATTTACGCCAACGGTAATGCTCTTGACCTCGTGAATACGAGAGGAGAGCTTTTTCAGATTCTCATTCAGGTCGCGGTAGTATTCGCTATCCACCAAAACCTCAACGGCCGCAGCCAAGGTCTTGAAGGCAGGGCTTTGGAGGCTGTCCTTCAAGGGCAAAAGGCCTTGATAGAGGGTATCAATACAGGAAATATACAGCTCTATCTCCGTGATACTGTAAAGATAAGACTCTCCCGAGGGCGCACGGCCTGCATCAATGCGCCGCAGCTCCTCAATATCGCAGAGAATGGGCAAAACCTTGGAGAGCGTTTCGCTGAGGGCAGGCAAACGCTCCACGTCTGCGAGCGTCTTCTGTCGATAGAGAATAACCTCTTCACTCGTGGTAAAATAGTCCGAAAGCTGACTGTTTTTTAAATTTAACAGCTCGGTAAGTCCCAGCTCCTCGCACACCGCCTCGGTGATAAGCGGCGAATCCTCGCCGCGCTCGTGGCGGCGAAGCGCCTCCTCTGTGGGATATAACAGACTTAAAAATTTCGTGTTCATAAAAATTCCTTTCGTAAAAGCCTTCAAGGACGTCTCTTTTCTCTCCGGGCAAGCGCATGGCAAGCCTCGCTCTTCCCTCGCGGCCTTTGCGTTACATGACAAAATCTATCGTCTTATTGTATCACATCCTCGCAAAGATTGCAAGTCCCCTTTTCTTTACCGTGATACTCTTAACGGCGCATCCCGCTAAACGATGCTTGCCCTTGCGGGCAAGTGACGTTTCCAACGGCTGAGACGTTCACTGCGTAAGTGATGTTGCGCCGAGATTGGCTTAGCCAACTTGTCGGCACAGTGAGCAAACATCACTGCGAGCACAAGCTCGCAACATCATGATGAGCGTAGCGAATAACATCACTTTTGCGACTGCAAATACATCACGAACAGAAAAGATTGCTTTTTCTAAAAAGCTGTGCTATACTGTGATTGGTAATATTGCCATATCATCCGACCCCGAAGGCCGCCGCCCGAAAGGAGCTGCTTATGCAAAAAAACTTTTTTGCCGCTTGGCTGACCCTCAACCGCGCCTGCAATTTGCGCTGTAAGTGGTGTTACGCCCGCGAAACCGGCTTTGAAAAAAAGGACGAAATGCCCTTGCCCTTGGCAAAAGGCATCATTGACCTTTGCGCCGAGGGCGGCATTCCCTCCATCATTCTTATCGGCGGTGAGCCCACCGTTTATCCGCACGTTTTGGACGTCATCCGTTACGCAACAAAAAAAGGCATTCGCACCACCCTCGTGACCAACGGTCTTTTGCTTGCCGACAAGGAAAGGCTCAAAAGCTACGTCAAGGCAGGGCTTAGCAAGGTTTCGCTCTCGCTGAAAGCCCATAGTGCCGAGGCCTATCGCGCCTTAACCGAGCTGGACGCGTTTGACACCGCCCTCTGCGCTATTGCGCTTTTGGCTGAAATGGGCGTGAAATTCAGCGTTTCCACCGTCTTAACGGGCGAAAATATGCCCGAATTTATTGAAGGACTGAAAAAGGCCAAGAAAAAGGGCGCGTCGTCCTTCGGGCTTTCCTTTTGCTACAACGTCTGTATGGGCGAGGGCGCGAACGAGCATTTGAAAAAGAACAATCCTTACCGTTTGGCCGAGGCATTTGAAGCCTGCTATCCCGCCTTAAAGGCGGCGCTTGGCAACGCACATTTTTCCTTGGAGCAGGGGCTTCCTCAATGCGTTTGGCGCGAGGGCTTTATTGAAGAGCTGCAGCGCGATAGACACGTGCATTCCATTTGCCAGCTGATGTCGGGAACGGGGCTTTTATTCGATACCGAGGGCTACCTCATTCCCTGCAACGCCCTTTATACCATGCGATACGGAAAATTCGGCGAGGATTTTTCCGATTTCGAGAGTCTTCTCGCGCACAGACAAACGCCCGACGTTGTCAATCTCTTCCGTCTTTTACAGGGCGTGCCGGACGAGACCTGCCTTTCCTGCACCAAGGCCGCAACCTGCGGTGGCGGTTGCGTTACCAACTGGACGAACTATTCCTTTGAAGAATTGCAAAATATGAATCCCCGAAAGGAGACAGACCCAAATGCTTGACAAGAATCCCATCATCAAAAAACGCACCGAGCCCTTTAAGGAGCTGCAAAGCCTTGCCGCGCCCTACGCAGGCAACTGCGCGCCAGACCACGAAAAGCTGGACGTACAGGGCAACTGCAACTGCGACTGTGACTGCCGCTGCAACTGTGACTGCTATGAGACGGAGGACTGCGCCTGCGATTGCTTGCAAAGCTTTTGCGACTGCAACTGCGTTTGCGACTGCGGCGCGCTTGAGGACGGTGTTCTCTACATCCAGCCGGGTGCAAAGAAAATCTTTGCCTCGACTTATTACGAAAGAAAGGAAATCCGCAAGGTCGTGCTTCCCGAGGGCTTGGAGGAAATTGAAGACTCCGCCTTTAAGGGCTGCACCTCTCTTGAAGAGATTAACCTTCCTCAGAGTCTGAAGGAAATCGGCAGCTACGCCTTTGATGAATGCAAAAATCTTCGCAGCCTCGTTTTGCCCAACACGAATTTGAGGATACACCAACGCGCCTTCTGCCTATGCGGCATCCAAGAGCTTACCATTCCCGACGCAATAACCGAGCTGCCGTACGAGCCCTTTTACGCCAGTGACGTCACCACGGTTCATATCGGCAAGGGCCTCTCTAAATGGGGTGGCGGTGAGTTCAATAAATGCAGCAAGCTCCATACCATCACGGTGGATGAAGAAAATCCTTATTTCAAGGTGGTGGACGGCGTTTTATACAGCAAGGACGGCAAAACGCTTTATTTTTACCCGCCTGCACGAAAGGGCGAGACCTTCACCGTACCGGAGGGTGTTGAAACCATCGGGAAATCCGCCTTTTACTACAACCGCGGTCTTGACAAGGTCTATCTCCCCGACGGCTTTACCACGATTGAGCGCGAGGCCTTCTGTTACGCCGCCCTTTCCGAGATCAGCCTCCCCAAATCCATCAGGCTTTTCCAAGAAGCCGCCTTCGGCTTCTGTCAGAATTTGACAAGGGTGAATTTCAGAGGCAAGAAAAAGGATTGTCGTTTCAAGTTAGACGGAAAGTGGATCTTCCCTGTCAACAGGTACGGCGAGCGCGCAACCTTCTCTACCGAGGACGCCGCTTGGGGTATCTGACGGCGGCGCGCAATCTTCTCCACCGAGG
>JAZRFK010000079.1:0-41132 GCA_045661325.1 Eubacteriales bacterium | reverse complement strand
CGGGCCGCTTTGCGTTGCACCCGAATATCAAAGACAAAAGCTCGGCAAAATGCTGATTGAGCATTCATTTGAAATAGCACGCAAGATGGGCTACGACGTGAACATCAACTTCGGCAATCCGGGCAACTATGTCAGCCGTGGGTTTGTGCGCTTCAAAAAGAAGAACGTCAGCTTTGTGGTTGACGGCAACTTCCCTACGGCCCTGCTCGTCGCGGAGCTTGTTCCGGGCGCGCTTGACGGCAGAAAGTGGATGTACATTCCTTCAACCGCCGCCGACTGCTGTGAGGACACCGCCGCGGTCGAAGCTTTTGACGCGACATTCCCACCGAAAGAAAAGAAGTGGATGCCGAGCCAAGAGGAATTCTATATCTATAGGCATTCTTCGGTAGTTCGCTGAACGTAAAATTGGCCTCTGAGAAGTCGAAAGATTTCTCAGAGGCTTTTTTCTTTGGTTACTACATATCAATTTTTACTGTTTAAACTGTGATTTTTCAAAACTTCATCTATACACTTGTCGCACAATCGAGGCGTTCTGTTGGATTCTATCGGCGATCTGCAAAGTCCACACGTGGACTGATTCGCTCTCACCATAACTGCGCCTTCTTCATATGTGATGATGAGTGGCGATCCTTCTTCAATATTCATCTCTTTTCGAATAGACTTTGGAATAACAATGCGCCCATTCAAACCAAGCTTTGCTTTTTTCATCATCTTTTTCCATCGTATACATTCAATATCTAAGGTTATACTTTTCGTTGTCAAACGGAAGCGCTACACAGATTTCACACAGATCTTGCTCCAAACAGTTCCCGTATATCTTGCCTTTACCGTTTTCATTGAGGAACACATCACCACCAGGACTTATCATCAAATAGGAATTTTGCATTGAGCCTTCGGCCTCAGCTACGACTTCATCTGCATACTCAAAGCGGTTTCTATCAACGAAGCTCTCAAACTCTTCCTTTGTTGGTTTTAGCTCGTTTGCCTCGCTATTGATGTTTTCCAGCACGTGCATACAAAGGAATTTCAAACGGTTTGGCTTCATCTTTTCGTAAAGAGAAAGCATATCCTCATGGAGATTCAACTTTGAAACAACCGTATTGATTTTCAGCTTGATTCCATATTTGTGAATCCAATCGGCAATATCGCAAAGCTGCGCCATACTTAAAGACTTACCTTGCCGCTCCCGACCTATCGCTTTGTTCTTTTCATCGCTAATTGCATCGACACTGATACCAATCGTTTCGACCTTACCTTGCCAATCCCTAATTAACTCTTCTGTGAGCAATGAGCCGTTGGTTATAATTGAAACCTTTAATTCTAACGAATTCGCCCGATTGATAACGTCAGTCAAATACGGACATAACAACGGCTCACCACCCGCGATGTTGATTCGACCGCCCTTAACACCGCTTTTTATAAAGAATTTATGTATTTCTTCAACGATCTTAACGGCAGTTTCTTTTGTAGTCATTTTTTCCCCAAATCCGACAAAACAGTATTGGCAATGGTAATTACACACACTTGTAATGTGATAATTAATTACATCAATCATTGCTATTCCTCAATTTTTACTATTTTGTAATCGGTTCTTGTTCCCTTGACTCTTTCCGCACGAAATCTTCTACCGTTTGCCTTCCAGTGAGGAAAGCTATCTGCTTTTTCCTCGTTGGTATCACGATGGCAAATTTCGATATTCCCAATAACGTCACATCCCCCTGCCGACAAAGGTCTTATGTGGTCGAGTGTTGGATGGTACGCGCTGTTAGGATCGCCGCAGGCTGACTTTTTCATCAACCGTCCGGCATAATCATGTACGCTTTCTTTTTTGCCGTAAAACTTATCCCAAACGTCTATGGTTCGATACTTCGACATTTTGATTACCTCCTTTCCAAATGTTCACGCTTATTATCGCACATTTAGATAAGGAGCACCATGAACTATGGTTCAAAAAAAGAAAACACCACTATATAGTGATGTTTTCTCAATGTTATTTTGCGAGTCCTTGAAGTTTAAGGAAAACTCGCGCGCAAGGCTCACTACGTCCGGACAAATAGTGATAAATCATACGGACGGAAACACCGATTTTTTCGGCGACTTCTTCATTCGTAAGCTGCGTTGAGGCAATTAAGCTTCTCATAAGCATTGCCTTTTCAGAATCTTTAATTCGATTCTCTTTTTGCATAATCTTTACCTCCTTTGCCCAGACAAAGCAGTGCTCCAAAGGTAATTCATATGCGTATTTATTATACACCTAAACAATGTATTTTGCAATAGTTATTCTTGATTTTCTAAACGTTGTAGATCTGATTTGATTTGTTGAATTCTTTGTTCGGGATCACCCATGAAAGCAAAATTTGGCATTGTTTTCACTTTTTCTTCGTCAGACAAAAGAAACCGTAAGATGTATTTATTCCATCTAGCATCTTGAAAGCACATTTTCAAATAGTGACCAATATATTCAAAGGGATTGACGGTGCATTTGAATTTTCTATCCTTGTAGTGTTTAAAAATGCAATAGTATTTATCTTTCAGCATATTATCGACCCAACGTTCTAGTGAATCCACACCCTTCAACTTTTTTAAAAGTTCACGATCGCACAAAGAGTTTAGCAAATTTACACAAGCTAAAGAATCAATAATTTTTTCGATATTATTGAAGCCCATTAATCGAAAAGTCTGGCTAAGTATTAATTGATTAACGTAAATAGTATCCCATTCGGTTAACTTAACTGTGCTATATTCAAATTCATCATCCATGCCCCAAACGCCAGGAGTTTTGTACTTTACTATAGGTTGTCTACTAATATCCCGACTTTCTATCACAGAAGGCCATATATCTGGTTTGGGTGCTACCACTTTTTCGCCGTTTATTGTGTTTACAGTATCGGTATACAGTTTGAAAAACGGGTGAACTAACACCATGCATCTCGTTGATGACAAGTTGAAAATATTGAAGTTCTCATACATCAAATTATTGAATGACAAGCAGTGTGCGTAAAAAAAATTTGTGCTTTGGTTATTACCTGTTTGTTTCACCTGTTCTAAAAGATAAGAAAGCTTCGACAGATCCAATCCTTCAAATAAATAATGACTCGGTTCATAGTCTGATATCATTCCTGAGGAAGATAAAACAAACTCATGATTGTCGTGACTATCCCAAAATGATACATATGCATCAAATACTACTTTAGCCCAGCAAAACAGTTCTTGCGTAGCTAATGGATGAACTAACATTTCTGCGACTGTTCTACATTCCAGGTACAATTTCATTGCTCGCATATGCAACTCATATGCGGAAAGCTTTAGCGATTCCGTACTAGGTAATGCTTCTAGACTATCATCAAAGAAATCATGATTAATTTTCAAGTATTTTTGGGTATTGCTATGAAAATTTGTAATGGCTCGCTGAAAATCCTCAGGAGTGTATGTCCGAACGCTGTCTAAAAGCAAAAAACTCTTTAACAGATTGAGTTCTTTGCGTGTCAGTCTTATAACATCACAACCAAGTATTTTTTTATCCAACAAAGAAGCGAACGGCTGCTCCAAATCATGTGCCATCTTCTCTTCTATATCATTCTCATATATATCCTCATCAAAAAAGATTTTGGCCGCTTTCCTATGCTCAACAATCTGATTTGTATTCATATCAAAGGTGCTTACAGAAGGCGCAAACCTTTTGATAATTAACCGGGAAACGTAATGATTTCTAGCCATAGTTTTTCGATTCACCTCTTTTGTATCTCAATTGAATTTTTTATATTATACCATAATAGCGCTCATTCTTCAAGGCATTTGTGTGGACGCGATCGTATTCTTTTTTCTTTGGTTGCTTGCGGCGCGAAAAAGGGCTGGTCAAAGCTTTTTATCGTCAGTTGCGGGGTTATCGATGAGAGAGCCGTTTTCGGCGAAGCGAGATCCGTGGCAGGGGCAATCCCAGGTGTGCTCGACGCGATTGTATTTGAGAGCGCAGCCAAGGTGCGGACATCTTGGCGCTGTGGGGGTGAGAAGCCCTATGGTTGACTCCAAGGCATTGACGGCAAGCTGGGGGCGCAGCAGGGTGCGCGAGGGAGAAAAAATGGCGGCATAGGGATTGGGGCGGTCTCTTACGAGGTCAGCGAGAATATCGGCGGCAACCATAGCGTTTGTCATTCCCCATTTGTTAAAGCCCGTTGCCACGAAAACGTCCGGCATGGATTTGGCGTAACGGCCGATATAGGAAACGTCATCCAGCGTCATACAATCCTGCGTTGCCCACCTTCCGACTATTTTGGCGTTTTTATAATGCTTCCTTGCAAATTCCTCCAGCTCTTGCCAGCAGCCGCCCTGCTTTCCTGTGCGGTGTCCACCGCCGCCAAGCAGCAAAAGGTCACCGTAGGTGCGAAAGGACAAGCCCGTTTTGGCTTCGTCCACATACATTCCCGTTAATGCCTTTGCGCCCGAAAGGGCAATAACGTAGGAACGGTGCTGATACAGCTTGAGAAAATAGAAGCCGTGCTTATTGAGTAGGGGAAAATGGGTTGCTACAATCAGCTTTTTGTAGGTGATGTCGCCACGATTGGTGACGGCCCTTTGGGGCATTAGCGACACGACCTTGGTATGCTCATAAATCGGCAAATCCTCGGCGATTGCATACAAGAGCTTTAACGGATGAATCTGCGCCTGTCCTGCGACACGTACTGCCCCAGCGACCTTGATGGGAAGCTCCGCGGTCTGCGAAAATGCGGCCTCCACACCCAAGCGGCGAAGCGCACTGACCTCCCTTTCGATTTTCGCGCGGTCAGCCAGAGAATACACATAGGAATCCTTTATTTCATAATCGCAGTCAACGCGCAGAGCAAGCTGTGCATATTTTTCCGCCGCGCTCCTTTGCGCCTTTACGTACAGCCGCGCCTTTTCCTCACCGAAGCGGCGAATCATTTTATCGTAAATCAATCCGTGCTGCAGCGTTATTTTGGCCGTGGTATTCTTCGTGATGCCGCCGCATATATCCGTTGCCTCTACCAGCATACAGTCAACACCCGCATTTTTGAGCGCGTGGGCGCAAAGAATTCCCGTAATGCCACCGCCGACAATCAAGACCTCCGTGCTTTGATTTCCCTTCAAGGCCTCGAAGTGCTTCCGTTTTACATTCTTTTGCCAAACCGACTCCATAATAGCTCCTTTGCGCTTTTATATTTAACAAGGATAGTATTGGCGCTTTAAGAGCGCGCATACCCACCTTTTTGCTTTCCAAACAAAAGAAGGGCTTTGCCTATACTGATTTTTTAAAATTCCGAGAAAGAAGAAAGCGCCCTCTGTTTCAGAGGGCGCTTTTGTTTTTGGGCAATATCAATCGGTTTCTCTTTCGAAGAAGCCTTTGAGGGCTACGGGGCTTTTGCCCATCGCGGAGATTTCGCCGAGCAACACCTTAACGAAGGCGCGCATGGTGGCAGGGTCTGCCGAATAGGCGTTCAGATAAGTACGCAGGAAGGGGAGCTCATAAAGCTTATAGGGGTCGCCAAGCGAGACGAACACCACGCGGGGATGTGCAACGCCAACGCCGCGCCAGAAGGACATAATGTTATCCCAGCCGATACGGTTAGTGCCGCCTGTGTAGGTCATCGGATTGATGCGGCAGGCAAAGATAATGCAATCGTAGGAGGGCATTATCTCCTCCAGCTTCTTATGGTTGACGTGAACGCCGCTCATCATATCGGCAACGTAGCCACGCGCCTCCAATTCCTCCTTCATCACGCTTGCCTGGTTCATATATTTCATCACGTACTCGCCAGGTCTTTGCATATTGATGATAAGGAATCTTGCGCCCTTTTCAAGCGAAAGAGGAATAATGTTCTGCGTGTTGCGAATCAGCGTGATGCTCTTGTCGGCAAGCTCCTCGGCCGCGGCTTCCAAGTCAGCACGGTCGGGCTTGATGGTGGCAAGCAGGGCTTCCTGATTCTCAAAAAGGCGGGCCTTGGCCTTCATAACGAGGATACGGCGCACGGCATCAAGCAGGCGCTCACGGGTGATTTCGCCGCTCTTGATGGCGCCCATCAGATAACCGTAATCACGCTCAAGCGGGAACAGAAGCATATCGCCGCCGTTCTTGATAAATTCGATGGAGAGACGGTCGGGCGGACAGATAACGCTCGTGCCAACCATACTCATTGCATCCGAAACGAGACAGCCCTCATAGCCGAGCTCGCCCTTGAGAAGCTTCGTCATCGTGGCGTAGCTGAGCGTACCGGGAAGAGCGCCGAGAACAGGGTCAATATCCTCGGGGGCTTCGTTTGCGGGGAATGCGATATGTCCTATCATAATCGAGCTCGTGCTTTCCTTGAACATTTCACGGTACACGTAGCCATAGGTTTCCATCCACTCCTCCTTGGACAGAGAGTTGACGGTGGTGCAGAAATGCTGATTTCGGTCATCCATGCCGTCTCCGGGGAAATGCTTGCAGCCGGCGACCATCAGACCGTTCGTTTGCATACCGCGCACGAAGGCCCGCGCGATTTTGGCAACCTGCTTGGGACTATCGGACACGGCGCGGATATTGGTTACAGGGTTATCCTTATTATAGTTGATGTCAACAACGGGGGCAAACGACCAATGAATGCCATTTTGACGGCAGATTTCCGCCGTTCTGCGCCCAAGTCTTTCCACGAGCGCCTCGTCATCCGCCGCGCCAAGCGACATCATTTGGGGAAGAAAAAGCTCGTCAGCAAGGCAGCAACCGGGGCCGTTCTCAATGTCGGCAGAAACGATAACGGGCGCCTTGGTATATTTCTCTGCCAAAGCCGTCACCTCACGGATGCGCTCGGGCGTCGTATTCCAGCCAAAGAAGAGACCGCCGGGGCGGGTATGCTTGAACATCGCGTCAAGCTGCTCAATCGTCTGGCTTGCAGGAATGCTATAATTCAAGAGCTGGCCGCACAAGTCCTCATCGGACATTTCAGCAAGCAGCTTTTCAATCATTTCGGTATTCATCTTTTTTCCTTCCTTGCAATCTTTGATTTTGTTTTTTTCAAAGGGCTACCGCAAGGTATTATAGCATACGCTTGCAAGAAAATCAAGCATTTCAAAGCTTTTTTCCGCTTTTGTCAGTCAAAAGACAGCCATCGCCCGCAAGGCACCGTCCTTTCCTTTACTTTACTTTCGGCTATTTCTTGCCCCGGGGGCGCGGCGCTGATAATCGGCGTTAACCGCTTCACTCCAATCAGCGCCGAGGGGCGCGTTTGCTCTGATGCTCCGCATTGCGCCGTCAACTGCGTTGAACACGACGCTTGTTCCCTCTCTGTCGGCGTTATAATTGACGGCTCTATCTCTGTCAATGCCGTAGCGCGCGGCCGTTTCAACCGCGTCAATATTCGCGCCGATAAAGAGAAATTCCCAGCCGTATTTTTCCTTTTGGCGCTCAATCATTTTCTTGACCTTTTCGCTTGTGTAATAGCGGCTTGCGTTTTCCTGGCCGTCGGTTGTGATAACGAACATGGTATGCGCGGGTACGTCCTCGCGGCGCGCGTACTTGTGAATATTGCCAATGTGGTGAATGGCGCCGCCGATGGCATCAAGCAGGGCCGTACAACCACGCACAACATAGTCCTTTTCGGTCATAGCGGGAACGTTTTCAAGCTTTATGCGGTCATGAAGCACCACGCTCTCGTTATCGAAGAGCACGGTGGAAACGAAGCACTCGCCCTCTTCCCTCTTCTGCTTTTCAATCATCGAATTGAAGCCGCCGATGGTGTCGCTCTCCAAGCCCGACATAGAGCCGCTTCTGTCCAAAATAAATACGATTTCCGTGACGTTGTTTTTCATTTTAAAAGCCTCCCTTTGTTTTGGTGCTTTTATTATAGCACCGTCAAAGAGAGGCTGGGTCGCCTATCAAGCGACAATTATTCGTTCTTATTCCATCAGCATTTCGCGCCACGCGGCCTCTTTAAAGCCAACAAGCACGAAGTCTTCCCCGATGAGCAACGGACGCTTAATGAGCATTCCATCGGTTGCGAGAAGCCTTAGCATCTCGTCATCGGACATAGTGGGAAGCTTGTTTTTGAGGTCGAGGGATTTATAAAGCAGACCGCTTGTATTAAAGAATTTCTTGAGCGGCAAGCCGCTTTTCCTGTGCCATTCCGTCAGCTCATCAAGCGCGGGATTATTGAGTTTAATATCTCTAAGCTCGTACTCGATTTGATTATCGTCAAGCCACTTTTGTGCTTTTTGACAGGTGGTGCATTTGGGATAGCATATAAATTTAATCATCGCTTCACGCTCCAAGCAGGCTTTGATCAAAGGCGAACAGAGCCTCGTTTATTTCAAAAATGTTATAATTGCCTTTGCGGATAAAGTATTCTATGATGATGTCGAACTTGTTGCTATGCGAAAGCGCATAGCCTGCCTTGCGGAGCATTTCCTCGGTTTCGGAAAGCGAAAGCTGCAAGGCAATGGCAAAGGCGATAACGGTTTGCTTTTTCGGCTTATAGGCAGGATTGCTGCGGATTTTGGAGAAATGCTTGCGGTCAACGTTGGCTTTTTTATAGCATTCCGCATCAGTCAAGCCCTTCTCGTCTATTTTTCGCAAAAGCATCTGGGCAAAGCTCTCGTCTATCTCCCTCAATTTCGCGTCCAAATCGTCCTCATCGAATGCGCCAATGGGGCAGAAATCCCAACTCCCATCGTCTTCTACGTTAGAAGGGCGGAAAGCGGCGCTACGCAAGGCATACTCGCGTTCCCTCTCACGCTCACGGCGGCGCTCTATGCGCGCGTTTGCATAGGTATCGTCAATATAGGCAGCAATGGCAACGAAGAGCTTTTCGCTGATTTGGTAAGAATCCCTATCAAATACGACCAGATAAACCTTCATCTCGTTTTGAAGAAGAAAGTCGCCAATTTCATCAATAGCAACCTTTAAGGCCTTGTCCTTGGGATAACCGTATATGCCCGAGGAAATCAGCGGAAAGGCCACGCTTTCGCAGCTATGCGCCTTGGCAAGCGCCAAGGACTCACGATAGCAGGAGGCAAGCAGCTCTTTTTCTCCCTGCTTCCCATCGCGATAAATGGGACCAACGGTGTGTATAACGTATTTGGCAGGCAGGTTGTAGCCGCCCGTGATTTTCGCCTTGCCCGTTTTGCAGCCGCCAAGCGTTCTGCATTCGGCAAGAAGCTCCTTGCCTGCGGCACGGTGAATAGCACCGTCGACACCGCCGCCGCCAAGCAGCGACTCATTGGCCGCGTTGACGATGGCGTCAACCTGCATTTTTGTGATATCATTTCTGACAATTTCTAAAGGCATTTTATCTCCTTAAATTTACGATACGTTCGATTTTCTTTGCACCTTGAAGCTGACGAAGGCTGTCAGCAGCAAGAGGGCTTTGACGGGCAAAAAGGTGAGTATGCGGCGCCAGAATGCAACGTCTGCCATCACGGCAGGCTCGCCGCGCACGGCGCTTTCCCAGAGCAGTGCCGCGCTATTGGCGGCGACACCTGCGGTATAGACGTAAAAGGTGTTGGCAAGCGCTATAACAAAATGAAGTGCCAGGGCGATAGCGAAGGGAAGGAAAATATCCTTTTGGGTGGTTTGCTTACCGACTTGCCCTTTGATAAAGAAAAAGCAAAGAAGCAGCTCAAGTACAAGCCCCAAGAGCGCCTTGACGGCCAGAGTCCAGAAGGCATTTTTCAAGAAAAAGGCCAGAACGAACTCAACCAAAACATTTGCCGCCGTTGTGGCAAGCACGAAAAGCTGCAAAATCAAAAGATAGTACCCTGTGCTTTTCAAAACGCCCTTCATAAATCCTTATCCCTCCCTGTCGAGCTTTTCCAGAAAGCCCTTGTCGGTATACACCGTAAAGTGATAAATATCAACGCCGTTGTCAAGAATGACAGCCCTTTCCTCCACAAGCGCGCGCATGGAAACTGGCGCGGGAGAAAAAATCATGATGCGCTTCCCTTCACCGAAAAAGACAGAGGAATAGCGCTTGCATCTGACGCGATACATTTTAGAGGCGTCACTAAACCTCGCATGAGCGAAGCCGAGAGGAAAGCGCGGGCCACCGTGCAAAAAGAGATTTCTTTGCACGTGCAGTCCCTTTTCGTCTATCAGAAGAATATTTCTTTCCTTGGTGAAATGGGAAACGAATTTTAAAAGAAAGACCTCGCCGCTCGCCAGCGTTATAGCAGCGTCCTCCCCATCGTACACGCTAAAAAGAGAGCGAAGGGGAAAATGCAGGATGCGAAGGCTTCCGCCGACCTCCCTGACGCTGCGTTTCAGCCTTTTAACGAAGCGCCGACGGCGAAAAACCGTGCGAATAAAATAAGCAAGAACGTACAAAGCGCCAAACGCGAGAACAATGCCAAGAACGAACAAAAGAACGGTTAAAAAGCCAAGCATACGCAAATTCTCCTTTTAAAGCTTTCTCAAATTCGGGTCAGAAACGCATCTGTTTCTTCTCTGCTTTTAAAGACAAAGAGGCGCTTCTCGGGATGCTCCGCCAAAAGACGAAGAAGAAGGGGGCGCTTTTCCTTGCGGAAGGACTCTATGTAGGCGGTAAACTCCGCATCCTCCTCGGTTTCTATCCAAGGCATATCGCTTCGCGGCTTGCCGCGCCGCGCCTTGACACCGCCAAGACAGACGGCCGTTTCAAAATCGAGAAAAAAGACCGTATCGCACGCTTCAAGGCGAAGCGCAAGGGTGTTGCTGTAATTGCCGTCGATAATCCACGAGTCCTTCTCGACAACCGCAAGCAAGCGCTCCAAAAAGACGCTTTTTTCCACCGTGGTTTTATCCGCGTTCCAGAAAAGCATATCGAGGTGGCAAAGCGGCAGCCCCGTCCTTTCCGCCAATGCTCTTGCAAAGGTGCTTTTACCGCTTCCGGGGCAGCCGATAACGATAATTTTCTTCACAGAAATCCTTTCTCTTCTATACGAAAAAGCAGAAGTCCTTTATTTTTTTACACATTTTCTTTTGAAAATGAGCCCAACGACAAATACGATGAGGCTCGGCAAAAGAAATTGCACACCCCTTAAAAGAAAGTACAGATATAAGGGGGCTGAACCGAGATACGCACCAATATGATATTTATAAGCGTCTACGCAGGAGGCTACAACGAAGAAGAAAAGCAAAAGTGCAGAAGCGATATACAGAATTTTGCAGATAATTTTCTTTTTCACTCTATTTACTCCTTTGCACAATGATATGCTCCGATTATATTTTACCATGTTTTTCACTATATTGCAACCCACACTTTTTCTTTCCGAAAAGGTTCTTGATTTTTTTCGCAAAATATGGTAAAATGCTTCCGTAATATTTTTTTGGAGAAGAGCTATGAAAAAAATTCTTGGATTTTACACACAAACACCGTTGGTTTTGCGAATTCTTGCGGGCCTTGTCGTTGGCGTTATTTTGGGCCTTTTTGTCAAGAACGTGGGCTTTTTTGCGCTTTTGGGAACCCTCTTTACAGGCGCGCTGAAGGCCATTGCACCCATTCTTGTCTTCGTCTTGGTTATCGCCTCGCTTGCGCGCGCCGGAAGCGGCATCGGTAAGCGTTTCCGCACCGTTATCTTTTTTTATCTGCTCAGCACCTTCCTTGCGGCTGTTGTTGCCGTTATCGGAAGCTACATTTTCCCCGTTACCATTACGCTTTCGGATGCGGCAGACAAGCTTGCCCCTTCGGGTCTTGGCGAGGTTTTAACCAACCTTCTTTCCAACATGGTGATGAACCCCCTTTCCGCGCTTGCCAACGCCAACTACCTCGGCATTCTGCTTTGGGCAATCGTTTTGGGTCTTGCCCTGCGCTTAGGGGCTTCCGAGAAAACGAAGGAGCTGCTTTCCGACATTTCGGACGCGGTCTCCCGCGTTGTCGGTTGGATCATTCAGTTTGCGCCCATCGGTATTATGGGTCTCGTATACAGCTCTATCAGCGAATACGGACTTGCCATCTTTGTTGAATACGGCAAGCTTCTGGCGCTTTTGGTTGGTTGTATGCTGCTCGTTGCCTTCGTTGTTGACCCTCTCATCGTTGGCGTTGCGCTCAAAAGAAACCCCTATCCCTTGGTTTTCCGTTGTCTGCGCGAATCAGGCCTTACCGCCTTTTTCACCCGTTCGAGCGCGGCGAATATCCCCGTTAACATGGCACTTTGCGAAAAGTTAGGGCTTGACCGCGAGCATTACAGCGTTTCTATCCCCTTGGGTGCTACCATCAATATGGACGGTGCCGCCATCACCATCACCGTGATGTCTCTTGCCGCCGCACATTCGCAGGGCGTTTCCGTCAACATTTTCATCGCTATCCTTCTCTCCTTCGTTGCAACCTTGGGCGCTTGCGGCGCTTCGGGCGTTGCAGGAGGCTCTTTGCTCCTTATCCCGATGGCCTGCTCCTTCCTTGGCATCGACCAAAGCATCGCAATGCAGGTGGTTTCTGTCGGCTTCATTATCGGCGTTGTGCAGGATTCTCTTGAAACCGCTATCAACTCCGCAGGCGACGTTATTTTCTGCGCCACGGCAGAATACCGCGAGCGTATCAAGCGCGGCGAGGAAATTGACCTGTAACAAACAAAAAGCAATACCGCTTGCACCAGACACGGTGCAAGCGTTATTTTTTATTTTCTCTCGGACTGAAAGGAAGCCTTTATAGCGGCTTCGGCATAGAGAGATGCCTCAAAATCAGTTGCACTCCGCAACCAAGGGACCTGCCAGCTCAGAGAGGAAGAAGAGGCGACCAGGTAATGTGGGAATGTAGGAAGAGGTGATCCAAGTGGAAGGACCGTGACGAAGCGTCATCCAAAGGGACATACCCTGCCACTGCATACCTCTGCCAAGCGTACCGTCTGCGCCGCCGATGGCATAATCTGCCGCAAAGATGATGGCGGGGCCGATGGTGTTGGCGCGGCACGGAACGAGGGTTGTTCTCGACTTGAAGCTGGTAAAGGCATTCTGCTCTACCGTCAGAGGATGGATTTTAGCGGCGATGCGGTAGGGCTGCGCCTTCCACTCCTCCTCGGTTGCAAATTCGGCTGCGAAATGAGGCTCCCAGAATGCGATATGGCACACTCTGCCGATGCCGTAAACCAAAACGAGCTTTACGCCCTCTGCTTTAAGTGCCTTGATTTTTTCAGGATAGGTGGGAAGGTTTTCCTTGGTTGCAAAGTTTCTCTGCGAAGCAGGAACGGTGTACTCGCCCAAGGGATTGAAGAGGGCGTTTTCCATAGCGTACTGGAAGGCGCCGGGGTTATCGGAGGGAAGGGTGTTGCCCTCGCTATCGCTCCACTCGTCCATATTAAAGGTGTATACGTGGTCGCAGGAGATTTTCCACTCGCGAATGAAATAGACCACCCACTTATACATACCCATAGGGCCAACGGGAAGAATGAAGGCGATTTTCTCGCCTCTTTCCTTGGCAAGCTTGATTTGCATAGCGATTTCGTGTCCCATATAGGTTTCAAATTCGGCAAGCGAATCACACTTGATGGGGGTGAAGCCTTCGTTCCAGAAGGACTGTCTTTCGGTGATTTTTTCGGGGGCATCAATGCAAGCGTCGATTTTATCAAAGTCCCAGCCTGCCGGGTAGAAGCCTTCGAGCATACTGCCCTTTACGGTAGAATTGAAGTTCATTTTGTTTTCTCCTTTATGAATGCTTGATGTTTTTATTGTGTTTAAGGAAGCAAGCGCTTGGTTGTGCCTTTGAGATACACCTGACACTGACGGAAGCCCTCGGCATAATCGGCACCGCACTGATAGCCGCGATAACGGGAGCAGGTGCGTACCATATCGGGAAAATCAATGCCGTCATGGTCGCGCATCCAGACGATTTGGCTTTCGTGGCATTCGAGCATTTCAAGCTTCAAATCAATGTACTCGGTCACGTCAACATATTCGGTGGGATTGAAGCCGACGCCTGCGAGGGTGTCCATATAGTAAATGGGAACAAGCTTGACCGCGTTTTTGGTGTTTGCGGTATGATAGTTGGGAAGCGTTGCGGTAAAGGACGCATCAAAGACGAGCTTGGATACGGAAACGTGGTCAGGCATATAGTCATCAGGGTCATGCGTGATAATCATATCGGGGTCTGCATAACGAATGATGTCCACCATCTTGTCGCGCGCTTCCTTATTGCCCTCGTAAATTTCAAGGTCATCAAAGCCGCCGGCGATTACCTCAATGCCCGCAAGCTTTCCTGCCTTCACCGCTTCCGCGTGGCGCATCACGGTCAATTCATCAGGAGGGATAATGACGTGTCCAAGGTTGCCCGAGGATGCATGGCAAACGATAACGGTGTCTCCACGCGCAACGCACTTGGCAAGTGTACCGGCGCACGCAATTTCAACATCATCGGGGTGACATCCAACTGCTAAAATTCTCATAATATGTGCTCCTTATTTAAGTGTTTTTAGTTGTATGGGGGGAGTTCCTTCTGCCCCTTGCGGCTTCCTGCCGCTATGGGCAATTTAGCCGAGAGGGCTCTTGTGGTAAAATTGTTCAGGGCAAAGGAAGCAAAAGAGGGCTGTATTTCATACTGCCCCTTGCGGCTTCCTGCCGCCATGGGCAATTTTAGCCAAGAGCCGAAAAGACCTTGATGGCTTTTTTTACATCTTCCTTCATTGCTTGGTATGCGGCATATTCCACATCGTGCAAATACTGACTGTTGCCTGCGGCAAGCACGCGGGCGGCGGCCTCATAGCCTGCTTTGGACATATAGGAATAATAATTGATTTTGCGAATGCCTGCGGCAATGGCGGCGCGGAATCCCTCCTCGCTGACACCGCTTCCCCCGTGCATAACGAGCGGCAAGCCCGTTTTGGCCTTGACATTCTTGATGACATCAAAATCAAGCTTGGGGGTTGCTTTATAAAATCCGTGAGAGGTACCGAAGGCGATGGCAAGCGCATCAATGCCCGTTGCGGCAGAAAACGCCTCTGCCTCATCGGGACAGGTATAGTAATCCTCGGGGCGCGTCATACTTTCATCCACCTCGCCCGACTCGGATGCAACAAGGCGACCGAGCTCTGCCTCAACGCTAACGCCCATAGCGTGCGCGGCGTTTGTGATTTGCTTGGTTAAGGCAAGGTTTTCCGCATAAGGAAGCGCCGAGGCATCCATCATAACTGAGGTAAAGCCGATGCGGAGCGCGCGGTAAATCATATCAAGGCTGACACCGTGATCAAGATGCACACAGACGGGCACCTTGGCATTTTGCGCCGCGGCAATCATAGCGGGGCCGACGTAGGAGACATCGTTATACACGTTATGCACCTCGGCGTGCGCGATGATGACGGGCTGGTTCAACTCCTCTGCCGCCTCGATAACGGCGCGCAGGCTATCAAAGCCCGTGGCATTAAACATACCGATTGCGGTCTTATCTGCTTCCGCAATCTTGAGAATTTCGCTAAGATTGACTAACATTATATTTCCTCCGAATTTGATTTTTTGTTTTAATCCTCGACATCCTGCAAAGCTTCACGGCCATAGACGGCTTCCATTTTCATCGTTTCTCCAAGGCTCCTTGCGCCGCTTACGCTATCCGCGACAAGCAGGTTGCAAATAGAGGCACAGGATGCGACCTTCATACCCTCGGCAGCGGAAAGCCCATGGGCAAAACCGTAAAGCATACCCGCGCAAAAGGCATCGCCCGCGCCAACTGTTCCAACGATTTCGCTCTTTTTCAATCCCACCGAGGAAAGCACGGTGAAGGTGCCGTTCGCTTCCAACGAGCAGGAGAGCTTGGGGCAATGAATGACAACCGCGTCCTTCACGCCCATTTCCATCAAGCGCTGACAGATGGCCTTCAACCGAGAAAGAGAGAGCTTGCCGTTTTCCGCATGAGGCGAGATGCCCGCGACCCTGCCGCCCTCAATTTCGTTAATGACAACATAGTTACAGTACGGAAGCGCGGGGCGCACGAGGCGCTCAAAGCGGTCTGACTGCTCACTCACCACGTCTATTGAGGTTTTGATGCCCCTTGCCTGCACCAAGGCCAAAAGCCTTGCCGCTTCGGTGCCATAGGTGGCGTTTTCGCAATCCAGCCCGTCAAGCAGGAGCAGATACCCAAGGTGAAAGATGTCACAATCAAGGGCATCAACGGCGACGTTCTCAACCGTCAGCTCGCTACACGCGCCGCGCATAGTGAAGAAGGTGCGCTCGCCCGTAGTCTCTAACGTCATCACATCGGTAAAGGACGTGGGCGCGGTTTGAGAGCGAATGACGCCTGATACATCAACGCCCGCCCCTTTCAGCCTTTCCAGGATAAAGTCACCCTTATCGTCACACCCGACACACCCGATAGCCGCCACTTCAAGAGAAGGGTCAAGCGTTTTGAGGGTGATGCCGCTATTGCAGACGGCACCGCCTACGGCGCGCGACATCTCGGTGATGGTTACGAGCATTCCTTTATCGGGATAACGGTCAATCTTTTTGACCTCGTCAAGCAAGACCGTACCGCATAGCGTTACTTTTTTCATAGCGCTCCCCCCTTATATCTTTTTTACTGTGATATATTCCCTATACTATTATTTTAACGGATACCTCCTACAAATAAAAGAGCGATTAGTACATTAAAAGAGTAAAATAGTACACTTTCTTTTTTTATATGGATTTTTGTTGACTTTTGAGCAGAAACCCGATATAATAAACCCATGAGACAAACATATTACAAGCACAAAATTGAAAACCTGCTAAACATTTCAAAGATTGTGACCGTGCATTATTTTGAGTTTGACCCGAATTTTGTCAGTCACGGAGAGTCGCACGACTTTTGGGAGCTCGTTTACGCTGTCAAAAACCCCATTGTTTGCACGGCGAGCGGCAAGCAGATAACCCTTGCGGAAGGAGAGGTGTTATTTCACAAGCCGAACGAGTATCATACGCTTTCGGCAGACACGCAAAGCGCACCCGACGTGTTTATTATCTCCTTTGAATGCAAGAGCGAGGCCATCCGCTTTTTTGAGAACAAGCATTTGACGCTTGACCGCGATTTGCTCAAATATATCTATATGATTATTGAGGAGAGCAAGAACACCTTTGATTTGCCCATATCCAACCCCGACATCCGCAAGATGCCCTTATCCAAGACCGCGTCCTTGGGCGGTATGCAGCTCATTAAAAACCTGACCGAGATTTTGCTTATCAGACTGATGCGCGAGGAAACGGAAAAGGGAGAGGCGGCACAATTCCTTTTGAAAGAGGACTACGAGGAGCACCTCACCAAAGAGATTATTGCTTACTTAAAGGCGAATCTGACGCGCACAGTCACCATTGACGAGATTGCGCGCAACTTATCCTATACCAAATCTTACCTGTTCCGTCAGTTCAAAAAGTCCACGGGTGACACCATTATGTCCTACTTTTTGAAGCTCAAAATTGATGCTGCCAAGAAGATGCTTCGCTTAGGCAAGGCCTCTGTCAGCGAAATTGCCGCTTCGCTTGCCTTTGATTCCCCCAACTATTTTTCAAAGGTGTTCAAGAAGGTGACAGGACGCACGCCCATGCAATACAAGACGATGCATACAAAATAATGCCGCAAGGGCTACCCTTTCCGCAGGCACCGTTGATTTCCGCACCACCGAGCACGGCGAAGGAACGAGGAAGGGCGCGTTTCCCTTCTGAAAACAAGCGAAAAACAAAACCGCCGATGAGGAATTTTCCCTCTCCTCATCGGCGGTTTTTATTTATTTTTTTGAAGCGTTCGCTTTCAGGTTCAGAAAACGCCGAGCATTTTTAGCAAATAGGAGGCGAGGAATATGCTGACGGCGGAAAAGACCGTGCTCCACACCACAAGCTGTCCTGCAAGAGAGACGTCTGCGCCCATCTCCTGCGCCATAGGGACGCTGGAAACCGCCACGGGCGTGCAAAAGACCGCAACGAAGGTGGCAAAGTGCGCGCCGTTGAAGCCGCCGATAAGGTAAGCAGCGCCAATGCCCAAAAGCGGTGCGATAAGGTTTCTGGCAACCACGCCAAAGACAATGTGCTTCTTCAATTCCGGAATAGCAGACAACTCGAACTGTGCGCCGATCACCAAAAGAGCCAGCGGCGTTGCAACCGAGGACAAGCTGTTTAGGGTCTTATATATCGGCTCAATATCGGAGAGCCTAAACGCTATCTGCCCTGCCACGAACAACGCGCGGACACCGAGGGCCAAAAAGCCCACGGCAATGCTCTGTATCAGCGGATTTTTTACGATGCCTACGAGAATCTTTTTCACGCTCGGCTTCTTATCCGACGAAAAGACGCAAAGGCTTACCACGGCAAGCACATTAAAAACAGGAATTAAAAAGGCGGAAAGCACCGTTGCGGCGATGGCGCCCTCGGCGCCAAAAAGTGACGAAGCAAGCGGTATACCGACCAGCGCGTAATTGGCACGGAAGGAGGCTTGCAAAAGTGCGCCTCTTTTCGCATTTTCCTTGGTAAAGAACAAAACCGCAACCAGAAAGATGGCGAAGAGAACCAGCGTTGCAGCTATCGCATACCCCACGAACAAGAAATCCACATCCGCAAGGCGCTCAATCTTGTAAATGTTGAGAAAAAGCATGACAGGCAAAAAAACGCGGAAAACGAGCTTGTTTAAGACCCTTGCGATTCCTGCGTCAAGCAAGCCTAACCGTTTAAGAAAATATCCTATTAACACCATCAAGACAACGGGGGCTGTGGCGTTTAAAGCGAAAAGAAGGTCTGTCATTGCACTCTCCTTGGGATTTAAGCCTATCAAAACGAAGGCTTTTGCGTTACTCATAGTATAGCACGGTTTCTTTCTTTTTTCAACACTCAAGTGAGCCCACACAAAAAGTGATTTTTGGTGATTTCAAGCTAAAAAACGAATTGTTGAAAAACATATTGAAAAAGGCGGATTTTTATGGTATACTGTGAGCAACACCGAGACAATCGGCAAAACGAACATTTTTGCTCTGCAAAGGAGAACTACAATGAATAAAATAGGTGCGCTTTTTTTACTCAAAAAGGAAACAAATCCTTTTGAACAAATGAAGAGACTTCACGACGTGGGTTGCGAATGCTGCCAGGTTAACGTCTGGGATATGAGCCTCTACACAGACGAACAGGCGGCCGCCATCACCGAGGCGGCAAAGCAGTATAATATCGAGATTTCGACGCTTTGGGCAGGTTGGTCGGGCCCGCAGGCTTGGAACTTCATTGACGGCCCCTCTACGCTTGGCATTGTACCCGAAACCTACCGCATGAAGCGTATAGAAGAGCTTATGCTGGGAGCGGAATTTGCCAAAAAGCTGGGTGTTACGCGCGTGGCAACTCACGCAGGCTTCTTGCCCGAAAACATGAACGACCCGAAATACCGCGACGTTCTTATCGCGCTTCGTTACCTTGCCTCCTCCTTCAAGAGCTTGGGAATCAATTTCCTTTTTGAGACGGGCCAGGAAACGCCCATCACCCTTCTGCGCTTTATTGAGGAAATAGGTCTTGACAACGTTGGTATCAATATGGATACCGCCAACCTGATTCTCTACGGCAAGGGCAACTCTGCTGACGCTATCACCGTGTTCGGCAAGTACGTTATGGACACCCACATCAAAGACGGCCTCTATCCGACTAGCGGAAAAGCCCTTGGCACCGAGGTTAAGGTGGGCGAGGGTATGGCAAACATTCCCGAGGTTGTAAAGCGCCTGCAAGCCGTTGGCTATACGGGCAACTATATCATCGAGCGCGAGATTTCGGGCGACCAGCAGACGAAGGACATCGAAGAAACCGTTGCTTTCTTGAAGAAGATTTTGAGATAAAAGAGAAACACGCAAAAAGCCGTTGGGGCAAATGCCCAACGGCTTTTTTGTTACGGTTTTACCGAAAAGATGTTGTATAAATCTGCCCCACAGGTAATGCAGGCCGTTTTTTCCGAGGACTGCATCGTGCCGCAGTGCATACAAATGCATTTGGTGGGATTAGAAAGATGGGCAGGATACGGTAAGGCGGAATGGCACAAAAGCGTGTCCTTCTCCTTCAATACCATTTCGTGCTGTGCGGGGCAGAATATCACGCGCGTTTCCTTCTTTCCATCCTCTATCGCGATAACGAGCTCGTACACCTCCGCTGTACGCATCGGCAAGCGCCCGAAGGCGCCCGTGCCCTTTGGGGCAACGATTTTGCGCTCCGTTTCTATTCGGGTTATTTGCCCTATAAAGATTTTCGGTTTTTTTGCCCACCGAACGAAAACGCAAACGGAAACAACCGCGGCGGCGGTAACGAAAGCAAGTGCGAATATCCATACAGGCGGCTCTGCCTGTGTCGCCAGACACAAAAGAAGAGCGACCAGGTAAACGAGAAATATCGCCACAGAGAGCCGCATTATCGTTTGCCTTTGCTTGCGGCTGACCGTTTGCACGATGCGCGCATCTCGCTTCATTTTTTCTGAAATTTGCTGATACATACGCTCTCTCCTTTCACGGAAAGCACCGTTAGAGTCTTTTTTTCCGCTTTCCTTATGTCAATAAAATTCGCGCCGACAAAAGCGACAGATTATTCGGCATCCTTTTCCTTCTTGTGATAACGAAGGCTGCAAATATCGTCGCCCTTGGCGATGCACTTGGGAAGGTCAAGCACGCTTCCGTAGCACTCGCCGATGCCGTGGTCACCACACATAGCGATGTCACAAAGCATAGCGATTTCCTCGTCCGAGCAGCCTGCCTTTTGCCAAGCCTTAACCAGAGGGCAATAATGGAAGTCAATAGAAAGCTTATCGTCCGTGGATTCCAGAACCTTCATTTCAAAAACAAGCTGAGCGGCCTTGGTGAAAAGCGTTTTGCGAAGGCCCTTGAGGCTATCGGTTTTGCCCTTCTTAACAAGGTCGGCGCCTTGGGACAGACCGCAGCGCTTTACCGCGTCACTTCCGAAATCTCTGGGGTCAAGGCCTCTTTTCTTGGCTTCGTCACAAAGCAGATAGAGCCAAAATGCTCTGTGCTCAAGCTGTGCGCGAATAGCCTGCAAAAGCGCGTTTTTATACTTGGGATCGTTCTTTACGTTACTCATGGTGACACTCCTTTATACCGCTTTAATAAAATCTTTATAAAACACGACGCATTCGCCGATATTTTTGATGCCGATACGCTCTTTTCTCAAGCTGAGATTATCTTTATTATAACAGAAATTCCGACACAATGCAAGAGGTTTACACAAAAGCCCCGTTTTATCCAAAAAAGAAAAGGCAACGAGAAGACTCGTTGCCTTTTATAGCGCAGATGCTACGCCCTTATACTCTGAACGTAATGGGAATGAACTTGTCAGTTTCGGAGGAAAGTCTTGCCGCCAAGCACATCTCGGCGCTCAAAATGCCCTCTTTAAGATTGGAATGAGAGACCTCTTTTCCCTCCATCACGCCGACAAAGTTTTCCGCCAGCTTAGCGTCTCCCCCGAAATGAGTGGAGCTTGCGGCGCTTATTTGGTGCGTTTCGGTGACATAGCTTCTGTGATGGTAGACCGTTACAACGCCCGTTTGAAAATCAAATTCCAGCGTGCCGAGATACCCGATAAACCGAGCGCCGCGCTTGCCTGCGGAGGCGCGAACAACAAAGTTCTGCGAATAGGCCACGTGCATTCCGCTATTGTACCGCACAATAGCGCTTCCGCTATCCTCGTTGCCCGTATCCTTGGCGAAGCAGCAATACTCGCCGATAATGCATCCATCACCAAGCTGGCTGACGTTTTTGGGGCTTTCAGGACAGGTATCGCTCTCGGCGCAATCCTTGCACATCAATCCCGGCGCCTTATCGCCCTTGAAAATCTGCTTGGACTTCATCGCGCAGACGGTTTCAGGATAAACGTCCTTCAAGATATAGTTGATATAGTCAAAATCGTGGGTTGCCTTTTGCAAGAACATACCGCCCGTTTCGTTTTCGTCGCGATACCATTTATGGTAATATCCGCGCCCGTAGTATACGTTGTTATACGCCTGCACGTGCTCTACCCTGCCGATACGGCCGCTATCAATGATGTCCTTGACATACGAGACAACAGAGGTGAGGCGCAACGGGAAGGATACGATGGTTTTGTCATTGTGATAGAGAATGCCCTTCAAGCGCTCCAAATCCTCATAGGTGGTGCAAACGGGCTTTTCCAAGAACATCGGAAGACCGCGCGAGGCCGCAAGAAGCGCATATGCGGTATGACTGGAGCAGCGCGTGCCGATGCAAACACCGTCAAGCGACTCCTTATCCAACATTTCAACCGGGTCAGTATAGAAGCGGCAAGAGGCAACACCGTTGGCCGCCGCACTTGCCTTGGCGTTTTCGATATTGCTATCGGCCACCGCCACTATCTCGATTTTTCCCGTATGTAAAAGCTCGGTAACAACGGTTTTCATACGAACGCCATATCCAATAATTCCAACACGAAGCATGTATCTTCCTCCTGCTATATAGTGACAAAATTATACCATAAGCAAGGTGCGCGCACAATACTTCTTTCTGCCATTCATTTGCACTTTTCTGCTATCTTGCAAGAAAGAATCTTATTCCGCATAACGCACCAGCGCATCTAAATCCTTGCGCTTTTTGGGGCGAAGGGGGTCATCCTCCTTGGCGTAACCAAGGGTAATAACCAGGCGCACGGTACCGTCAAGGCCGCAAATTTTGCGAATTTCGGCGTCATCAAGCCAGCCGAGAATACAGCTGCCAAGCCCCTCGGCCGTTGCCGCGGCCGTGATATAGGCAGAGAGAATACCGATATCCATTGAACGATAATCGTTTTTCTTCACCTTGGCACCAAGCGCCGCCGTTGCCACGTAGGGCATCTCGGACAAAACGAGCAAAACGGGGGCGTCAACGGCAAATTTATTCATTCCCATACCGCCAACTGCCTTGGCCACCGCCGAAGCACTCTTGCCCGTGCATACGGTGATTTGATAGGGCTGACCGTTACAGGCAGAGGGAGAAAGACGGGCCGCTTCCAAAATAGCGGCAAGCTTTTCCTTTTCCACCGCGCGCGCCCTGTCATAGCTGCGGCAGGATTGCCGCGCATTTGCAATTTCAATAAAATTCATTTGATTCTTCTTCCTTTCGCTATGAGAATTTAAAAGCGCATAACCAAACGCAATCTAAAAAGAGGATACGCATATTTCGCTTCTTTTTGAATACAATTTATTTAACAAAGCAACGCAAAGAAAGGACTGTTCTCTTTTATGAAAAAATCGGTTAAAATCTGGCAGCTGTGGAACGCCGCTGTCGTTACCCTGTTAGGCACGCTTTTGCACTTTTTGTATGACCTTTCCGGCAAGAGCGTTTTCGTTGCTCCCTTCTCAGCGGTTAACGAATCCACTTGGGAGCATATGAAGATTTTATTCTTTCCTATGCTTCTTTTTGCTATCATTCAAAGCTTTTTCTTTCGGGAAAAGGCGGCCTTTTGGTGCATCAAGCTGAAGGGCACCTTGCTCGGTCTTATTCTGATTCCCGTTTTGTTTTACACCTATAACGGCGTTATCGGCCCTTCGCCCGATTTCGTCAATATCACGATTTTCTTCCTTTCGGCAGGAGCGGCCGCCATATACGAGGCAAAGCAGCTTGAAAAGGAAAGTACGCGCCGCTCTTCCCCGTGGGCTGCCAAGCTCGCCTTTCTTTTAATAGGCGCCGCCTTTGCCCTTTTCACCTTTTATACGCCCGAAATCGCACTTTTTCTCGATCCGACAACGGCAAGCTACGGTATACGCGGATAACAAGCTCCCATTCGCGCAAACGGCCTTATTCCGATAGGGCCGTTTTTTCTTTGCGGTAATCCGTTGGAGAGAGGCCCGCGTGTTTTTTAAAGAAGCGGCTGAAATAATAGGGATTTTTTATGCCGACGGTGGCGGCGATTTCAAGAATAGAAAGGGTTGTATCCCGCAATAGCTCCTTGGCTCTTTGTAAGCGAAGCTCTGCCAGATACCGCACGGGGCTTTTGCCCATCACCTCGTGAAAAAGATGGGTAAAGCGGCTCTCGCTGAGGTGACAAAGGCGCGCATATTCCGCAACGGGCAAATCCTCCGCTAATGAGGCTAACATATGGCGGCAGATGGCCGTGATTTTTTTAGAGGAATCGGACACCTCCCCTGCCGCGAAAAAGACCTTTCTGACGCAGAGCGACAAAATAGAGAGTAAATATCCGCCCGTAACGCCGTCCGACTCGGGAAGCGAGAGGGTGTGTTCCTCGGCGGTGCGCCGCCAAAGCTCCTCAAGGGTTGCGCTTTTGCCAATCGAAAAGACGCGCGCCTGTCCCGCCTCGATTTTCGCAAGCAAGTGCCTTGGCGACTCGCCTGAAAAGTGCAGGTAATAGGAGGCTGTGGGAATATCGGCACGAAAGCGATACTCTTGCCTTTCTCCCGGGAAGAAGAACACAAGACTTCCCTCGTCTGCGCGCACCTCTTGTCCGTTCACGGTAACAAAGCAGGCACCTGCCGCAATATACAAAATGTGATAATCCACGCGCCCTCTTTGACGAAGAACGGCGGCATCCTTCCCCGAAAGATGCTGACAGCCGCAGCTGTTCAAATGAATATACTCCGTGGATACAGCCTCTGTGCTTTGAACGGTCATACGCATTTCCCTTCCCTTTTGACTTTTTTCGTCTTTATTGTACCACAGCCCTTGAAAAAAATCAATAGCAGAAAAGTGCAAGCCTATACAAGCAAAAGGCCCCGAGGGCAAATGCCCTCGGGGCGCGTTTTATTCGCTTCCGTTAAAATGCAATAAAGGCAAAGTCGCCGGGGCCTACTGTCAAGAACCAGCGGCCGTTTTCCTTTTCAAGCTTGGCGTTACCCTCTAAAAGCTTGGGCGCGGCGTTCTCATCCTTGAAGGTGACCTCAAGCGTCTTTGCATCCTCAGGAATCGTGGTTTCACCCTCCTCCAAGGTGCGACGCACACCGCGATGGTTCATCACCGTCAGGTAATGACCGCCGCCCGTTCTTTCATTGACAAGCCAATGTGCCTTGCCCTCAACATAGCAAGGAAGACGCTTACGAAGCAGAGGAACAACCTCTTCGGGAGAAATGACGTTGCCGTGCTTCGCGGCGAAGGTGGAATCAAAGGTCAAATCAACCAGATATTCGTACTTGCTCAAATCTCCGTAGCCATCGTTGACAATCAAAAGCGCGTCGGGCACCTCGTTTTCAATAAAGGTACGGTACTCGGCCATTGAGGTATCCTCCTCGCCCGAGAACAAGCTCTTCAAGGTTGCCTTCAGCTGATTCAGCTCGGGAGATTTCACGGAGAAGGAGCAATAGGTATCGGGCAGGTTGACCCTGTCAAGCACCATCAAATTCTTGGGAAGCACAACACCGATGGGGTTCAGCTTTTCGCCCACGTCGCCGTATTTCTCAACGAAGTCGATAAAGTCCTTCTTGGTTTGTCCGTAAGGAGAAAGCTCATAGCTCTCCCAATCGTTAAAGACGTTGCAAAGTCCCCACTCCTCGCTGATGAATGCGGCGTTGGAAAGGTAGGCGTAAAGGAAAATGCGCTTTTGCAGAGAGCGGGAGCTTCCGCCGTTTCTGCCCGCCGACTCGTAGGGAAAATCAGCTCCCTTGGTGATACCCCATTCGTTCGCGCCCGTGCGGTGATAGGAGCAGCAGGTGCAGGGCGGGTCCTCATTCGGTGCGTTGACGGTGCGCGGCGTTATCCACCAAGGCTCGTAATAAACACCGAAGGAGCGCCCGTTGTCGCGCATCATACCTGCGGCGTAGCAAATCTGGATGCGGGCGTCGCGCGACTGCGCGCCGACCTCGGGCATCACGCGCTTTGCCCCCATAGAAACCTCAAAGGGATAGACGAGGTATGCGCTATCGGCAGGAATTAAATCACCAACCTTGGCAACGCGGCGGCGGTAAATCTCGGTCATATTGCGATAGTATTCGCCAAAGCTTTCGGGATAGCCAAGCTCTGCCATCTCCTCGGCGTTCATACATTCCAAGAAGAGATAGGGCAGGGGGCGTTTTTTGAAAATATAGTCGCTGATGCCCTTGGCCGTCCACTGCTCGCGGGGAATATCCTTTACGCGCACCAGGTCCGAGGCATAATTGGAGAACCATTCGTGCATCTGGAATCCCCAGAAATTGTCGCCCAGCATTTCACGGTAGGCGTCAAGCAAGGCATTGTCGTACACGTAATCGTCGATATAGCAGCCGCCCTGCAATCTATCAATGTAGAAGGGGCCGCCAAGCTCCTTGGCGATATTCCAAAGGGGGCCATCCTTGCGTGCGATCGCGTTGAACTTCATATCCTCGTTCAACATAATATTGTGACAAACGCGAATGCCGTCTTCCTTGCGAACAAGGCCTTCGCGAACCTGCGCTTCCCAGACGCCCGGAAGGTAGCCGTGTAAAAATGAAAACATAGTATTCTCCTTTTTTTATTTGAATTGCGAATTGTAAAGCGTGTAATAGAAGCCGCCCTTTTCCAAGAGAGCCTCGTGATTTCCCTGCTCAATAATCTGCCCGTCCTTCACCACCAAAATAACGTCGGCGTTCTGAATGGTAGAAAGGCGGTGAGCGATGATAAAGCAGGTTCTGTTTTTCATCAGCTCGTTCATAGCCTTTTGTATCTGAATTTCGGTTCGGGAGTCAACGTTTGAGGTTGCCTCGTCCAAAATCAGAACGGGAGCCTCCGACAAAAAGGCGCGCGCGATGGTGATAAGCTGACGCTGGCCCTTGGAGATGTTGACGCCGTCATCCGACAGCTTGGTATCGTAGCCTAAGGGCAGCCCTTCGATAAAGCTGTGAATATGGGCTGCTTTGGCGGCCGCATACACCTGCTCGGGCGTGGCGTTTTCTTTGCCGTAGACGATGTTATCGTAAATACTGCCATAGAAAAGCCAGGTGTCCTGCAAAACCATCGTGTAGGCGAGGCGAAGGTCGCGCCGCTTGATGCTCTCGATGGGCATACCATCCATAGCGATGACACCGCTTTGGGGATCATAAAACCGCATCAAAAGATTGATAACGGTGGTTTTGCCCGCTCCTGTGGGGCCAACGATGGCAACGGTCTTTCCCTTCTCCGCCAGAACGGAAAGGTTTTTCAGAATGATGCGCTCCTCGGTATACCCGAAGGTGACGTTTTGCAGGGAAACCTCGCCCTCCGCCTGTGGCATGGAAAGGGCGTTTTCCGCATCCGGCTTTTCGGGCGCCTCATCCAAAATACGAAAGACACGCTCGGCCGCCGAGAAGGCAGACTGGAACTCGTGAAGCACGTTGGAAAACTCATTGATAGGGCCCGCAAATTTGCGCGAATACTGCACGAACTGTGCAACGCCACCTAACGTGATAAAGAACGCGGAGGTGGCGGCAATAGCGCCACTTTGGGAATACATATAAAGAATACCGCCGAACACCGCCACCAAGGCCAAGGAAAAGTTGTTGATAAAGTTGATGGTGGGAAAAAGGGTTGCCGCGTGGTATTCCGCCTTATAATAGGCGTCCATCGCCTCGTCATTGTGGACGTTGAAGCGCCCTGAAATGACCTTTTGCCTACCGTATGCGGCAATGGTGCGAGAGCCTGTCAGCATTTCCTCGGCATAGCCGTTCAGCTCACCGTATTTTTGAGAGCGGCGGCGGAAAAGGGGGCGCACTACCCTTGAACGATACTGCGTCACGATGATGGAAACAGGCACGGTAAAGACGAAAATCAAAATCATAGGCGGCGAAATTTGCAGCATAAAGACCGCCGAGCCGATAACGGTATAGAGGCTTGTCATCACCTGTATCAAATCGTGCGACAGTGTGGCATTGATGGTATCAATATCGTAGGAAAGATGGCTGATAATATCGCCCGTGGCGTGCGTATCAAAATAGGAAACGGGCAAGGATGTCAGCTTTTCAAAGACCTGCTTCCGCATTTTATAGATGATACGCTGGGATAAGTGAACCATCATAATGGCAAGAAGATAGGAAAGAATAGCAGAGGAGGCATAGCAAATCAGCATTTTTATAACGCTTGGCCATACCGTAGCAAAGTCAACGCCGCCCTCTGCCCCAATAGCGTCAATGGCCGCCCCCGAAAAGCGAGGGCCCATTAAGGCAAGCTGATTGGAAAGCAGCGTCAGAAGCACCGCAGGAATAAAGAGCGGCCATTGCTGCAATACATATTTGCTCAAACGCAAAAACAAGCCCTTTTTGTTCTTTATCGGTTGCTTTTGGTTGTTCTTATCAGTCAAGGAGAGCACCTCCCATCTGCGACTCGCTGATTTCGCGATATTCCGCGCAGTCCTTCATCAGCTCCTCGTGCGTACCGCGCCCAATCATTTTACCGTCCTCCAACACCAGAATGAGATCACACCCCATCACAGAGCTGACTCTTTGGGCAACGGTAATAATGGTGGAATCGGGCAACGCATCCTGCAAAGCGAGGCGCAAGGCGGCATCCGTTTTATAGTCGAGTGCCGAGGAGGCGTCATCCAATATCAGAATGTCAGGACGAGCGGCAACGGCTCTGGAAATCAAAAGACGCTGGCGCTGACCGCCCGAAATATTGGTTCCGCCCGTGGTGACGCCGTGTAAATACCCTTCGGGAAAGGCAGAAATAAAGTCGTGTGCTTGGGCAATTTTGGTTGCTTTTTCCACCTGGTCGGTAGAAAGCTCTCTGCCAAAGCAGATATTTTCCAAGACCGTATCGGCATAAAGGAAATCGTTTTGCAAAACAACGCCCATCATCCCTGTCAGCTCCTCCTTGGTGTAGGAGCCAACATCCTTGCCGTTGATTCGGATACAGCCCTCGTTGGCATCGTACTGCCGCATCAAAAGCCTGATAACCGTGGATTTGCCGCTTCCCGTAGCGCCGATAATGCCAAGCCTTTGTCCTTTTTTGAGCGCAAAGGAGATGGTATCGAGATTTTTCTTTTTGCCAAGATAGGAGAAGGAAACGCCCTCAAAGGAAATATGATAGTCGGCGTTTCCCTTGCCGTCATCCTCGCGAAGTGCCAAATCCTCCTCGCTTTCCAAAACCGCAGAGATACGGCGCGCAGAGGCGGCGCTTTTGGTGTAAATAACGAAGATACGGGACAAGGACATCATCGCCATGGAAACGAGGGTGAAATATTGCATGAAGGCAATAACGGTGGCGGCGGTGGAAAGGTTGTTTGACACAAGATAGGCACTGAGTGCCACAACGCCTACGATGCCTAAATTCATCAAAAGCGTCATAGAGGGGTTGGACGCCCCCATCACCGTGCCTGCACGGGTTTCGTCCTTGCAGAGAACGCGATTGGCCGCGTCATACCGCGCGTTTTCATAATCCACCTTAGAGAGCGCCTTGATAACGCGAATGCCCTGCGCGTCCTCTCTGACGACACGCACCATTCCGTCCACCGAGCGCTGTACTCTACCATAGAGGGGAACGCCCTGACGGGAAATGCCGTACACAATAAAGAAGATGAGAGGAAGGGTGGCAATCATAACCAAGGACAGCCGCCAATCCATCAAAAGCGTGATACTGATACCGCCGAGCAAAAGAATAGGGGCGCGAATGGCCATTCTCTGAATGGTTGCCACGAAATTATGCACGTTGTATGTATCCGAGGTGATACGAGACTCTAAAGAAGGGATGGTGAAGGCGTCCGTTTGCTTGGCGGAAAGGCCGAGGGTCTTGGCGAACAAAACCTCTCTCATGCGAGTGGAAAAAAGCATAGTGGTTTTACTGGCCATGCGGTTGGCAATCAAATTGCCCGCGGCGGCGGCCGCGGCAAAAGCACCCATCACAACGCCGAAAAGCACGATTCGCCCCACGTTGTCACCCGTGCCTTTTCCAATGACGTTGTCAATGATATAGGTCAACAAAAACGGAATCATCAGCTCCGCAAGCGTGGCGACAATTTTGATGCCGATGCCCAGGGCAAGCCGCTTTCGCATAGGCTTCAAATAGGCAAAAATCCACCTCATTCTTATAACCATACCTTTCGCTGCGCGAAAGTTTCCTTCTTTGTAGATTGGTGACGGGCTTCGCTTGGCGAGGTCTCCGCCGTCATGTTGGCGGCGAAGGCTTCAAAGCAGGAGTCTGAAAATTGATTTTCAGACCTTTTTTTACCGAAAGTATTTCTTTACTGCAAAATTTTTCGTATGATGAAAAAGCGCAGTCTCATAGGCAATGCCTCCAAAAGAAGCAAAAGAGGGTTACGGTTGAGCTTATACGCAAACCTCGGACGCCGCTTTTTTAAAATCTTCAACGCCTTATTCGCCAGCCTTTCAGGGCCGACGCACCTTGCCTCCACGCTATCGACAATGCGGGCAAAGCGAAGGGCGTTCGGGGAATAGAGTGCCGTTTTTTCGGTAAAGCGGGAAAGCGCCTCGGTGGAAACGGAAAGCATACCCGTATTGACCGCGCCCGCGCGCAAAACCGATACTGAAACGCCAAGCAGCTGCCACTCCATGCGTAAAGAATACGCATATTTGTCCAAGGCCGCCTTACTGACGGCGTAGGCGCCCGTAAAGGGCAAGGGCGACAGAGGCGCAAGCTCGCTTGTTACGATAAGGACGCGGGCTCCCTCTCGCAAGAGGGGCGCAAAGGTCTTATTGACCAAAAAGGCGCCGAAAAAGTTGACGTCAAAGAGCTTGCGAAGGGCCTTTTCCTCCATCTCTATCAGCGAGTCCAGCATATACACACCCGCCAAATGCACCACCGCATCTATTTGCTCCGTTTTTTCCGATACGGCGGAAAAAGCAAGAGAAAGGGCGGCACTATCCGTAACGTCCACCGACAAGGTCAAAACGCCCTCTCTTTCCTCGGGCGCTGTTTTATCCAAGGCAAAAACGAAATATCCTTCTGCCAAAAGGGCCGAAACGGTAGCCTGTCCCATTCCGCCTGCGGCACCCGTAACCAATGCGTATTTCATAAAGCCTCTTACTTTTTATTTTTGGCGGCCTTTTCCTTGGCGCGCTTATCCTGTATGGTTTTCATATGCTCCTCGGTTATAAGCTCCACTCCGTTTTCTCTTGCCCAATCCACGCATCCGCGCAAAACCAAGGGCAAGAACACACGGGGGACCGCCAAAACGGTTTTCAAGGCATCGTCGGTAAATTTGATTTTATCGTCCACACGGTCTGCGGCATAACGCACGGAGGCGAGGCTCGCCTCTCTCATTTGCAAAAGCTCGGCGCGCATTCTCGTTTTTCTGTGGAACCAAAAGTTTTTACTGTCACGGTAGCCGTAGTCCACGGGCAAGGGGGGAAAATCCTTCGCCTTAACGCCGTTGATGATGGCATCCTTATATTTCTTTTTCATCAGGATTTTATCCACGCGAAGAATGAAATGGGCGCCAAATTGGCTTGTGATACCGTTGAAATCGTGATAGGGGCCCTCGTATCCGTCAAGCACACCCGCTTTATCCTTGTCTGCACCGTCAAGCTCTCTCATCCAGGTGCATTCAATGGCTTGGATAGCGTCACTCAAAACCATCGGGCGCACCTCTCCCGTTTCCTCTTCCAAGAGGCTCTTTTCCAAGCGGAAACGGCAACGGGGCATTTTTTCCTCGGGCTTGTCACCGGGCCAAGAAAGCTTGACTGCTTCCTTGAAGGTCTTGGGGTTATCGTCAATGAAATTCAAGGTACATTTGCCGTTACGCAGAATGTTCTGCGCGGTATTGGAGGAATTGCGGCAAGAAAGGAGCATCGCGTAATAGTCCTTACCTGCCACATAATAGGGCTGTACCAAGGAATAGGGGCCAAGATTGGTCGTTCCGTCCTCGCACAAGGTGCTGATAATCACCGTGGGCATTGGAAAAAAGAGCGAGGTCTGATAAAAATTGTCTACAATGCGAAGGTTTTCAAAGCTACTCATATATTTTCTTCTCCTTTATTGCTTGCCGCTTGTACGGGTATTTATTTTCTTCATTTCCGTATAGGGCAGGGTGTCAAAGCCGTTTTTACGGTAGGTGTGAACGGCAACCTCGTTCTCCTCCTCCACCTCCAAGCGAAGAATACAATCGGGGTACGCCTCGCTTACATAAGAAAAAAAGGCACTTCCAAAGCCGCGGCCACGGTAGGCCTCCAAAAAATAGAGATCCTCTATCCAAATGCAAGGAAGACCAAATTCGGTAGAAAAGCTTTTGGCAAGCATCGCATACCCTACCACCTTGGCGTCCTCCCAAAAAACAAAGCCCTCGGCATAAGGGTTGTCCGAAACGCAAGCCTCAATATCGTTCTGAAAAATCTCCTCGGAGCCGTTGGTGGAAACGGCAGGCGAGGCATAAAAGACACGCATCATAGCCTTCACTGCTTCCCTATGTGCCGCCGTCATTTTTTGAATTTGCATTTTTTCTCCTTTGCGTTCCATTTTCCTTTTCATTGTAACACGCAAAGGCGAAAAATACAAGACTTTTACCTAAAAAAAGTATCCTTTTCGACAAAGAGTGAGAAACAAAAAAGCACGGCGCCAAGGCGCCGTGCCACAAAATATTTTGGTGAAAATTCCATTACAGAACCTTTTGCAAAAATTGCTGCAATCTGGGATGCTTGGGATGGTTGAACAGCTCCTCGGGGCTTCCCTCCACGGCAATCACACCGTCTGCCATAAAGAGAACGCGGTCGGCAACCTCGCGGGCAAAGCCCATTTCGTGCGTTACCACAACCATCGTCATACCTTCCTTGGCCAAATCCTTCATCAAGTCCAGAACCTCGCCGACCATTTCGGGATCAAGGGCGCTGGTGGGCTCGTCAAAAAGAATAACCTCGGGGTTCATCACAAGGGCGCGGATAATGGCAACTCTCTGCTTCTGACCGCCCGAAAGCTTGGAGGGGTACTCATCCCTTTTATCCAAAAGGCCGATTCTGTCCAAAAGCTTCAAGGCCTTTTCCTCGGCCTCCTCCTTGCTCATAATTTTGAGCTGAACGGGAGCAAGAAGCATATTCTGCAAAACCGTCAGGTTGTTAAACAGGTTAAAGTGCTGGAACACCATACCCATTTTTTGTCTTGCCAGATTGATGTTGATGCGGTTTTCGGCTTCAATAGCCTTCAACGCCGCACAATACGCCTTACCTTCATGCTTTTTCAGCAAATCCTTTGCCTTGATTTCGGCAATGATCTCTGCATCCGCACGGTCAGGGTCTGCGTTTTTCATTTTCTCGAAGGTTTTGGAGGCCATTATGACCTCGGGGTGCAAATACGGGTCGGCCGGGGTCAAAAGATCACCGTCAACCCAAATCTCACCGTAGGTGGGTTCCTCCAAAAGATTCATACAGCGAAGCATAGTGCTTTTACCGCTGCCCGAAGGGCCGATGATAACCACCTGCTCCCCCTTTTTGATTTCACAGGAGGTTCCGCTCAAAACCTTGATTTCGCCCTTAGGGCCGAAATTTTTATAAACGTTCTTAACGCTTATCACTTGCGCGCATCCTCCTTTCTACGAGGCGTATCAGCCCCGTTACCAAAAGGACGAGGATAAGATACGACAGCGCCAGCATCAAATAAGGAATGATGTACTCATACGTCGAGTTGGCAATGTTCTGAAAGGCCTTAGTCAAGTCCACAACGGCAATAAAGCTTACCACAGAGGTTTCCTTCAAAAGTGTGATAAATTCGTTGCCAAGAGTGGGAACAACGTTCTTGATGGCCTGAGGGAGCACGATACGAAGCATCGTCTGCCCATAGGTCAAGCCAAGAGCGCGGCCTGCTTCCGTTTGCCCAATGTCTACCGACAGAATACCGCCGCGCATAATTTCGGACACGTAGGCGCCGGAGTTCAAGCCAAAGACCAAAACGGCCTCAATCACGGAATCAATGTTGATACCGACAGCGGGAAAAATAACGAAATGAATCAACAAAAGCTGCACAACCATAGGCGTTCCGCGGAACAGCGCGATATACACGTCCGCCACCTTGGAGAGCACTTTAATCAGTCCGTTGGTCTTGGGAAGCATCTGGCAGGTTGCCAAAAGACAACCCACAATTAACCCCAATAAAAGCCCGCACACCGCTATGATAGCGGTGTGCTCAAGGCCTACGAGGAAATTTTTATAGCCCTCTAACTCAAAGAACTGTCTATAAAAAGTATTCCAAGCAGTACTCATTATTATTTTCCGTTGCTATTTTTGGCAATCATAATTGCGGGCTGCTTATCCAGAATTACGGCGTTGATTTTGCCGTTTGCCAGGTCAAGCACAGCCAAGGCACCGGTGGTGTAGCCGTTAACGGTCAGATTAGCATAACCGTCATATCCGAAGCCCTCGTCACCTGCGCTATACATATAGCCCGTGGTTCCGTTCTGTGCGCCAACGATAAAGCTCTTATCCTGTGCGGAAAGCTTTGCAACGATGTCATCAGCAGACGTGCAATCTGCAAATACGGTGTCATCAGCGGTGGTGATAAGAACCTGAGCAGACTCGTAGTACTCGGAGGTGAAGTCAATGGTCTTCAAGCGCTCCTCGTTTACGGTCATACCTGCCATACCGATATCAGCCAAGCCGTTGTCAACAGAGGTGATAACGGAGTCAAACTCCATATCGTAGATGTAGAGAGTCTTGTCAAGCTTTTCAGCCAACAAAGAAGCAATCTTCATATCTACGCCCGTCAGCTTGCTGCCCTCGTAGTACTCGAAGGGGGGAAAATACGCATTGGTGGCAACTACGAGATAGTTTGCTCTGTCAGCACCGGTGGGAACAGAAGAAACAGGGTTCTCGTACACGAAGGTGGCGGATCCGTCAAAGAAGGAGTTGATGATGGTATCAAGCTCGCCGCTTTCCTTCAGTTCAGCCAAAAGCTCGTTTGCGGCTTCCTTCAGCGCGGTGTTTTCCTTATCAACGGCAAAAGCATAGGATTCTGCGGTCAATTCATACGCCTCAAAAACCTTTACCTCTTTCTTTCCGCCGCAAGCGGAGAAGGCAACCATAGCGCAAAGCACCATAGCTACTGCCAAGGCAAGTGCCAAAAACTTTTTCATTTTAAAATTCCTCCAATAAGAATTATTTAATAAGTGCCACCATTATACAGCACATTTTTCCAAAAGTCAAGTGTTATTGCAAAAGTTTTTTCATTTTTATTGTATATTTTTTCTATTTTTTGTATTATTATTACATTTTATGCAAAAAAAATGTTTTTTTATTCATTTTGCACACAAAAGCGCCTCGCTCTTGCGAAAAAAAGCTTTACATTTTTTGCGTTCCGTGATAAAATGAGAGAGCTATATGGTTTTTTTCCCGATAACAAATGGTTTTTTTCCATTTTCTTCCCCTCTTACCTATGCTACAATGAGAATGGCAACGCCAAAGCGGCAATTTTAAAAGCTATCAGCGCAAGGAGACATTATGGCACATCTTCTTTCCTTTCAAAATGCAGAAAACAACTGGAGCAACGGCCTGCCCATCGGTAACGGCGTTATGGGCGCAATGGCCTATTTTGAAGACGGTGCGCTTCATTTACCCGTCAATCATTACGAGGTTTATTACAACATCAAGAGCGAGGTTTTACCCGATGAGCTTTTAGAAAAGGAGCCTGCTATCAGCCGCGAGGATGGCGCGAAGCGTCACGCGGACTATCGGCAAATGGCAGACTTCAACACACCGCCCGAAAACGAGCCCTTTCAGCTTTACAGAAACAAGCGCGGCGCTACGGGAATCGGGTACGGAAACAACCATCCGCACCATTCTCATCCTGCCACGGCAGAGCTTGTCTTTTGCTTTGACGAAGCCTTGAAGGGCGGCGAACACATCCTTTCCCTCTCGGTTGAGGAAGCGCTGGTTTCCTTTCTCATTTCCAAGGACGAAAGAAGCCTTTCGCTCACCGTTTATCACGCAAGAGAGGACGCCATCGTTATAGAGGTAAAGGAAAAGGGCGGCAAGGGTCTGCTTCGCGGCGTTACCCTGCTTCACCCCGTTTTCCGCGCATCGAGAAGGCCTGACGTTTCTTTTGCACAAAGAGGAGAGGACACCGTCTCCTTTTGCGTTAACGATATTTTGCCTCCTGCCAAAGAGAGCAGCGCTCCCAAGCCTTTCTCCTTTGCCTGCGCCTTGAAGGCGAACACCGCCTCCCTTTCGCTTGGCGAGACGGCCGAGAGAGAGGCCTTTGTTTCCGTTTCGCCCCAAGCGGAATCTTATCAGCTTGTGTTTGCTGTGTTCACCCAATTCCGCTACGAAGCACTGCCAGACTATGCGGTGCTTGATGCCCTTTCCGCCGACACGAACAAGCTTCGTGCCGAACACGAGGCCTACTGGCAGGAATTTTTCTCCCGCGCCAACATTTCCCTGCCCGATAAATTTTTGGAAAAGGTCTGGTACGTTAACCAGTACGCCTTAGACTGTTGCAGCGGCAAGGACGGCGTGATGAAGCACCACGCCTGCGGCTTGAACGGTCTTTGGGATGTGAAGCGGCCTAACATTTGGGGAAGCCTTTGGTATTGGGACGTCAATATCCAGGCCTCCTTTGCAGGCGTTTTCTCTTCCAACCATCTGGAGCTTGGCAAGGTATTTTCCGATGGACTTTTGTCCTACGTTCCCTCCGGCCTGCGCTTTGCCCAAGAGACGCACGGGCTTGACGGTCTTGCGATTGACTATCCTTATTATGTTTACTACTGCGTTTGGCCCTGGTGCGCCCAGTACCTGTGGTTCCAATACGAATATTCGCAGGACAAGAACTATTTACAAAATGAGGCTTATCCCGTCTTTTTAAAGCTTTGCGAGTTTACCCTCGGCCTTTTTGAGCTTGATGAGAAAACAGGGCTTTATTACGTTTATCCCGACATTTCACCCGAGCAAGGCCCCTTGACCCACAATACCGTTTCTACGGTGGCCTCGGTGAAATATATGCTTTCCTTTACCTTGGAGGCGGCCAAAATTTTAAATGATGACTCCCCGATTTTAAAGGATATTGCACACCTTCTTGCCCATTTGCCTCCTTACGCTACCTGCGAGGACACCAAGCACGGACGGCGCTTTAAGGATTCCGACGATGCTCCCGATAACCTTTGGATTCGCCATCCCGGTATGCTGATGCCCGTTTTCCCCTCTGCCGAAATTGACGTTGACAGTGACGAGGCGGAAAAGGCTTTGGCAGATAACACCATCAATTTCTTGGAGGACAACTGCGAAATCGGTATTTTCCAAGGCAGCTGGCTTTCCGCCGCCTCCTCGCGCCTGGGCAATGGCCAGCGCGCCCTGCGCCTCCTTTACGAGCGCGGCATCGACCATATGCTCCGCTCTAACGGCTTGACGGCAGAGGCAACGGAGCGCTTTATGAACTTCTGCTTGAAGCTGCGAGAGCCCTTGTACTACCCTTGTATGATGGAATTTACCGGAGAAATGCTGGCCGCCGTCAACGAAATGCTTTTGCAGTCTCAAAAGGGCATCATTCGCGTGTTCCCTGCTTTGCCGAACGGTGACCCCGAATACGACAGAATGGTTCGCCGCGCACAGAGCATTCACGAATACCAAGCTCGCTACAACGAGTACCCCGCTTGGCGCGACGTTTCCTTCTCCAAGCTTTTGGCCAAAGGCGCTTTTGAGGTCAGCGCAGAAATGAAGGAGGGCGCGCTTCTTTGGATTGAAATTCATAGCCGTGCAGGCGGTTTTGCGCGCGTAAGCTCGCCTTGCGGTCTTGACGGATTCTCGGTGTATAAAGACGGCGCTTCCGTTCCCTTCTCCTATGATGAGGAAAAATTGCTCCTGACCTTTGAAACCGAAAAGGGTTCGACTTACCTTATCAAGAAGGACGCGAGCGTTTCTGCCCATTCCCTTTCGGTTGCGAAGGAGGACTTGGCAGGCACCCTCTCTCACCTCTCCTATACCAAGCGCAGAATTTTCTTGGGTGAGGACAGGGATACGGCCTGGCAAAAGGCCTTTGACGGCTTCATCCGCGACTATTATTTCGGCAACCTTCGCGTTGAACCCCACACCACGTACAAATTCGATTTTACGGACAAGAAGCAGCCCGAAAAGGATTACGGCGGTTATATGCCCAGGCAAACCCTGTCGGCAGAGCCCGGTATGATCCTTTCTTCCCGTGTTTTCCATCCCGTTGGGGCAGACGTCTTTGACGAATTTTTAGGCTACGGCTTTGAAACGGCAGACGGGCTTTGCGTGGAGAAAACGGAAAAGGACGATATGCTTCTTTCCGACTGCGTGACAGGTATCGCTCCCGCTTCCTTCATTTTAGAGCTTCCCCGCGGCTACTATGAGGCCTTTATCATTTCGGGAAGCGATAAGGAAGCAACCGACACGGTCATTGAGGCGGCGGGCTGCCGCATCGGCGGAAAGCCCCTCGCCCCCGGTGAATATTTGGCAGAGCGTCTTCCCTTCAAGGCAGAGCGCGACGGGAAAATTCACATTCGCGTTTCCTCCGCTTCGGGTGGAAAATGGCATCTGAATATTCTCTTTTTAAATTATCGAGGCGGTTACGGCTTCTGATAACACGTTATAGAAAGCAACGGCAGGTGGCGTGAATACTCCGTTAAGGGTATCACGCTACCTGCCGTTGCTTTTACGATTGTTCTTATTGGTTTTTATTGTCTTTCTTTTTTCCAAAGCCCCGTCAGATAAAAGACGATGCCGATAAAGAAGGGCGTGAAGCCCGCTAATGCGTCACCAAGCCAGAAACCGAAGCTTTCCATATGCAGAACCAGACCAAACAAAACAGAAAGCCCTATTCGCATCACGATACCGTCCAAAATCGCCGTGGCAAAGTTTACACCGTAATTGCCGGTTCCGTTTATCAAGGCGTTCATCGGGGAGCGCGCGGCGCTGCCGAAGAAAATCAGAACGGCAATGGGAAGGTAGGTAAATCCTACCTCTATAACAGCGGGGTCTGTGGTGAAGATACCGTATATCTGCTCGGGGAAAAGGCAAATAGCCAAGGAAAAGACCAAGGCCATTCCAAAGGTGAGAAGTGCGATACAAAGGACGATTCTCGGAACACGCTTATACGCTTTTGCACCGATATTCTGCCCAACCATAGAAGAGCCTGCGGTGTTCAAGGAGTTAGAGACCAGGTTGCTGATGCTACCGATTTTATTGGCAATGCCCGCGAAGCCCGATACGGCAAGGCCGTAGGAATTGATGTACGCATTGACGAAAAGCTTGGAAATCTGAATAGAGGCACCCTTGATGGCCATGGGAATCCCCAGCTTCAAAAGAGGAGACAGGTGCGCCTTGTCGATATGATAAAAGTCTCGCGCCGAAAAGGAAAGCGCAAAGCGCTCTTTGTTTTTCCAAACGAAAAAGACGGCGAAGAGGAAGCTGATGCCCTGGCTGATAACGGTGGCAAGGGCGGCGCCCGTAGCTCTCATTTGAAAAACGAGCACGAAGAGCAAATCCAGTACCACGTTCAAGACCGAGGCAATCGCGATGAAGATAAAGGGGCGCTTGGAGTCTCCCATTCCGCGCAAAACGGCACTGGCAATATTGTAGCCGTAAATAAAAACAAGACCGACGATGCTGACAGTAGCATAGCCAAGCGCGTCTGAAAAGGCCTGCTCGGGTGTATTCATCATGCGGAGAATAGGCACACGGAAGCAAAGACAAACGGCACTGAGAGCAAGTGCTGAAAGCATCGAGAAGGTAAAGGCAGTTCCGATAAAGGAGCCAAGAATCTTTTGGCGCCCCGCTCCCACGTGCTGCGAAATCAACACCTGCGCCGCAGCCGCGAAGCCCATCGCGATAAAGGTGAGAAGATTGGCCACATCGCCCCCAACGGAGACGGCAGAGAGCCCTTCCTTGCCCAAGGCGTGTCCCACCACTATCATATCCACCATATTGTAAACGACCTGCAAAAGACTGGCGAGAAAAAGAGGCAGAGAAAAACGCAAAAGCGCAGAGGCAATGGGCGCCTTTGTAAAATCGGTTAGGTAGGTTTCGGCCTTTTTCTCCATTTTTCTTCTCCTTTCGCCAAAATTCTTTTACAGTATAGCACACTTTTCGGTTTATGACACATATTTTTTGATTTTTTTGGCTATTGCCTTTTTTTCTTTTCCGTGCTACAATGGTTAAAAATCCATTTACAAAAAGAGGCCACCTATGCAAAACGAGAAAATTGACGCGCAAAACGAAGCCAAAAACGAGGATATTGTTGCCGTTGCAACGGAAATTTTAGAAAAATACCGCGAGGCGTTTGAGGAGCTGGCAAAATGATAAAGCTGCAAAAGGAGGTCGTTTTGCGTCTGCATACCCTCTTATGTGAAAAAACGGGCGGCGACTGCGGTGTGCGCGACCACGCGCTGCTGGAAAGCGCGCTTTTCTCTGCCTTCCAAACCTTTGGGGGCGAGGAGCTGTATCCCACCTTGGCGGAAAAGGCGGCAAGACTCGGCTTTTCCCTCATTGCCAACCACGCCTTTGTGGACGGAAACAAGCGCATTGGCGTTCTCGTTATGTTAACTTTTCTTTATATCAATGGAATGCCGATTTCTCCCACATCAGACGAGGTTGTCCGAATGGGGCTTGCCGTTGCCGCGGGAGAAATGGACTACGAGGCACTTCTTTGCTGGATAAACGAGCAAAATTGAATAAACAAAAAGGGGCGATTTGCGTTAAGCTTTAAGAAAGCAGGGCAAATCGGCCTTTTTTACTCTATTCTTTCTTACAGAGGGCAAGCCATTAAAAATGGCTTGCCCCAAAAATTACAAAGATTACAAAGCAACAAAGGACACGTCATCAAGAATGGCGTATTCGTCTGCATTGGCGCTTGCGGTAAAGGTGACGGTGGCTGTGGCGACCCAGTCGGGCGCCACTGTCGTTACACCGCGATAATACGCAAAGGGAGCGGCGGTATCTGCGGTATTTTGATTTACCGCTACGATTGTCAGGCTCGTTTCCGTTTGCGAACCATCCGTAAAGGTTACGGTTGCCTGCAAAACAGGACTCGTGCCGACGTTTCGGTTATAAAAGGACAGCGCGTAATACTCGCCGCCCGTTACCGCCACATCCTGCGAAACACTGCCGCCGTCAAGAAGGCGCAGAGCGGAGCTGCCCGTGTAAACCTCACCCTGTGCGGTGGTAGGAGCAATATCCGTTGCCGCGGGCGTCCTCCAACCGTCAGGAACGGCATCCGTAAAGGTTTCAAAACCAGCGTTCAAAAGAAGCTCGCCCGTCCTGGCAGTAACAGGGCCTGCCGGGCCTTGAGGACCTTCAGGGCCGCGAGGACCTTCAGGACCGCGAGGACCTTCGGGACCACGAGGGCCTTCGGGGCCACGAGGGCCTTCGGAACCTTGAGGGCCTTCGGGGCCACGAGGACCTTCGGGACCACGAGGACCTTCGGGACCTTGGGGTCCTTCGGAACCTTGA
>JAZRFK010000078.1:0-6483 GCA_045661325.1 Eubacteriales bacterium | reverse complement strand
CTGTCAACGAGGACGATGATATTATGATGATAACCGACGAGGGAACCATTATCCGTACCCACGTCAACAGCATTCCGACCCTTTCCCGTGCCGCAGGCGGCGTTATCGTGATGCGTCTTTCGGCAGAGGCCTCCATCATTTCCTTCGCTCGCTTGGAGCGCGAGGAGGAGCAAATCGTTGCTCCTGCCGATGAGGAGGAGACCCCGACCGAGCAAGGCAACGGTGCCGTAGCCGAGGAAAACACCCCCTTCCAAGAGGAAAAAGAGGAAAAAGAGGGCGAAAGCGGCGAGGGAAATGACGCGCTGTAACCCGAAAAACCCCTTTTTGCAGTAGCAAACAAATATTTACAAAATAAGATTTTATACTACTTTTTAGTGAAAGGAACCTCTGAAATGAAAAAACGATGGATAGCCCGTGGGCTTTTGCTTGTGATGCTGGTCTCTCTTTTCTTTACGGCGGTTTCCTGCACGAAGGAGGACGAGGCGGCGGTTCTTCGCGAGGCAGAGGCTCTGCTTGCCGCCTCCGTTTCCGTCAACGAGCTTTATCTTGGCGAAGGGATAAAGCACGATGAAAACGGCAGACACATCGGCGCGTATTACGAGGCGCTTCCCGAATCCTTGGCGAAATACGGGGTGGCAAAGCTTGCCGACGTGCAGGCGGCGGCCGCGCGCGTATACTCCTCCGTGATTTGCGCCCAGCTGCAAAGCTCGGTGCTGACCGCCTTGCAGGTGGACGGACAGCTCGTTTCTCCCAAGCGGTATTATGACCTTGAAGAAAAGGATAAAACCTTGCTGATGGTTGCCACGACCTACGAGCCCTTGGGGGTTGGCACAAACACCTTTGAAAATTGCCGCGTCCTTTGGGCGAAGGGTGGCAAGGCGGAAATTTCCGTTACCGTTCTTTCGCACTATGCGGATAAGCCCGTGCAGAGAAAAGAAAACGTCAGTCTCCTTCTTGTGAAGGAAAACGGAGAATGGCGGCTTGACGATTTGTCGCTGCAATTTTATGATACGACCCTTTTAGAAGAATAAGGCAATAGCCTAAAAGCATACAATAAAAGAAAAAGAGGACAAGGATATGACATTTCACGTAAAGCTTATTAAGTTGCGTAAGGGACAAGGACATACGCAAAGCACCTTTGCCGAGGCAGTTGGCGTTTCGCGCCAGTCGGTGTATAAATGGGAAACGGGACAGTCCTATCCCGACGTGGAAAGACTTTTGAAGATTGCCCGTATGTTCGGAGTAACGGTGGATGAGCTGATTGACGATGCGCTCCCCTGCCGCTTTACCGATACGGCAGACAAGAAGCAGGAGAAAAAGGAAGAGGCCGCAGTAGAGACGGTCGCAGAGGAAACGGTAGAGGAAGCCGCGCCCGAGGCCGAGATTCCCGCCGCCGAGGAAAAGAGCGAGGAGAAGAAGCCCTCGGGTATGGGCCGCTTCTTTGGCGCGATTTTCGGAAGAAAAAAATAAAAGAAACGATTGACTAAACCCAAAAAATCGGGCGTATAATACCCTTGGTGACGGGGCGTGAAAAAGGCGCTGCGGCTTTCCTGCCCACTTGAAAGGCGGCGGGCTTGTTCTTTGCCTTTGGCCGCCTTTTCTGACGAGAGAGGGCGCGCTATGCCGTTTTGCCGCGAAAGAAGAACGGTTGCCTATACGGGCGCCGCATCGGTCGCGGCCGAAAAGGGCTTGCTCCCTTCGGCTTTTTGCCCCCGTCCGCGAAAAGAGGGAAGGGTATGCGCGGATTTCAAAAAAGAGTGGTATTTGTCAAAAACCCCGATAGTGCCTTGTTTGATGAGGCCTATTTCGTGTTGCGCGAGGGCAGAGTGGATGAGGCGTCGGGTCAGGATATGGTAAGGGAGGCCTTGCATATTCTGGAAAGAGAAGGGGGAGAGACCCCGAAAAAGAGGAAAAAAGAAGAAGGGGAAGGAAACCATCGCAACCGAATGGGGCGGTGGCGGTTTTTGCACGGCTTATTGCTTGGCGGCTCCCTTGGCGGTCTTATGTCTGCGCTTCTTTTTCTTTTTGTATAGCCAAGGGCGCTTGCCCGTTGATTTGAATTTGTTTATACAGCCAAGCTCTTCTTAGAGGCTTGGCTTTTTGGGGAGCCTTCGGAGAAATGGGGCGTCCCTCTTTACGTAGAATGCCAAAGCGCTTGTCGCAAGTGCCTTGGCGCAAAATGAGAAAGAAAGGAAAATTATGACCGATAAACAGTTAAACCGTGTATTAGAGGCCGTTAAGAACGGGTACGGGCAGGAAAAAGCCAAGCTCGGCGAAGCCGCCCCGAAAGTCAATCCCGATGAGAAAAAGGGAAAGAACGGCAAAAACGCAAAAAAGAAGACGGCCGCCGCTAAAAAAGAAAGCGGCGAAAAAAAGGCCGCGCCTCGCGGCGATAAAAAAGAGGCAAGAGGAAAGGGCCAAAAGAGCGAAGCCAAAAGAAAGGGCGAGAACAGAAGGGCAGAGGAAAAGAGCCCCGTCAGCGCCCCCGTTGCCCCTTCCAAAAAGAGAAAAAGCAAGCCTGCCTCCGCGCGCCTGCAAGGAGAAGCGCCTCGTACCAAGGCGCAAAGAGCCCAAAGGGGAGAAAAGCTGCGGGTTATGATGCTTGGCGGCTTGGAGGAGATTGGTAAAAACATTGCCGTTTTGGAATACGGCGAGGATATGATAGCCATTGACTGCGGTATGGGCTTTCCCGATGAGGATATGCTCGGCGTTGACTTGGTTATCCCCGACTTCACCTATTTAGAAAAGAACGCCCACAAATTCCGCGCCCTCTTTTTAACCCACGGGCACGAGGACCATATCGGCGGCGTGCCGTATCTTTTGCGCGTGTTATCCCCCACCGTTTACGGAACGCGCTTAACCGTTGGCATTCTGCAAAAGAAGCTTGAGGAATTTCGTTACGAGAGAAAGCCCAAGCTCCAAACGGTTGAGGCAGGAGACGTAGTCAGGGCAGGCGCCTTTTCCGTGGAGTTTATCCACGTCAATCACTCTATTGCCGATGCCTGCGCCTTGGCCATTCACACCCCCGTTGGCACGGTGGTGCATTCGGGAGACTTTAAGCTTGACGTTTCGCCCATTGACGGCAAAATGATGGATTTAACGCGGCTCGGAACGCTTGGAAACGAGGGTGTTTCTCTGCTTCTTTGCGAATCCACCAACGCCGAGCGCCCCGGCTACACCCCCTCGGAGCGCAAGGTGGGCGGCTCCTTGGAGCAGATTTTTAACGCCCATCAGAACAACCGTCTGATTATCGCAACCTTCTCCTCCAACGTTCACCGCGTGCAGCAGATCATTGATGCCAGCGTGCGTCACGGGCGTCGCGTGGCGGTGGTGGGGCGGAGTATGCTCAACGTAACCCAGGCCGCCGCAGAGCTTGGCTATATGGATATTCCCGAGGGAACCTTGATTGACACCTCGGAGATGAAGCGCTATCCCCCTGAAAAGATAACCCTTATCACCACGGGAAGCCAGGGTGAGCCGATGTCGGCGCTTTACCGTATGGCCTTCTCCGAGCACGACAGAGTCAAGCTTACGCCCGCGGATGTGGTGGTATTAAGCGCCACGGCCATTCCCGGTAACGAAAAGCTGGTGGGAAAAATCATCAATGCCTTGATTTCCTCGGGTGTGAAGGTCATCAGCGACCCAAGCCTTGGGGTTCACGTGTCGGGTCACGCCTGCCAGGAGGAGCTGAAGCTGTTTCACGCTTTGACAAAGCCGAAGTATTTTATGCCCATTCACGGTGAGGCGCGCCATCTTTACGCGCACAAGGAAATTGCCGAGTTTATGGGAATGCCGCCGCAAAACATCTTCGTTGCGGGTGTTGGTCGCGTTTTGGAGCTGGATGGCGAGCGCGCCGCCTTTGCCGATACCGTGCCTGCGGGCAACGTCTTGGTTGACGGCGCAGGTGTTGGCGACGTGGGAAGCGTGGTTTTGCGAGACAGAAAGCATCTCTCGGAGGATGGGCTTATCGTTGCCGTTGTGTCGGTGGATATGGTGGGCGGCGAGCTTCTTTCGGGCCCCGAAATCGTCTCTCGCGGCTTCGTATACGTGAAGGAATCCTCCACCTTGATGGAGGACGCCAAGACCGTGGCACGAGACGCGGTGCTCTCCTGTCTTGCCGATGGGCGTCAGGACTTCGGGCAGATAAAAGCGGCAATGAAGGAATCTCTTTCCCGCTTCTTCTTCAAGCAAACCAAGCGCAAGCCGATGATTCTGCCGCTTGTAATGGAAATATAATGCGAGAAAAAGCCGTCCAAGTGCGGCTTTTTCTTCATTTTCCGCTTCCTTTCCCTCCTTGTTTTAAAATATATCCCTTCTTTTTTGTCTGCAAGCTTTCTTTGCTTCTTTCTCTTTCCTTTGCTGCCTCGGATAGCGAAAAAACAATCATATATTCTTTACCTTTATGCCCCAAAGTTTTCTTTGCTTCTTTCTTTTTCAAAAGAAAGAAGACCCATTCCCGTTCTTTTTTCAAAAGAAACTCCATATTTTTTCATAAAAATACTTGAAAAATCAAAATTCGTATGTTAAAATAAAAAAATCAATAGGGCGCGCGAAAAACCGTGTATAGCCCTGCCGAATTTCGTCATTTTTTAGGAGGATACATATATGAAAAACGAGTATTTACTGAAAGTATTAGAAGACGTCAAGAAGAGAAACCAGGGCGAGCCCGAGTTTATTCAGGCCGTTGAAGAGGTTCTTTCCACTCTTGAACCCGTTATCGAGCGCCGTCCCGATTTGGTTGCCGCAGGCGTAGTTGACCGCATGGTTGAGCCTGAGCGTCAGATTGTGTTCCGTGTTCCGTGGATTGATGACAGCGGCAAGCTGCAAGTAAACCGTGGCTTCCGTGTGCAGTTTAACTCTGCTATCGGTCCTTACAAGGGCGGTCTTCGCTTCCATCCCTCCGTTAATGCCAGCATCATTAAGTTCCTGGGCTTTGAGCAGACCTTCAAGAACTCCTTAACCGGTCTTCCTATGGGCGGCGGTAAGGGCGGCTCTGACTTTGACCCCAAGGGCAAGAGTGACGCTGAGGTAATGCGTTTCTGCCAGAGCTTCATGACGGAGCTTTCCAAGTACATCGGCGCAGATACCGACGTTCCCGCAGGTGACATCGGCGTTGGCGCAAGAGAAATCGGCTATCTCTTTGGCCAGTACAAGAGATTGCGCGATGAGTTTACGGGCGTTTTGACGGGTAAGGGTCGCTCCTACGGCGGTTCTCTCATTCGTCCCGAAGCAACCGGCTTCGGCGCCGTTTACTATGCCGTTGAAATGCTCAAATCCTTCGGCGAGGACGTAAAGGGCAAGACCTTTGCTATCTCCGGCTTCGGTAACGTTGCTTGGGGTACCGTGCAGAAGATCACCGAGCTTGGCGGTAAGGTTGTCACCATCTCGGGTCCTGACGGCTACGTATACGATAAGGACGGCATCAACACCCCCGAAAAGATTGCCTTCATGCTGGAAATGCGTGATTCCTGCCGCAATCGCGTAGAGGACTATGCCGACAAGTTTGGCGTTCCCTTCTTCGCAGGCAAGAAGCCTTGGGGCGAAAAGGTTGACGTGATGATGCCTTGTGCAACGCAGAACGAGGTTGGTATGGCCGAAGCAGAAGCGATGGTTGCCAACGGCTTGAAGTACTACGTTGAGGTTTCCAATATGCCCACCACCAACGAGGCAATGGCATACCTGAAGGCCCATGGCGTTGTCGTTGCTCCTTCCAAGGCAGTAAACGCCGGCGGCGTTGCCGTTTCCGGCCTTGAAATGTCTCAGAACTCCATGCGTTACAGTTGGAGCGCCGAAGAGGTAGATGCCAAGCTGAAGGACATCATGAAGGGCATCTACGAGTCCTCCGTTGCCGCCGCTAAGGAATACGGCATGGAGGGAGACCTCGTGGCCGGTGCCAACATTGCAGGCTTCTTGGAGGTGGCAGAGGCAATGAAGGCCCAAGGTTGTGTATAAGAGGGGCTTGCATATTTTGGCGTAAAGCGTCGACCGCGCCGCTTGCCGTATGAAATACGGCTTCACTTGCGCTCGGCGCTTTCCACTCAAAATCTGCTGCGCCCTTGGGTATGGCTTGGGCTTGCATATTTTGGTATAAACCGCCGATTCCTCCTCGCCGTATGGGAATACGGCTGCGGAAAGAAACAACGATTTCTCCTCAAAATCTGCTGCGCCCTTGGGTGAATGCAGATTTGATGGTGCAAATCTCAAAACCTGCCGCGCCCTTGAGCGAGTGCAGATAAAAAACAATTTGATAAAAGAGGCTGTCGCCAAGAAATTTGGCGACAGCATTCTCTTTGCCCGCTGGGAGCGGGGCAAAGAGGCGACGAAAAGACAGTATTTTTGTATTTTGTGAGGCAGATATGGACGTTTTATTTTCAATAGCCATCGCGATGGTGGCCGGGCTTTTGATGAGCCGCGTGGTGAAGCCCTTTGGGCTTCCTGCCGTAACGGGTTATCTCGTTGCGGGCATTCTGGTTGGCCCTTATT
>JAZRFK010000077.1:0-27306 GCA_045661325.1 Eubacteriales bacterium | reverse complement strand
GCAGAAGAAGGCTTGGCGTGTAGGCGAAGCTGCCTGCGCTTGCCGTACTGCATCATGCTGCGTTTCGCTATGTTTTCGTGCGTTCGCGCCGCGATTCCGTGCGGTCTGTTTCGCGTCCGTGCGAGGCTTTTGCATATCTATGCTTGCGCCGCGTTTGTGCAGAGGCTATGCCGCGTCGCTTTGCCTTCGCGAAGATGATGCGCTTTACGCGAGGGGGCGTGTGAAAAGGTAGCAAGCCAATAGTTCGCGGCAGGGAAGTGCGCTGTTTTCCAAATAAAAGCGCAAGGGGGGGAGCTTGATGGGCGCGGTATACTTCGTTTTGGCGCGAAGCTTTTGTCTTTGTGCAACGGTGACTTAAAAGAGTCGTTGAACAGATGCTCTTGTATGCGTACGCTTCGCGGCACGGAGCAGATGCCCGTATGCTCGTGGGCTTCGCAGAGACGGTGCGCTTGATGGGCGCGGTGCGCGGCTGTTGGCGGTATGTAGGGAAACGGGGAAAGAGGCTTTTTTCGTTTTGGCGGTGGGAAAGAGGATGGGGGCGGCGGTACACTTTTGGCGCTCGATAGCAAAGAACCGTATCGCCCTACGCCTTGCAGGCAGACTGTTTGTTTTTAAAAGCCGCTTCTTGTCACCACTCTAACGGACGAGGTTCTTGTTGAGGACCGTCTGCTTTGCTTAATGCGCGGTAGGTGGGCGCGGCACGGAGCGGATACCCGTATGCTTGTTGGCTTCGCAGAGGTGGTGCGGCGGCGCGGGGCAGATGCTCATATATTCGTACGCTTCGCAGAGGCGGGCGCGGCACGGAGCGGATGCTCTTATGCTTGTTGGTTTCGCAAAGGCGGGGCGGCGGCACGGAGCGAATGCTCTTATGCTTGTTGGTTTCGCCGAGACGGTGCGTTTGATGCGCGCGGCGCGCGGCTGCTGGCGGTGTGTGGGGAGACGGGGGAAGAGGCTTTTTTCGTTTTGGCGGTGGGAAAGGGGATGGAAAGGGAAAGGGGCCGATGCGAAAAGGCAGGAAGATAAAAAAGCCCAACCTCTAATAAGAGGTTGGGCAAGGGCGCGCTTGGCGCGATTGGGTTCATCAGCCCTCAACGCAGGTTCTGACGATTTCGTGCAGACGGGGCAGGCTCTTTTCGATTTCGATAGCCTGCTTCATCTGGTTGCGCGCGCGGATGAGATTGTGGTTGGGCTTATGGATGCGGAAATAGGTGTCACCTGCCAAAAAGTCGGTCAGGAAGCGCATACCGCATTCCAGGGTCAGAAGCAGGAAGGCTTCGGGAAGAAGGGAAATTTCCTCTTCGGTCATAGCGCCCTTCACGGTGCTGAGATAGCCTCTGGTGAAGGCGGCAAACTTTTCCTCGTCAAAGCCAACCTTGGAAAGATCCTCCTCGTCCTCTGCGGCGGTGGCGGCACCGGTGCGGAGCGCATCGCCGTAGTCGTAAAGACGGCTTCCGGGCATAACGGTGTCAAGGTCGATAACGCAAAGGCCGTTTCCGTCGTGGTCGAAGAGCACGTTGTTGATTTTGGTGTCGTTATGGGTAACGGCGAGGGGCAAGCGGCCATCGGCAAGACGGTCTGCCACGGTGTGATAGAAGGCCTCGTGAGAGGAGTAGTAATTGATTTCGTCGGCGCATTCGGCGGCACGGCCCTTAACGTCCTCCGCCAAAACGCGACGGAAGGCCTCAAAGCGATGGGGCGTATCGTGGAAATGAGGGATAACCTCAAAAAGCGTCTCGGCAGGGAAGTCAACCAGCATCTGCTGGAACTCGCCGAAGGACTTGCCTGCGGCCTCCAAGATGGGAGGCGAAACGAGATCATAGCAGCAGGAATCCTCAATGAAATAGTAAACGCGGAAATAGAGATCACCGATTTTGGTCAGCGTCTCTCCGTTCTTGTTGGGGATAACCGTCAGCGTTGCTCTGTCAGGGTTCTTTCCCTTGGCGGCAAGCTTGGGCTTGATGTGCTCGGTAACGGCAATGATGTTACCCATCATTCCCTGGGGGTTGGGGAAAACGTTGGTATTGATTTGCTGAATAAGGAGACGGGGGGTACCCTTGGTTACGTACGTGCGATTGATATGTCCGTTGCCGTAGGGGGTAGGGTCAACCTCCTGACCGTAAAGTTCTTCAAGTTTCTTGAAAATATCTTCCATGTTGCCATCCTTTCGGTAGGTTAAAATATTTCTACCTTCCATTATACACGCAAAACGCAAAAAAAGAAAGCCCTTTTTGAAAAAAATATACGCTTTTTTATAAAAACTCTTTTTTTTCGAGGGTGGATGTGCTAAAATAGAGGAAGAAAAGATGGGAAAGGGGGATGTTTTTATGGCAAGACGAAGGGGAACGCTTCCCGAGCTGCTTGCACCTGCGGGCACGATGGAGTGTTTTTACGCCGCCGTTTCGGCAGGGGCAGATGCGGTTTACGTGGGCGGCGAGCTTTTTTCCGCCAGAGCGTATGCCGGCAACCTTTCCCGCGAGGAGCTGGCGCGCGCGGTGGTATACGCGCACGCAAACGGTGTCAAGCTTTACGTGGCGGTGAATATTTTGCTGTATGACGAGGAGCTTCCCGCCGCGCTTGAATACGTTGGCTTTCTTGACAGTATCGGGGTTGATGCCGTGATAGTGGCAGATATGGGACTTGCCGCGGCCATCGCCTTAAACTATCCTCGTTTAGTGATGCACGCCTCCACCCAGGCCTCCGTGCACGATAGCCGTGCCGCCTCGGCGCTTGCCGCGCTTGGCTTTGCAAGGGTTGTTCCCGCGCGCGAGCTTTCGGCAGAGAACATTGCCGCCCTTGTCGAGCGCACGCCCACCGAGATTGAGGTCTTTTTGCACGGTGCGCTTTGCGTTTGCCATTCGGGACAATGCCTCTTTTCCTCGCTTGTTGGCGGAAGAAGCGGCAATCGCGGCGCCTGCGCCCAGCCCTGTCGCCTGCCCTATCGGGAGGGCTACGCCCTCAGCTTGAAGGACTTGTGTCTGGCCGACCATATTCCTGCGCTGATAGAGCTTGGCGTTTCCTCCTTGAAAATCGAGGGAAGAATGAAATCCGCCGCGTACGTGTACGGCGTTACGCGCATATACCGTCGCTTGCTGGATGAGGGAAGGAGCGCCTCGGCCGAGGAAAAGGCCGCCTTGGCGCGTCTCTTTTCCCGAAGCGGCTTTACCGATGGCTATTTCGTCCGTTCGCTCGGCAGAGAAATGCTGGGCGTGCGATCGCAAAAGGACAAGGATGACACAAGAGCGGTAGAGGAGCGCGCGTTTTTGCCGACGCCTATACCGATTCGTGCCGAGGCCGTTTTGCAAAAGGGAAGGGCGGCAAGCCTCACCCTACGCTTTGGCGCGCTCTCGGTAACGGCAACGGGCGAGGAGCCCTCCGAAGCCAAGGCCGCCGCCTTAACGGAGACGGACGTGGCGGCAAGACTTATGAAGCTTGGCACAACGCCCTTTTGTCTTGCCAAAGAGGATTTGACGCTTGCTCTTGACGAGGGGCTTTTCCTGCCCGTTTCCGCACAGAATGCCCTGCGGCGTGATGCCGCGGCGCGCCTTTGCGCCGCTTTGGCAGAGCAAAGAGAAGAAAACCAAGGAAGCAGGGCAAGCGAAGAGGCGAGTGCCTCGCGTATTCTTGAAAAAACGCCTCGCTTAATAGAGGCGCCGCCGCTTCCTCTGCCCGAGGGGCGCGCGCTGAAAACGGCGCAGGTGTATAGCGCCGCACTTTTGGACAAAACGGATTTTTCGGGATTTGACCTGGTGTTTTTGCCGCTTCTTCGGTATTTTGAGGCAAAAGAGGCGCCCGTTGGGGTGTCCTTGCCCCCCGTTTTGCCTGACAACGAGAGAGAAGAGGCCAAGCGCCTCTTGAAAAAGGCGGTTGCAAGGGGCGCACGGGTTGCCCTCTGCGGCGGCCTTGGCACTGCGCTTCTGGCGGCAGAGGCAGGACTTTCCGTTTTGGGCGATTTTCGCCTTAACGTGACGAACAAATACAGTGCCGCCGCCTACAAGGCGATGGGCTTTTCCGCGTTTTTGCTCTCTCCCGAGCTTTCCGCCGAGAAAATTCGGGCGCTGGGAGAGGGGGGCGCTGTCGTCTACGGCCGTATTCCCTTAATGATAACCGAGCGGTGCTTTACCAAGGACATCGGCACCTGCACCGCCTGCGATAAGGCAGAGCTTCATGACAGAATGGATATTGCCTTCCCCTTGATGCGTGAATACGGGCATCGCACCGTCATCTTCAACAGTCTGCCCACCTATATGGGAGACAAGACGGCGCTTCTTTCGCGCTTGGGCTTGTCGGTAGAGCATTTTATCTTCTCCACCGAAACGCCCAAAGAGGCCGCCGATGCTATTCGGGCCTACAAAGAAGGAAAGCCCCTGCCCAAAGCAAGACGCTTCCCCAAGGAAGCGCCCTAAAAGAAAGGAAACAACTATGCTGTATCTGGCATCTGCCTCGCCCCGTCGGCGAGAGCTTCTTGAAAAGGCAGGAATTGAATACGCGCTCGTTGAGCAAAATGCAGACGAGAATCTGGGCGATGAGGTTTTGCCCCGCGATGCCGTTTTGCTTTTGGCAGAGCGCAAGTGTCTGGCGGGGGCAGAGCGCCTTGGCAAAGACGCAACCGTTTTGGGCGCGGATACGCTCGTGGCGCTTGGCACGGAAAAGCTTGGCAAGCCCAAGGACGAGGAAGACGCCTTTTTGATGCTTCGCCGCCTTTCCGGCACGACACACGCGGTTTATACGGGCGTTGCCATTGTGAAGGACGGCGTGTTGTATTCGGGCGTTGATAAAACCGAGGTGGTCTTTCGCAAGCTGACGGACAAGGAGATCCGCCGTTACGTCAAGTCGGGCGAGCCCTTGGGCAAGGCAGGCTCGTACGCCATTCAGGGAAAGGGCGGTAAGCTCGTTAAGGAATACAAGGGAAAGCTCGACAACGTGGTGGGGCTTCCTGTTGATTTGGTCAGAGAGCTGCTTGAAAAGCACGAAAAGCGGCAAAAAATGACAGCAGCTGCCGCCGCCTTAAAGGAAAAATATCCCGATGCTACCTGCGCCTTGGCCTATGGGGGTGACCCTTGGCGGCTTTTGGTGATGGGACGGCTCTCCGCGCAATGCACAGACGCGCGCGTAAACGAGGTTTGTAAAGAACTCTTTACAAAATTTCCGACAGCCGAGGCCATGGCGGCGGCGCCTCTTTTGGATATAGAAGCCGTTGTGCGCCCCTGCGGTCTTTACAGAGTCAAGGCAAAGGACATCAAGGAAGCCTCCCGAATGCTTGTCGAGGAGTTTGGCGGCGTATTGCCTGATGATATGGAGTCGCTTTTGCGCTTTTCGGGCGTTGGTCGGAAGATTGCCAACCTTTTGCTTGGCGACGTATATAAAAAGCCTGCGGTGGTGACGGACACCCATTGTATTCGCATCTGTGGCCGCCTTGGCGCCTACGACGAGGCCGAGAAGAATCCCTATAAAATCGAAAAAATCCTCACACAGCTTTTGCCCGCCGAGGAAAGCGCGGATTTTTGCCACCGCATCGTGCATTTTGGGCGAGAGATTTGCCGCGCGCGAGGGCCCTTATGCACAAAATGCCCCCTCGGTGCGCTTTGCGATAGCAAAAAGAAGCAAGGAAAAGAATAAAAGCAAAGGAAACAGAACATGGAAGGACGAGAAAAGCTTTCCGTTTCCCTTCCCATCGTTGTGGAGGGAAAATACGATAAAATCACCCTCTCTTCGATATTAAACGCACATATTTTGCAAACCGACGGCTTCGGGGTGTTCAACAACAAGGAAAAGGCCGCGCTACTGCGCCGCCTGGCCGAGAAAAACGGCATTATCGTTTTAACCGATTCGGACGGCGGTGGCAGGCAAATCCGCGCCTTTCTTTCCGAGATTTTGCCCAAGGAGAAGGTCTTTCACCTGTATATCCCCAAGCAAAAGGGCAAGGAACGGCGCAAGGATAAGGCCTCAAAGGCGGGGCTTCTCGGTGTTGAGGGCATGGAGGCCGAGCTTCTTTTGTCGCTTTTCCGCCCCTTTGCTGACGAAAACGCCAAAAAGCCGCGCGGCGAGGCCCTGCAAAAGAAGGATTTTTACGCGCTTGGCCTTTCGGGCGGGCCCGATAGCGCCAAAAAGAGAGCGCTTTTGGCGGAATCGCTGGGGCTTCCTGCCGATATGACGGCAAACGCGCTTTTAGCGGCGCTCTCGCTCTTGTATACAAAGGAAGAAATTTTGGCGGCGATAGCCGCCTTGGCATAATCAAGCACAACCTAATGGCGCCCGTTTGGCTTTCTTTGAATGGGAAGCACGAAAAGCGAATGATTTTTTTCGCGCCCCTTGCTTGATAAATCGTACCAAAACAACAGAAAGGCCTTGTAGGAACAGGAAAACGCTATGGATTTCAGAGTCAACGCATCGGCGGCGCGGCTGCTTTACCGCTCGCTCTTGCGCGGAAAGGCAGAGGTAGAGGAAATTCCCTTTACGCCGCAAAAAACCCTGGCTTTTGAAAGGGAAGAGGCGCCCCTCTTTGCCAAAATCTCGCCAAAACGGGTCGGACTTTCGCCCCGCGCGCTATACGAGTTTGTCTCTCGCCTTTCAAATGCGCGGGGAGCCGTTCCGCATAGCCTCGTTTTGCTTGTGGACGGAAAATGTGTTGCCGAGGTGTCCTCGCCCGGATATAGCGCGCGCCTGCCGCACGCCACCTTTTCGATGTGCAAAACGATAACGGGGCTTGCGATTTGTATGCTGGTGGAGGACGGACTGCTTTCCTTTGATGATAAGGTGGTTTCCTTCTTTCCCGAGCTTCGCGCGCCCCTTCGTATGAAAAATCTGACGGTGCGCCATTTGCTTTGTATGCAAAGCGGCGTTTCCTTCGGAGAGGCGGGGGCGGCCGTTGAAACGGACTATGCGCGCGCCTTTTTGGAGTCCTCCCTGCGCTTTGAGCCGGGAACCTCCTTTTCCTACAACAGTATGAACTCCTATATGCTTGCCGCCATACACAGACGGGTAACGGGCGTTTCCCTTACCGCGTTCTTGGAGGAGCGCCTCTGGCGGCCGCTCGGCTTAAAGGCGCCCTTCTGGGAAACCTGCCCCAAGGGGATAGAAAAGGGCGGCTGGGGAATGTATCTTTCGACCGAGGCGATGGCAAGGATGGGTCAGCTCTTCTTGGACAAGGGGCTCTTTAACGGCCGCCGCATTATCGGGGAAGAGCTGCTTGCCGAGGCCATCACCGCCACCGCCGCCGTTCCTGCACGCGTGGGCGGCTTTGATTACGGCTATCATCTTTGGGTAGAGAAAACGAAAGAGAGCTATCTCTTTAACGGCATTTTGGGCCAGAACGTCTGGGTGTACCCCGAGCGCAAGCTTGTTTTGGCCGTGACGGCGGAGGAGCCCTGCGTCTTTCAGGATGCAACGGCCTTAACGCTGGCAATGGAAATATTTAAAAAGGAAGAAAGCTGGCAAAAGCGCGCCTCGCTTCCCCTTTTTTCGCTTCGCTTTTGGGGGCTTTGCCGCCGCTTCGGGCAAAGGGTTTCTTGGCTTTCCTTGCGAAAGGGAGAGCATCATCCGTATCCCTTCCCCTTGCAAAAATATTACCTTCCCGAAAACAACGCCTCGCTTTTGCCCCTGCTTTTGCGCCTGATTCAAAGCAATCACACCCCGGGCGTCAAGGCTATCACGCTTGCCGCCGACCAAAAGGGCAGGCTTCTGCTTTCCACAGAGGAGGGCGAGGAGAGCTACACCGTTATTGCCTCGCGCCACGCCTATTATACCCAGACGCTCCTTGTGCGCGGCGAAAAATATCGGGTGGCCGCGGCCTTTGAGGTGGGGGCAGACGAAAACCGCCTCCCCATTTTGAAGGTGGAGCTGAAATTCCCCGAATTGCCCTTTACCAGACGCCTTTTGTTCCGTATGGGCGAGGAGGGGCCAAGCGTCACCCTGACCGAAACGCCGGGGCTTCGCATGATTCGCACGGTGACAACCTCTGCCATCGTTGGCATCGTGGGCGAAAATCCGCTGACCGAGTTTCTTAGCGAGAAAAAGAGAACGGATTTTATCTTCTTCCGCATGGAGAAAACCCTCTCGCCTACCCTTGCGCTGACCGAAACACCCCAAGCGGCAGAGGCGGAGGAGAATGAAGAGGACGAGTTTCTTTTTTCATAGAAACGGTATCCTCACGGCGAGTGCAGAAATCATAAAAACGGGCTGTCTTTTGAAAGACAGCCCGTTTTTTCTCGCAAGTTTTTCTCGCAAGTTTTTCGCGAAAGGGTTTTTTATAGAGATAGGGATATGGCCTTGCCTAAGGCAAGGGAGTAGAGCAGCACGGCGCTTGGCCGCTTGCCAAAGATTTTTTCCACGGCCGCGGCGTAATAGGTCAGCTGAGGACGGTGGCGCTCTGAAAGCAGCGCCGCAAAGGCGGCCTCGTCCTTTTTCAAATCGGCAGGAATACGGTCGGTCTTGTAGTCGCAAAGCACAAGCTCGCCGTTTTCAAGACGGAGCAAAAGGTCCATAACGCCCTGCACCAAAAGCGTGTTCTCGGAAAGAGCCTCCTTGCTCGTTTGGGTGAAAAGAGAGGCGGGCAAAAGCGCGTGGAAGCGAAGCTCGCGGTGCAGCTCCCGACATTGTAAAAGCAGGGTGAAGAGGGGAGAGCGGATAAAGGAGACAAGGTCGCGGCGGAGGATGCGCGCGGCATCCGCACCGTCCAAGAAGCGCGCCGCAACAAGTCTGTCGATCTCCGCGTTCAGCGCGGCATAAAGCGGCTCGTCCCGAAGGGCGAGAATGGCAGGGTGCGCCTTGGCACTGTCAAAGGAAGCGGCCATCGGCGCCCCCTTCACGTCGGCAACGGCAGAGGCAGGCACAAGCGCCTCAAAGCGACAGAACTGCATAAAGGCGTGCGTGGCGCTGCCCGCCTTGGCGGCGGCGTTTTCCTCCTTGCCCGACAGGAAGCGGGGCAGGGTGGGAATGAAATCCTCCTCCGCTGTGGCGGAAGAAGAGGCGGTGTCAAGAGAAAGCGCGCCCTCCTCGCCCGTGTCCAAAACGGCGGGGGAAAGACGGGAAACCGAAAGCTTGCGCGGCAGGCGCGTTTCGGCCTCGTGGGGATAGGTAAAGGCAAAGCGGCTTGAAAGCAGGGCGGTCAAATGCGCGGTCTCGGCCTCTCTTTCGGCCTCTCTTTCGGCCGCTTCTGCGGCTTCCCTTTCTGCTGCCTCGATAGCCACTTGGGCATCGGCTTCTTGGGAATTGCTTTCAGTTGCCGCGCCGTTTTCCTCGGCCAAGGGCGTTTCGGCACGGTCAAGATTTTCAGGGGGCTCCTCGCCGATTAAGGCGAAGGTGGCAAACGCGGAAGCACAGCCTGTCTCACAAACACCAAAGGCGGCAAGCAGCCAGTCGATATAGCGGTTGAATTTGGCAAGCGCCGAAACGGCGGGGGTGGCGCGAAGAATGGCGGCGCTTTTGAAAACGGTGGCGTCAGAGCGCCCTGCGGGAGAGGCAGAAATAAACAGCCCCTCTTGCGCGCGGGTTAAGGCCACGTACAAAACGCGCAGCTCCTCCTCCAAGCCTCGCCTTGCGCGAAGGGCGCGAACGGCGGCTAAAACGGGGGTGCTTAACCGTGCGTATCCGCTTTCGTCGCGCACAGGGCAAGCAACGCCAAGCTCGCTATCGAAATAGTAGGGCGCCTCATCGTCGTTTTTCAGCTTGGCGCCGCATTCCACCACGAAGCAGAAGGGGTATTCCAAGCCCTTGGAGTGATGCATCGTCATAATATGCACGCCCTCCTTGGCGCCGAGCGTTCTGCCATCGCCAAGAGAAAAGCCCTTGTCCATCATATCGTTGAGGTTGTCGATAAGGCGGTAAAGACCGTGGAAGGCGGTGGCCTCAAAGCGACGGGCGTAATCGTACAAGAGAAGAAGATTTCTTTTCTCGTCAAGGGAGACCAAGGAGAAAAGCCGCGTTCTTTCGTACAGGGTGTAAAGCAGCTTGTCCGAGGGCAAGCCCTCTGCCATATCGCGAAATTCGGCCAAGTCCTTCAAGAAGTGCTCGCCCTTTTGGAAGGCGGGGAACTTCTCGGTGTAGGCGCAAAGCGCGTCATAAAGGGGAATATCCCGCTTGCCGCTCTCGCGCCGAATCAAAATAAGATCGTCCATCGTGAAGCGATAGATGGGCGAGCGCAAAAGCCCTGCAAGATAAATATCGCGGCGGGGGTTATTGACGGTGTTGAGCAAGCAAAGAGCAAGCAAAATTTCGTTTTTGCGGAAAAAGAGCTCCTTGTCATCGTAAAGGGTTGGCACGCCCTCTGCCTTTAAGGCGGCGGCGTATCGGGCGGGAAGAGCCGAGCCCTGACGGAAAAGAATGGCAATATCCGAGGGGGAAACGGGCGAGCCGTCCTCCTTTTTGCCGTTTTGAAGAAGCGCGGCGATTTTTTTGGCAACGGCGCGGCACTCAAAGGGAAGTGCGTTTTCCTTTTCCTCGCCCTCTGCCTTTTCGGCAGGAAGAAGGAGAGAAATTTCGGGCACGGGAAGGGGCGCAACCGTCTTTCTTCCTTGACAGAGTCTGTCCTTTTCGGAATAGCCGATGGAGTCGCCGAGAATGGAGAAAAGAAAATCAAAGGCCTCGTTGCAGAAATTGATGACGGGGGCGGCAGAGCGGAAGTTGGCCGAGAGATATTGCACGGCCGCGCTCTTCTTTTCCTCAGGCGGCGGCAGGGTGCTTCGCAAGCCTGCAAAAATAGAGGGCTGGGCGCCGCGGAAGGCGTAAATGCTCTGCTTGATGTCGCCGACCATAAAGCGATTTCTTTCGGTCGAGACGGCCTCAAAAAGCAAGTGCTGCACCTCGTTGACGTCCTGGTATTCATCCACGCACACCGCGTCATACTGCGCGGCAAGCTCGGCGGCAAAGGGGGTTCTCTTTCCCTCTTCGTCAAGCAGAAGCTGTAAGGCGAAGCGGGAAAGATCCGAAAAATCGCAAAGCCCGCGCCGTCTTTTTTCTTCGCAGAAGCGGTGGTCAAATTCGTCAAGCAAAACGAAAAGGCTCTCGGTTATCGAGGCAGAGGCAAGAAATGCCTTGGGGATGTCCTTTTCCTCCCAAGCGAAAAAGGTCTCGCGCCACTCCTTGATATAAGCGGCGGCATAGGTGCGGAACTCCTTTAACAAAAGGTCGCTTTCGGTGGGCGCGGAGTCGCCGCGCTTGCGGCCAACGGGATGAAGACCAAAGGCGCCAAAGGCGGCCTTGGCCGCGCCGTAGCCCTCCTTTAAGGAAAGAAGAAGCGTTTTCAGCTCCTCTATCTCTCCCTCGGCGGCAGGTGCGTAATTCTGGCGGAAAAGCGCGTCTCCCGCGCCAGAGACAAAGGCGGCCTCGTAAAGACGGGAGTAGCCCTCTATCAGCTCGGAAAGATAAGAGGAGAGGGTATTTTTGATGGCAAGCCCCCAAGGCGCTTCAAGGAAGGGCAGAGAGGCCGCCTCCTTCAAGCTGAGGGCGTTCTCCTTTAAGAGCGCAACCCCCTTTTTATAGCCCAAAAGGTCGGTATAGAGGGAGAAAAGAATGGAGGCAAGCTCCTCTTCGTTTGACACGTTGGTAAAGGCATCGGCTAAGGAAAGCATATCCAAGCCCTCCTTTGCAAGCGCGCCGCTGTATGCGTCCTCGATAACCTCTTGCATAATAGAGGCGGAGAGCAAAAGGCTTTCGGCCTTGTCGGGAATGCGGTAGGTCTTGGGAATGCCGAGAAGGTCGGTGTTTTCCTTTACCAAATCGTTGCAAAAGCTGTCAATGGTGCGGATTTTCGCCATCGGCAAAAGGAGCATCTGCTCCGAAAGAAAGGCGTTTTCGGGGTCGGCCTCAATGGCGCGCCCCAGCGCGTTCCCGATTTTCTCGCGCAGCTGCGCGGCGGCGGCCTTGGTAAAGGTGGCAACGAGCATTCTGTCCACGCGCAAGGGGTTGTCCTCGCGAGAAATCATGCGAATCAGCCGCTCGGTCAGGGTTGCGGTTTTTCCCGAGCCTGCCGCCGCCGATAAAAGCAGGGTTTGCTCGGTGTTTTCAATAGCTGAAAGCTGCTCGGGCGTCCAGTTTGGCATAGCCACTCCTTTCCTTCGCCGTCTTTTTGGCGAACGCAATGCTAAAAATCAGAATTGGCGAATGGGCTTCAAGGCCTCGCCCTCCTCGGCGAGAACGGCACGCGCCACGGCGAAAAAGCCCTCCTCGTCATATAGAGTCACGAGGGTGTCCATAGGGAAGCCTGTGTGAATCTTTTTTTGGTAAATGGGCTGCCCTGCGCGCGCCAGCCGCGCAAAAAAGGGAGGCAGGGTAACCTTGGGATAGGCGGCAAAAAGCGCCTCGGTCGGTATTAAGGTCGATAGGCGATCGCTTTCGCTCATTTCTTCAAGAGAAGCAAGCGTTGTGGCCCTTTCAATCGGATAGCCTGCCGCTTCCGTGCGAACCAGGCGCGACATCAAGCCGCCACAGCCGAGCGCTTCGCCAATGTCGGCGCAAAGGGTGCGGATATAGGTGCCCTTGGAGCAATGCACCGAAAGGGCGTATTCGTTTTCGGAAAGCCTTTTCGCACGCAGCGAAAAGACGGTGATTTTTCTTGGCTCGCGCGCAATTTCAATTCCCTGCCTTGCCATATCGCAAAGCTTCCGCCCCCCAACCTTCAAGGCGCTATACATCGGGGGTGTTTGGAGAATTTCGCCCAAAAAGCGAGGCAAAACGGCAAGCACCTCTTCCTCGCTCGGTAAGACGTCGGTTTTGGAAAGAATGTTGCCCGTGGAATCCTCGGTGTCGCTCGTTTCACCAAGGCGCAGGTGCGCCAGATAATGCTTGTCGCCCGAAAGCAAAAATTCGCTTGCCTTGACCGCGCGGCCCACGAGAATGGGCAAAACGCCCTCGGCCATAGGGTCAAGGGTGCCTGTATGCCCTGCCTTGTCGGCAGAAAGCAGCCGCTTGACGCGGTTGACCGCCGTTTGCGAGGACATCGTGCCGTCCTTATTCAAAAGAAAGAGTCCCGATATAGAGGATGCCATCTTTTTGTCGCGCCGAAGCGCCCTTTCGTTGTATTTTTGAGGCTTGCATTTTGTGTAAACAAATATTTACACGCGAAGGGGAAAGCCGATGCGCGAGCGCTTGGCCGCGCCGCCCCTTTGCAGCCGCCCTCTTTGCAGCCGCCCTCTTTGTAGCCGCCCCTTTGTATAAAAAAGGGCGCAAGGAGGATTGACCCTGGAAGAGAAAACCCGGCTTTGCGCCCTTCGTTCGTTTTGTTACTGTCGCAGTCGCGATAGAGCGACCGTTTTATCAAAGCGCCTCGCGGTGATTGATGTTTTTGCGGTCACAGTAGGCCGCGGCGGCGGAGTGGTTTCCGCAAATAACGGTGACGTTTTCACAGCCGTTGAGAACGCCCCAGCCAAAGTCCTTGACCGAATCGGGAATCACGAGACGCTCAAGCTTGGTGCAGCCGCGGAAGGCGGTGTCATCAATCTTGGTAACCGAGTCGGGAAGCTCGACAGAGCGAAGTCCCTCGCAGCGATAGAAGGCGCCCTCGCCGATTTCCGAAACGGAGTCGGGAATGACGATGTTTTCAAGGAAGCAGCAGTCGCAGAATGCCCAGTCGCTGATAACGGTAACGGAATCGGGAATAACGAATTCCTTTTGGTTGCAGGCGGCAGGGTAGCAAACCAAGACGGACTTGTTCTTGTTAAAGAGAATGTTGTCCACTGATTTGTAGTAGCGGCTCTTGGGATCAACGGTGATGGCGCGAAGGCCCGTACAACCGCGGAAGGGGCTGGTGCCGATGGCGGTTACGGATGCGGGGATGAAGATGGATTGCAAGGAGGTGCAGTCCTTAAAGACGTTCTTGCCGATTTTGGTAACGGTGGGGGCAAGAATGATTTTTTCAAGGCCGACACAGCCGTTAAAGGCCATATCGTCAATCTTGGTAACGCCAACGGGAACCTCAATGCGCTTTAACTTCACGCAGTCGGCCAAGGAGCTTTCGCCGATGATGGTCAAGCCCTCGGGCAAGCGAATGTCCTCCAAGGACTTGCAGCTGTTGAAAACGCCGCCGTAAATCTCCGCCATTCCGGAGGGCAGAGAAATAGAGGAAAGGTTGGCGCAGTTTTCAAAGGCGCGCTCGCCGATTTCAATTTCATCGTTGATGATGTTGACGGTGGTAAGACCGATACAGTCGCGGAAGGCAGAGTCGCCAATCTTCTTGACCGTTTCGGGAAGGTCAAGCGAGGAAAGGCGCTTACAGCCGCGGAAGGCCTCGCTGCCGAGCGATTTGAGGTTTTCGCCGATGATGAGATTTTCAAGCTTTTCGCAGTTCTTAAAGGCGGCGTTGCCAATCGCGGCAACGTCCTTGGGAATGCGGATTTCGGGGCTTCCGTCCTTGCACTTTACCAGAACGTCACCCTCCATATGTAAGGCCTTCATCGCCTCAATCGGCAGGCTGGAAACCAGCTTTTGCAGGTATCTCTTGTGGGAAGCGGCGGCGTTGCTGCTGATGTGTTGCAGGTTCTCTAAAATCATTTGCAGCGCGGGGGGGATTTTTACGTTGTCCTCCAAATAGAAGGGGTAAATGCGCTTGTTGTATTTGAAGGCCGTGATGATTTCCATTCCGCAGTACTTGGAGTTCAGGGAGCTTTCGGAGATGAAAAGAAGCATACCGCAGCAGGCCTCGATTTTGGAGCGCAGCTCCTCGCGGAAGTCCTCACCGATTTCCATCGTATCATCGTACCACATACGGAACTTTTCTTTGTCGATGTATTCGAGAATGCGCGAAACCTCCAAGGAGTCGCGGTGGGAGTAGCTGACGAACAGGAAGGGCTCCGTTCCGTTGTAGGAATCAATGGTAATTTTGGCGAACTTTTCGTTGTTTTCCATTTTTAGAATCCTTTCTTATACGATTTTTATACGATGAAATTCAAAACCAAGAGGTTGCAAAGGAGCGAAGGGAGCGCGATGGCCGCGCCGTATTTAATGAAGTCAAGGTAGCTAAAACGCACGTTGTGCTCCTTCAAGAGAGAGGACCACATAATGCCTGCCAGGGCGCCGATGGGGGTTAAGAAGGCGCCAAGGTTGGAGCCGACCACGGTTGCGTAAATGGCGGCCTGCTGCACAGCACCCTCCAAGGGCGCAATCACAGAGCAGAAAAGCACGCTCATGGGAATATTGTTGATGAGGTTGGCCGAGAGGAAGGAAACGATGCCGTACTTCCAAACGGTGTTGTCCGTTCCCAAAAGCTCGGCCAGCTTGTCGGTAACGCCGTTTTGGGAAAGGGCCAAGATCATCACGAACATCGAAAGAACGAAGGGAATGAGCTGCCAGGGGGCGCGCTTGGCGCACATCAAAAGCTCGGTCGGCTTTTGCTTTTTGAACAGACACATAAGCAGAATGACGGCGAACAGAAGCAAAGCGGAAACGAGCGAAATCAGCCACATTTCAAGGTTGAAGTAGGGGCCGATGGCAAGCGCGAGGGTGCAGGTGCCAAGCAAAACAAGGCCGATGATAAGAAAGGGCTTGTTTTCGATTTTCACCTCGGTGTCCTCCGCCTCGGGCGCCTTTTTCAGCTCCTTGCGGAAAAGCAGCCACAAAACGAAGAAGGCAACAACGGCGCTCGCCAGGGTGGGCAAAAGCATCACCAGCAGATATTCCAAAAAGCCGATGCCGTAGGAGGTGGCGATGTAGATATTGGTGGGGTTGCCGATGATAAAGACCATGCTCATCGTGTTGGCCGCGATAAATTCGGCAACGAGATACGGCACGGGAGAAATTCTTGCGTTTTTGGCAAAGTAGCAGATAAAGGGCGTAAAGGTCAAAACGATGATATCGTTGGAGGTAAAGACGGTCAAAACGGAGACGGTGACATAGAGGGCAGTAAAGAGGGTAAGCTGGCTCTTTTTGGCCTTTTTCAGCGTCAGATTGGCAAGGTAGCGGAAGAAGCCCACCTCATCCAAGAAGATGGAAAGCACCGTCATCGAAATGAAAAGCACGAGAATCTTCAAGGGGTTGATGGAGGAATCGGCCAGCAGCTGATCCTTTAAGTAAGAAAGCTCAACCTGCCCCGAAAGCAGCATCGTAAGTGCGCCGAGAAGCACGATGACCCAGTAGGAGTCAAGCTTGATTTTGCCGAGCTTGATTTGCGGAAAAAACAAAACGCCGCAAATCATCAAAAGGCAGGAAAGACCGCCAATGGCGATAGAAGGTATCATAACAATCTCCAATACTCAAAACACGAATTATATAAAATAAGAAAAGAACTTTACCAATATATAAGTATATCACTCTCGCTCGGCGTTGTCAAGGGGCTTTTCCTTGGGGAGAAGGCGGCGATTAACGAATAATGGGGGTACCCTTGGTAGCGCGGCGAATAAACCGCTCAAAGAGGGGAAGAGGCACCTCGTCTATCAGCGAGAGGGCAAGAGACAGCTCCTTTACCAGCAGTGCAAGTGCGGCGCGGATGTCTGCTATGCGGTCAAAATCCGCCTTGGTGTGTCCTGTGCCCGCAATGGCCTCGGCAAAGACGGCAGAGAGCGCGTCCATCGCGTCTATCGCACCATGGAAGGCGGCAATCACCTCGCCAAGAAGCGCCTTGGCCTGCTCGGGAGAGGAAAATTGCAGCACGGCGGCCTTTTTGTAAAGGGAATAGGTGCGCCCTGCCTTGATAAGCGTGTTGCCCGTGCGGACAATCTCGGTAACGCCCTTCATGCCCAAGCGGCATTTTTCTTCAAAGGGGCTCTCGGGAATCCAGCTTGCCAAAAGCGCCTCGGCCTTTTGCAAAACGGCATCGTATTCCTCGGGGAAGGCGGGGTTTTTCTGCATCGCCTTGAGAAGCAAGGGCTCTAAATTGTGCAGCTCGAAGAGGGCGCTTCGCATATTCATAAACCAGTCGAAGTCCAAATCCTTTCGCTGAATCTCGTCCTGGAAAAGATGCGTCAGGGCGGAATAGGGGGTTATCCGTCCGAAAAGGGCAAGCTCGATTTTCTCGTCTGCCTCCTCGCCCGAGGCGATTTCTCCGTTCATAAAGAGGCCGCCGCGCGCGATGGCCGTCCAAACCGCCCACATATTGCGCCCGAAGGCGTTTTCCCAGTTGGTCAGCATTCCGTTATATACGCCCTCGTTTTTGGCGTCGTCAAAGAAGGCCTCCACCTCGTCGGGCTTAACGGGAATATCCTTGCGTGCCTTTAAGTAGCCCGAGAGGCGCTGGTAATGGATAATACCCTCCCAAGCGTTGTCGCACGGGCAGACAACAACCTTGTCAAAGCCCTCGTTTTTGAAGTAACGGGGGCTTTCGGGGCGATGCCCGTAATAGTTCCAGTCGAAAATCATCACGCGGCGGTCAAAGAGCGCCACCATAGGCAAATCCATCCAGAGCATATCGTCCCAAACGGCAACCTCCAAGCCCTCGTCGAGCAGGGTCTTGCAGACGTCCGCCAAAAAGGCGGCGTAGGGCATTTTTTGCTCCTCGGTCAAGGTGGCCTCGTCACCACCGATATGCACAAGGCCCGTTCCAAAGGCATCGGCCAAGTCGTGAAGAATATCCAAGGCAAAGGACTTGGCGGCAGGGTCCAAGAAGTTCATCTGGTTGTCCATATCGCCCATTTTGAGAGAACGGTACCGCTCCTGCCAGAAGAAATGCTCCATATGGCAAACCACGTTGGTCATGGGAAAAACGAAAATGCCGCGCCGCTTTCCTTCCTCTACCACCCATTTGGCGTCCTCGGCGGTCATCGCCCCTTGGCGCACAACCCCCTTGGCGTAACGGAAGGCAAAGGCGCCCTCCAGGTAGATGCCAAGGCCGTTGTAGCCAAGGCGTTGCAGCGCGTCAAGCCAAAGGCTCATCTCCTCGCGCACAAAGGTGCGTTGGCGCGCAAAATCGCACATCAGCCAGCGTCTTTCAAAGATAACTTTTTCGCTTTTCATATTCTTGCCCTCCCGAGCGAATTATTCTATTTGTATTATAAAGGATTTTCTTTCGTTTTTCAACCGTTTGTGCGAAAAATAAAAAAAGCCTTGCAAAAAGGAAAAAATCTGTTATAATAAATACAGGCGCCCTCGGGCGCCCGCGCGCCACTGCGACGGTAGTGGATATCGGCAGGGCAACCCCTTACCGATAGGGAATGCTAATCGGGTTTACTTCTAACAAAATGATAAGCCGCAGGTCGGGGGTTCAAGTCCCTCTCTCGTTTGTCTCACTTCGGTTTGGCAAACGCAGGTAGCTCAGGCTGGAAGAGCAGCGGCCCTTGTAATCCGATGATTTCTTCCTCGCGCAAATTTAAAAAGGGCAAGTCCTTGGGCTTGCCCTTTTTACCCCAAAGGAAGTGAAAAACGCAATGAAAGACATCTTTCAGGATTATTTGTTTTCCAAGGGCTTTTTCGTCAAGAGAAGGGCTGAGGAGGGGGAAGACACCGTTGCGGTGACGCTGACCCTGGCAAAAAAATTTAATATCGTGCTGTATAAGGGCGGAGAGTGGGCCTCTCTTTCTTTCGTGCGGCGTGCCTCGCGCCTTTTGGGCGAGAACATACCCGAGCCTTTTTATCAGGGCTTTCCCAAGTCCCTTTCCTATTTGACGCGGAACGAGTATCTGCTTGACCAGCTGATCCACTATTTCCGCACCTATGGCCTTGGCAATTTCGGTGAGGCGGGGCGCTCCGTTTTTGAGGAACCCGTTTTGCGAGACGCCTTTTCGGAAAGCGCTCCTCTGCGGTATTTTGCCGTTATCACCGAGGAAGAGGCCGAAGAGAAAATCAAGGCGAGCGCCCTTGATCTTTTAAAGGGAACGCGCCCTTTGCCCGCCTATCAGTATAATGTTCTCTTGGAGGCCATTTGCACCTACGGCGTGCGGGCGGACAAAATCCCCTGCAAGCAAACCGCCGTGATGCTCTTGGTGGATACGGGAAAAATCCCGACCTACGCCAAGGGGCTTTGGACCTCGGATTTGGTGAAGGTCACGGAAGCGCTGCTTCGCCGCCGCTATCGCGGGCAGAAAATCAACGAGCTTTCCTTAAAAACGCGGGATAAAAAGCTGCTTTGTCGCCTGCTTGACTATCTGTTCCGCAAGGGTCGGGTTAACACCAAGGACTGCTACGAGAAAAAGGCAACCATCGCGGGCATTTTGCACCATATCCATTACAAGCCCAAGTGCGAGGCGGCGGAGGCCTTCCTCGTCGCGATGCGGGGCAAGGACAATCTTTCGGCGTACAGCGGCTTCGAGGGCCTGCTGGCCAAAGGAGATACCCTTGGTGCCGCCAAGCTTTTGCGCCGTGAGAAAGGCCCCTCGGCCCTCATGCGCCACATGGTGTATTTGCTCAGCCGCGCCACCACCGAAGAGGCCACCGCCATTTTGGCGATGATTGAGGGCGCCTCCCCGATGGTGTTCTGGCAGCTGCTTTTGAAAACCAAGGAGGCCGTGGGCTCCAAGCTGCCCCGCTCCTTCGCCTTCCATCATGACGGGCTTCGTATCGTTCATACCGAAACGCCCAAGGAGGCCCTTCGCCGCAAAACCGTTCTGACCGAGGAGCGCGCCGAAATACTGTATCCCGCGCTGGAGGCAAGGCTCCGCGCTTACTATAAGGGCAAGCTCGGCAGGGTGTATATAGACGAGGGCATGAAGCGAATTGCCTTGCCCTTGGAGGAAACCACCTCGATGGGAGGCGTGGGCGTGTTGCCCGCGGGAAGCTATCTGCCTCTTGGAAAGGAAAAGAAGCTCCGCGTCTTTACCTATTGGGAAAAGGTCAACGACATTGACCTGAGCGCCTTGGCTTACGCCAAAACGGGTGAAATGTTGGAATTTTCCTGGCGCACGATGTATGACAATTTTTCCGAGGCCATCGTCTTCTCGGGTGACCAGACCAGCGGCTATGAGGGCGGCTCGGAGTATTTCGATATTGATATTGCCGCCTTCCGCAAGAAATTTCCCAAGGCGGACTACGTCATTTTCTACGATAACGTATACAGCGCCACCAATTTTGACGAGTGCGTCTGTCGCGCGGGCTTTATGCAGCGGGACGTTTTAGACACGGGCGAGGTCTTTGAGCCCAAGACGGTGGAGGCCTCCTTCGTTGTAAACTGCCCCTCCACCTCCGCGTATCTCTTGGCCTTGGATTTGAAGGAGCGGCGAATCGTCTGGCTCAACAAGGGCAAGGCCTTTGGCGGCATCGTCGCCGCGCTTTCGGGCGAGCTTGACATTTTGCGCTATATGCACCGCGCCGAGACCGTCAACCTCTATCAGTTCTTCTCGATGCTGGCCACCGAGGTGGTGGACACGCCGGAGGAGGCAGAGGTCGTTTTGTCGGACGAGACGATCGCCTTGCCTCGCGGTATAGAGCAAATCCGCTCTTGTGACCTTGAAAGAATTATCGCGCTTTTGAACGCGTAATGTCGCACCCTTGGGGCGCGCCGCCGTGAATTGCCCTTGCAGGCATGAAAGAAGCAGCGCTCTTTCATTCATATATCAATAGGGCCACCCGTGCGAAAAGGAGTACGAACAAATTTGTTCGTACTCCTTTTGTTTTTCTCGGCAGGTCAATGCCTGCTTTATGGAAGGTACACCACAGCGTTTTCTTGAATCAAGCTTCATCAAAGGCGGTAAGGAGGCGGCGGGCGGTTGCCATGTCGCGCTTGATAGCTTCATCGCTGCCCGAATGCTCAATCGAAAAGGCGCCCGTGTAGCCTGCTCGGCGCAGCGGTTCAAGGCAAAGAGAAAGGTCAATGTCGCCCTCGCCAAGAACGGTGTCCTGTAAAAAGCGGCCGCCGAGGGTCTTGTAGCTTGTGCCCTTCTCAAAGGGCGTAGCTTGTACGGCGTAATCCTTTAAGTGAACGTGCCGAATATCTTTTGCGTGACGGTGGAAAATGGCCGCAGGGTCAGCGTCCACAAAATAGGGGTTGCCAACGTCGCCGCAAATGCCGACGTTGCCACAGCGCTTTTGCATTTCCTCAAAAAAGAGGGAAACGCCCTCTCCGTTGAAGTAAATTCCCTGGGGCTCGTAGAGGCAAACCATGCCAAGATCCTCGCAGTAACGGGCTATCCGCTCCGCCGAGTCGGCTACCAAAGGCAGAACCTCTTGAAAGGCGGGGGCGTTTTCCCAGGGGGCAAGGGCGGCCAAGAGGGTGTGATGGAAGTAGGGCGAGCCAACCGTGGCCGCCGCATCGGCATAGCGGAGAAGGCAGGCTTCCGCCTTCCGTCTCTCGCTTTCGGTTGCGGCGTAGAGCGTGATGCCCACCGAGAAGCAGGTAACGGGAAGCGCGCTTTCCGAAAGAACGCGGGCCGCCTCGTTGGGATCAAAGACGGGAGAGGGGGGAACGCCCAGAAACTCCACCGAATCAAAGCCGAGAGAGAGGGTGTGCTCGGCGGCGTAGGCAATGCCGTGCCTCTGCAAGTCCCAATAAAATTGCTCGTAATTGGTGATTCTTGTTTGCATAGCAGTCTCCTTTGTGCGTGGCAAAAATGAAAAATCAGGGCGCTTCAAAGCAGTAGAGGTTGCCGTAGCTCCAGTTGTAGCTGCTTCCGTTTTGGCGGTCAAAGGTCAGCCAGAAGAGTCGCTCTCGGCTTCCCATCTTGACGGGAATAACCGTGCCCCAGCCGCGAAAGCCGCCGTCATCGTAATCGAATTTGGCAAGGGCGAAGCCCTCCTTGCCGTATATGCGATACTCTGCGCGCTTATCGTAGCCGTTGCCGCAGATAAAATGGATTTCGCCGTTTTGCTTGACGAAGGAGCCGCCCGTTTCAGCACCCACGGCCCCCTTGCCGAGAAAGCGATAGTTCTCAAAGGGGGAATCTGATGCAAAGAAGAAATAGCGGTATTGGTTGCTTTCCTCATCAAGACGGCAAACGGCAAAGAGCCAGCGGCCCTCTTTCTCGTCATAAAAGAAATCGGGGTCCTCGTCTCCCTCAAAGCCCAAAAAGGCGGTAGTGGGCGCGCCGTCCTTCGCCTTTTCCATCAGGGAAAGGTCAATCGCGTTGACGCCAAAGCGCGGGTCACCCTCAAAGGCGGCGTGACCGAGAATATGCCCGTGGGCAAAGGAGCAAACCCAAAGAAGCCACCTTTTTTCTTCTCTATGGTAGAGAAGAGAGGCGGCCACGTCGTTGGCCCAAAGCCCATCGCCCGCATCGTAAAAGAGGGCGCCTGAAAGGGCAAGCTCGGCGGTGCCGGGAATCCAGGACAAAATGCCCTGAAAGGCCTCCTCTTGCATACGCAGGGAGACGGTAAAGTATATTTTTCCCTCGGACACCATCACCTCGCCGTTTTCGTAGCGAATAGGGCGCATATCGGCAACGGCGATGCCGTTGTCAACGTAGGCGGATGCCGCCGTGATGGTGACGTTGCCCGAAAGAGTAAGGGCAACGGTGCTTTGGGTAAAGGCGGTGTATTGATGAGAGGCGGCAAAGGCCGCGTCCTTAAAGGTATAAAGAAGGGCTATGCCGTTTTCGTCTTTTTTGTAGACGTCAAAGGCGCCCGGGCGGCAGCTGACAATGAGCGTCAGCACGGCATCGGGAAGAAGGGGGAAGGGCCGCCTTTCGCTGTGGGCGCCGCAGGCATAAAGAAGGGCGCCGTCACTTTGAACGGTTATGTGCGCCGCCCCTGTGGGCAGGGAAAAGGCAAAGCCAACCGCCCCCTCGGTAAGACGGGCGCAAAGCTCGTACGTGGCGTAGGGAAAAAACTGCCCCATAAGCCGCGAAGCGAAGCCCTGTCGGGTGTAGTAGGCGCCGTTGGCGACTCCCTCTATGCAATCCTCGCTCTTGTCAAGCAGGGGGTAAAGGTCGCCGTGCTTACCGCAGACGAAATCCTTGGCAAAGTGCATCTCTGCCAGCAAGAGCTTTAAGTTCTTATATAGCGGAAGGGAAAATTTCCGCTTAAATTCCATATCGGAAAGAGACATAGCACAGCTCCTTTTTTGGATGCCTATTTCGCTTTTTTGTCAACAAATGTTTGCATTTTGCGCCAAGGCTTTATTTGGTGGGAAAGGTGCCGTTTTTGAGCGCCTCTAACATAATGATGGCGCTGCTGGCGTTGGTGGCAAGGGGAATTTTCTGCACGTCACAAAGGCGCAGTAGGGCCGAAACGTCAGGCTCGTGAGGCTGGGCGGTCAAGGGGTCGCGCAAGAAGATGATAAGCCCCAGCTCGCCGTTTGCGAGCATAGCACCTATCTGCTGGTCGCCGCCGAGAGGGCCGCTTTTCATTCTGTGAATGGGAAGGGCGGTTTCGCCCATAATCAAGGTACCCGTGGTGCCCGTGGCGTACAGCTCGTAACGGGCAAGCACCTCCTTGTATCTTTTGGCAAGCTCGATGATTTCATCCTTCTTTTTGTCGTGTGCGATGAGCGCGATTTTCATACGGTTAATCTGTCCTTTCTGTTGGTGATTTCGCTTTAAGGAGCGAATTTGGTGATAGGCTTGGTTAAAATTCTTTGCAATAGGCGCGAAGCTTTATGCTTCGGCCTTCGGTTTTTTGCGAAGGAAGGTTGCGATAAGGCCGATAATGCCGATGGAGGCCCAAAGGATATAGACCGTGTTCCAATCGGCGCCCTTCATTACGCTGGCAAAAAGCAGGTTGGCAGAGGCGGCCGCCGCATAGCCGATGCAGTCGATGGTGCCGTTGACGCTGGAAACGCGCCCTGTTTTGCCAAGCGAGGGAATATAAATGCTCCAAAGCAGAGCCGAGGTGCAGGACATTGCCATCAAGGCAAGCGCCAAAAGCGCAAGGCTGACCCACTTGCTCGGAGAAAAAATCAAGAGGGAAAAGGCCACCGAGGAAACGGTGAAGGTGGCGCGCATCATCGGCAAATCCCGTTCCTTAATGGCGCGGAAGATGGCAAGCGCCACAAAGGGCATAAAGGAGCGCAGGGTGGAGATGCCCGTGTAAAGCAGGTTTGCCGTATCGGCGGGGAAGCCGAGCGCGGCGGTTAAGAAGGTGGTTATCCATTGGCTGATGGCGGCCGCCGCAATTTCCACAAGGCAGGCAACGATAATGTAGAAAAAGATGTTTTCAATCTTGAATACCGCGAGAATAGAGGAAAGCCCCTTAACCTCCGTTTTCATATAGGAAATGAGGCTGCGCCTTTCAAGCAGCGTGAAAACAAGGTAGGCGACAACGCCGAGCAAGAGGGCAAGCGCGCCTGCGGCAATAAAGGCGAAGCGCCAGCCGTTAATCATGGCAAAAAGGCTGGCAATCAGAGGGCCTGCAAAGGAGGCAAAGGAGAAAAAGACGCAAATTAAGCGCGCGTGATTTGGCTTGGTGTTTTCGGAGATAATTTTCATCAAGGGCCCGCGCAGCATCGAAAGGCCGAAGCCGAAAACGGCGAAGCACAAAACCTGCAAAATCGGATTGGCGATAAAGGGAAAGAGGATCATCGCGCCGCCCGACACCAAAAGCCCGATGCCCACCATGTTCTTGGGCGAGAAAACGTCGCCGAGAAAGCCGTTGGCAAGCTGGCCCAAGGCGTACAGCAGCATATAGGTGGAGGAAAGGGTGGCAATCTGCTCCAAGGGGAAAAGCCCCGTTTCAAGCAGGGTGGGGGTTAAAACGCTTAAAATGTGCCGTAAATAGTAATTGGCAATATAGGTGGAAACGCAGGTTGTGCCGACAAGGGCGGCTTTTTTGGCTTCGGTCATGGTGAGAAAATCCTTTTTTATAACAGTTCGTCAAGTGAAATTTTGGTGATTTTTGAGCCGCCCAAGCAATAGCTTTGCCCTTCGCTGTGGTAGTAGGCCAGAAGAATGCCGTCCTCAACCTCCAAAACCGCAGGGTAGCAATAGCTGCTTTCGGGGTCGCTTTCAAGATAGCGACAAGAGTTCTTGAAGGCGGAAAAGGCGCCGTTGGCAAAGGACTCGCCCCCGTTAGTGAAGGAAAGACCGCCGTCCTTGCAAACGGCCATAACGTAGGGCGTTCGCTTGGGGCTGTTCCATAGCTCAACGGCATCGTTGACGCAGCTGTACGGGGTGGGGTTGAAAATGGCAAGGGTGTAGCCGTGCGCCGATTTTACCTGCATCGGTGAATCGGGCGAGGTGAAGTAAAAGGCAGGGGATAGCGGCCCGAAGCTTTCGCCCTCGTCTATGGAGAAGGCTTGGTATTGGTGGCCGTAGCCCGTGCGGCAGTAAAGCCAGAGTCTGCCGTCAGCAAGCGCGAAAAGCCCCGGCTCTTGTAGCTGCGTTTTGTCATTGTAGGGGGAGCGCACGAGCATCTTCATCGTTTGGAAGGAGCGCCCGTCATCGTCCGAATAGCAAACGGAAAGCGCGCCGGGATGAAGCGAGGTGAGCGATTCTCCGTGGTAGGCAAAGGGGAAAAGGATTCTGCCGCTTGAAAGACGAATGAGTCTATCGTTGTTGACAATGTAGTAGCCGTCCGTATCTAAGCAGGGGATGGGGGCGGAAAAGCTTTTGCCCTCGTCGGCGGAGCGCACGAAATACGGCAGGCACAGGATTTTGCCTGCGCGCTCGGTTTTTCGCAGGTACAAAACGCCAAGGTCGCCGTTCTGCATCCGCATAAGGCTGACGGACATCAGGTTCAAATCGCCCTCGCCCTTTTCAAGCAGAGGGGTGCTTAAAGACCAGCTTTCGCCCTCGTCGGCCGAATAAATCGCGTCAATGCGCGCGGTGGCCTCGTCCGAGCCGCTTTCGCCGTAATACTTGGTATAGGCGTAAAGAATGCGCCCGTCCAAGAGGCGAATAAAGGAGCCCTCTCCGTTTCGGGGGTTGCCCACGCCTGTTTTGAGAAAATGAACCTCTCTGCCGATCTTTTTCACAAAAAGCACCTCTTTGCTCGGAATGAATTACAAGCACAGTATAGCACGAAAGGAGGGGAGAGTCAAGGGAAACGGGCATATTTGAAAAGAAAAAACGATTTTTTAAAAAGCGTTGAAAAAAGGCGCCGCATATGATAAAATGAAGAAAAAAGCGGCGAAAGGATAAGGCTATGGAGGGCGGTTGGGTCTTTATTTCACACTCCCACAAGGATTTGAGGGCGGTGCGAAAAATCAGAAATCATTTGGAGAAGCTCGGCTTTGAGCCCTTGATGTTTTATCTCAAATGCCTCTCGGACGAAAACGAGATAGAGGAGCTTATCAAAAGAGAAATTGACGAGCGCGATTGGTTCATTTATGCCGACAGCCCGAGCGCCCGTTCTTCCCATTGGGTGCAGACCGAGAGGGAATATATCGAAACGCTGGCGGGCAAAAATATCTTTACTATTGATTTGAATGGCGATTTGGAGGGTCAGCTTGCCGCGCTTGAGCATATTGCAAGGCAAATGAAGGTGTACGTCTCCTATTCCCACCGCGATTTTGCGCTTTATCGGAGAATCAGGCAAAAGCTCTTGGAAAAGGATTTGCTCGTTTTGTCGGATGAGGACGTTTGCTTGCCCACGGAGAGTTGGGCGGAAAGCGCCGAGAGTGCGATAACGGACGCCTCGCATAACGGCTTCGTTTTGCTGCTTCTGACCGAGGCCTTCGTTAGTAGTGCTTACGCCGTGCACGAGATGGAGCTGGCGCTTGCCTCGGGTGGCAAGGTTATTCCCGTCTACGTGGGCGGCCGCGTGGCGCTTCCAACGGGTCTTATGATGCTTATCGGTGATGAGGCGGGCGTTTCCATTGCGGCCGACCCAACGGATGAGGAATTAGAGCGCGTCGTTTCGCGCATCATACAGCGCGTGGAATTTTGCCGCGGCGATTATAAAAGCACGTATGGCTTCCGCTATGCCAAAACGATTCACCTGCCCGACATCGCGCGCATTGACAAAGAGACCCTTTTTGAATGCGAGAGCTTAGAAACCCTCTATATTCCCGATTCGGTTATCTATATCACGGTGGACGCCTTTGCGGATTTCCCCGACGTTCTCGTCAAATGCTCCAAGGACTCCTATGCGGCCGCCTATTGTCAAAGAAACAGCATCCGCTACGAGCTGACGGAGGAATAAAAGGAGTAATCTTGCACATCGCAGAATACAGAAAAAAAGAGCCGAAATCGGCTCTTTTTTTGATGAAATTTTAATGCAACGCGGTGTTTTAATGAAATGTGCTACGCAAGCACGGTGAAGCTTTCACTTGCCCGAATGGGCAAACTTAGTTGGCGTTACGCCCTCGGCGCAACGCTCATTTCGTCAGAGCGTTTGCAAGCGAGGAGCCCTCGACGATAAAGCGCGTGACGGAGCCGCCCGTTGTCATTTCAAATAAGTGGTCATCGCCTAAGGTAAGGGGAAGACGCTTCAAGCTCTCCGTTCTGCCCTCGGTGTGACTTTCGTCGTAAACCGTTTCGGTGGGGAAGAGGGAAACGGAGCCGTCCGCCACCGCTCTCCATACGAAATGAATTCTTCCCTTGTAGACATAGGTGACAGTGGCGTTAAGGCTGAAGTCGAAGGAGT
>JAZRFK010000076.1:0-16513 GCA_045661325.1 Eubacteriales bacterium | reverse complement strand
TTATTCCAAGCGCGTGATGTACTGGCAGTAAACGTATACGTTTTGCACCTTTTTGGCCTCAACCCCATCATCCGCCTGAATAATCGGCTGGGTCTCGGAGGGGGTGATGTAAAGCTTAAAAACAATGGCATCTTGCCCGGGGCGCATATTTCTGATGCGCTTGTAGTTTAATTGCTTTCGCTCAACGCCCAGATAATCAAAAATAATGGTTTCAATGCCGTTGTCGCTGAAGCAGCGGAGTATCTCATCCTCGTGATATGCGTCAAGCAGGACCTTCGCCTCATCAAAGGTCAGATTGTGGCACTTAAATAAGCCTTCGTTTAAAACGCTCATCATACTGCTGTTGTCCAAAAGCAATAACGGCAATTCGTGTTGTTCGTACATAGTGAAGTCCTCCGGATGATTTTGTAAGAGAAACGCTTTTGTTTCGAGAAACGGTTTTTGCGGTTCTTGGTATCATTATAAACGATGTTTTGCAATTTGTCAATGCAAAACTTGCAAAAATCACAATTTCTGCACTTTTCACAAATCAAGGCACAAAAACCAAGCATATTGCACAAATTGTTAATTTTATGACAAAATAAGGGGGCGTTAACACTAAAATTACCGCATTTCCCCTCTTTGCCGTCCTTTTTTATACCGAAAAGCAAAAGAAACCAAACGGCTCTTTTTGCAAGAAAAACAACAACAACTTGCAAAAGAAAGAAAAACAGCGCAAAAAACGCAGGGGGCGTCGGATTTGCCCCCGAAAGCACTTGCCATTTTGCGCCGCTTGTGCTACAATAGGGGTGTTAATGCGATGAAGGAGGGCAAACGCCCTCTTGGTAAATAGACAGGCAAACAATATAGAAAGGGAAAGCCTCCTTTGAGGCGGTGTTTTTTATGAGTCAGCAGGAAAAGAAAGCCTTTCGGATAGAAAAGGATTCCATGGGAGAAGTGGCAGTTGCCGCAGATTGTCTATGGGGCGCCCAAACCCAAAGAAGCCTTGAGAATTTTCCCATCGGGGAAGAAAAAATGCCTAAGGAAATCATACACGCCTTCGGCCTTTTGAAACGAGCTGCTGCCACGGTGAATCACGCCCTTCGTCCCGATAAGATGACGAAGGAGAAAATGTCGGCCATCGTTGCCGCCTGTGACGAGCTGAAGGACGGCAAGCTTGACGGGCAGTTTCCCTTGGTTGTCTGGCAAACGGGAAGCGGCACGCAGTCCAATATGAATGTTAACGAGGTGCTTGCGCGCCGCGGAAGCGAAATTCTCGGCAAGGAGGGGCTGCTGCATCCCAATGACGATGTGAATATGTCTCAAAGCTCCAATGATACCTTCCCGACGGCCTTGCATATGGCGGCCGTGCTTTCCGTAAAAAACACCCTTTTGCCCGAGCTTGCCGCTATCATTGCAGACCTTCGGGAGTTAGAGGAGAAAAACGAGGGGATTATCAAAAGCGGAAGAACGCATTTGCAGGATGCAACGCCCATTGCCTTTTCGCAGGAAATCAGCGGTTGGCGCAATTCCTTGGAGCTTGATGCCGCTATGATTCAAAATTCCTTGGCGCCGCTTTCCGCTCTTGCGCTTGGCGGAACGGCAGTTGGAACGGGCCTTAATGCGCCCAAGGGCTTTGCCGAGGCGGTTGCCGCAGAAATCGCTGTCCTGACGGACGCCCCCTTCTATACGGCACAGAACAAGTTTCACGCCTTGACGAGCAAATGTGAGCTCGTTGCGGCGCACGGTGCCATCAAGGCACTTGCCGCCGATTTGATGAAAATTGCCAACGATATTCGTCTTTTGGCATCAGGGCCTCGCTTGGGCCTCGGTGAAATTTTCATTCCCGAAAACGAGCCCGGCTCCTCCATTATGCCGGGAAAGGTCAATCCCACGCAGTGCGAGGCTATCACGATGATAGCTGTCGAGGTGATGGGAAACGATGCCGCCATTGGCTTCGCCGCCTCACAGGGCAATTTTGAGCTGAACGTCTTTATGCCCGTTCTGGCCTACAATTTCTTGCAGTCCGTGCGCCTCTTGGCAGACGGTATTCGTTCCTTCCGCCTGCGTTGCGTGTCGGGCATTACGGCAAACAAGGAAAAAATGCAGGAAAATCTCCATCGTTCCCTGATGCTCGTGACCTGTCTTAACCCCTATATAGGCTATGAAAACGCCGCCCGTGTTGCCAAAAAGGCATATAGGGAAAATATTTCCTTGAAGGAGGCCTGCCTTGCGCTCGGATACTTAACCGAGGCCGAGTTTGATGCCGCCTTTAAGCCCGAGGAAATGGTATAAAAGGAAATCCCCTCGCTTGATTATCAAGCGAGGGGATTTTTCTCGTTTTTTTATTGATTTTCAGCCTTCAGCTTCATCAGCTTGTCATAAAGCGTGGGAATGGTGACCTGATGATCGCCGCAGAAATGCCAGCCAAAGCCGCCGCGGCTTGTGGGGCGGTTGACGATGTTCTTTCTGGGGCGGTAGTAGTAATTGGGGTCACTGTAACCAATCTTGCTGCGATAGTCGCCAAGGTCGATAAGGTCAAAGTTGGCGGTGGTGATATGGAAGGTCTCGTAGCCCAGGTTTCTCGCCACGGAAAGCGCCTTCAAAAAGACCTCCGCACCGATAACGGCAGAGCCGAAGTTCAAGAACACGCCGCCGTCAAGCTTGGCAACAGACGCGCACATCTTCTTGAAATCAATGCCGGAGCAACGGCCGATGGCCGCCATATCGCAGGAAGGATGCTGATGGATAATGTCGGTGCCGAGCGCGATATGATAGGTGGCGGGAACGTTATGCACGTAAGCCTGATACAGAACGCAGTTTTCGCGGTTGGGGAAGCGGTCGGAATTTTCCGCAATGTACTTGCCCAGCGCTTCGCCGTAGCCAAGATTTTCCTTGGCGCCTGCTTGCAGGGCCTCGTTCATCCAAGCACCCGTCTGCTCCCACATACCGAAGGAGCCGTCCTCAATAGCGGTAGGAACGTCCTCGCTGGTGCCGCCCAGATAGGCAAGCTCAAAATCGTGAATGCTACCTGCGCCGTTGGAGGAGATGTGGGTAATAACGCCCTCCTTAATCAGCTCGATAAGGTAGTTGGAAAGGCGGTTTTTGATAACGTGAGCGCCCATAGACCAAATAACAGGCTTGCCGTTTTTTCTGGCCTCGTAGATTTTGGAAACCAGAACGTCAAAATCGGGATGCTCAAAATTTTCGTGGGGCGTAACGTTGGGAATCATCAGATTTTCAATCGTTACCAGGTTGCGACGAATAGATGCATCGTAGGTTTTTACCTCTGCTATCTCAAGATATTGGCTTCTTCCCTCGCCAACAAAGGTTCCTCTTTCTTTCATAACAAAATCCTTCCTTTTCGGTGTACGAGATTATTTTTGTTTAGTTGGCGTCCTTGTCGAAAAGCGCCAGTATTTCTTCGCGAGAGGCCGAGCCTGTGGTGTGAAGCTTTTTCACGCACACGCCGGAGGCCAAGGAGCCGATTTTTCCTGCCTCGGCCGTTTCGGCACCTGCGGCCAGGGCCAGAGAGAAGGCGGAGAGGAAGCAGTCGCCTGCGCCAACGATGTCAAAGGGAGGCGAAAGCTTAATGGCAGAAATGGGGGTAAAGGTGCCGCCTCGGTAAACGATGCTTCCGCGGTCTCCGAGCGTCAGGCAAATGGAGGAGTCTGTTTTCTCACTGAGGGCCACAGCGGCTTTGCGAATGGCCGCCTCGTCTGCTTTTTCGCGGCTCAACGTATCGTCTGCAAGGCCGAGGGCTCTGGCGCATTCGATTTCATTGGGCTTCAAAATGCAGTTGCGGTACAGGCCGATTCTGGAACGGCTGTCAACCACGGTCAAAAGGCCGTTCTTCGCCAGCTCGTTGATATGCTCGCGAATCCTCGGCGTGATACAGCCCGAGGCAAATTGGTCGCTGACGCAAAGCAAATCCGCATCTCTTGTCGCTTCGTCCAGCTTTTCAAGCAAAGCTGCCTCCGTTTCCTCGGAAATGGGAGAAAAGCTTTCAAAATCAAGACGGGGATCCTCCATCACCTCGGCAGAATAGCCGCGGCGCATAGGCTTGCAGTAGGCGTTGGTCACACGGTTCTCCACCTCAACGAGATAGTCGGTGGGAATGCCTTGCTTTTTCAAAACGTCCAAAAGGCAAACGCCTCTCCAATCCCGTCCCACAATACCAACGGGGGTAAAATTATCGCAAAGAACGGACATATTTACCGCAGCGTTTCCGCCCGCACCTGCCGACATACGCTCCTCTATAACAGGAAGAGGAAAGTGGGGGGTCTCGCGGGACAAAACGCTTTGCGTCATATCGGCAAACCAATATACGTCAAGGCACATATCGCCAATCAAGACCGCCTTAACGCTCTTGATTTTCGCTAAAAGCTCTTCTAATCTTTTTCTATCTAAAAGCTGTTCCATGCGATTCTTCTTTCTCAGGGGAAGTCCCTGCTCATAATATTAACTCATTATAGCACAATGCAAACGCATTTGTCAACGGTTGGTTAGAGGCATTAACTAAGAAAAATGCTTTTTCTCCAATCAAAAAGCGAAAAGGAGAAACCTTTTCGCTTTTGTATATTCCGTTATTGCACGTTCTCTGCCGCCCTTGCGGCTTTTCCGTCGTATTTCTTCCAAAAGGCCTTGACGGTGGCCTCGTATTTTTCCTGCTCCACCCAATAGCTGAGTCCGTGCTCGGCCCCGGGAACGATAAGAAGCTCCTTGGGAGAAGCGCAGGCAAGGTAGTTTTGATAGGTCATCTCCACAGGCACGAACTTGTCTGCCGTTCCGTGAATGAATAAAACGGGAACGGTTGCCTCGCGCAAGGCATCCTCGCAGGAATAGCAGGACTCGGCGCTGGTGATTTTGCGATAGGCCTTGTCGATTTTGGCCGAAACGAAGCCGTACGGCACGTGCAGATTATCCTGAGCAACGTGCTTCCAGATGGCCTTGGGCGAGGTGTAGCCGCAGTCGGCCATAATACCCTTAACGGAGGGAGGAAAGGGAAAATCTGCCGTCATCAGAACGGTAGAGGCGCCCATGGAAATGCCCGCCAAATAAATGGGAAGCGTGCCGCCCGTTTTTTCCTCGATAAACTTCACCCAGCGGAAGCAATCAAAGCGTTCAATGGGGCCAAAGCCCATATATTCACCGCCGCTTTCATTCTGGCCGCGCTGCTCCGCGTACAGCACGGAGGAGCCGTTTTTGTGCCAGAAATCCGCAATACCGCAGAAATCGCGGTTCCAAGCAGAGCGCCAGCCGTGCATGGCGATAATAATGCGCTTGGGGTTCTTGGCCTCGTAGTAATGCCCAACGAGCGAAACACCGTCCTCTGCCGTGATGCAAACGGTCTCTTTGGCCGTTTCCTTTAACCTTTCGGTCAGCTCCTTAACCTCTTCAAGCTTTTTAAAATGCGCGTTTGAGCCGCTGACGCTCCGTTTGCCCATCGTCAATTTAAAGGCAAGCTTGCGCTCTAAGGCGAGATTGGTCATAATATCAGTCAGCGTGTTTTGCAGGGCAACAACGGCGGCTGCCGCCAGTCCGAGACCTGCACCGAGAAGCAGGGTTTTCTTTCCGTTTTTCATTCTTTTCTCCTTTATGTCCGTAAAGGTGTCAGCACCCTTACGGATAAGGGTGTACGATTCCTTGTAGTGTATTGCGTAAGTAGGGCGTTTCATTCAGAGCGCGCATTTTACGGTAGCCGAATTTTATAAAAGCTTTTCAATATGCGATAAAAGCGCGCCAAAATTGCCGTTCGGGTAAGCGGAAATATCCTTTTCCTTGGGATTGAGCAGGCAGTCGGTTAAAAGGAAAACGTCAAAGCCAAGCTCCCGTGCCATCATATCCTCCTCAACGTCGTTGCCGACCATCAGGCAATTTTCGGGCAAAAGAGAAAGGGTATTGGCAATCTCCCGATAATACAAGGGATTCGGCTTGCAAAAATGGCTGTTCTCGTAATAGGTGACGTGGGCAAAATCCTCGGGTGACAGCCCGGCCCAACGAATACGGGAGTCAGTGGCAATTTTGGGGAAGAAGGGATTGGTTGCCAGAACCAAGCGAAGCCCCCTTTCCTTCAAAGCGGCAATCAAAGAGGGAACGAGAGGGGAAGGGAAGGTCACGGAAGCAATCTGCTGAAATTCGCCCTTATAAAAATCCTCAAACAAGGCCGTCTCGCCTCGAATCCCTGCGCCAAGCGCGTTTTCAAAAACGCGCCAGAAGGTTTCCTCGTTGGTTAATTCGCCCGTGCTTTTCACCATCGCCCCAACGCCAAGCCAAAGGGCTTCGGCAACGCGCTTGGGGTCATAGCCGCGCGAAGCAAGGCGCATTGCCAGGCGCGAAACGTAGGCCTTGGTAAATTCCGCCTGATTCATAGGAAGTAGGGAGCCGTCAAGGTCAAAAAGAACGGTGTTCAGCATATGCCCTCCGATTTGTTTTCATATTAAAGCGTGGATATTATAACACCCCATCGTGAACAACCTGTGAATTTTAGAAAAGAAAAAACGGAGAAGGGAAAAATTCTCCGTTTTTTGTGCTTTGGCGGAAAGAGAGGGGTAACCCTCGTTCAGCGCAGATCTGCCAAATCCAGAATGAGTCTTTCGGTTTTCTCCCAGCCAAGACAGGGGTCGGTGATGGATTTCCCGTATTCACAGCCGTCAGACTTTTGCGCGCCGTCCTCCAGATAGGACTCAATCATTAAGCCCTTCACCATACGCTTGATTTGATCGGAATGGCGCGTGCTATGCAGAATTTCCTTGGCAATTCTCGGCTGCTCGCTCCATTTTTTGCCCGAATTGGCGTGGTTGGTATCCACGATAACGGCAGGGTTGGCAAGCGCACTCTTTTCATAAAGCTCCACCACGCGCTGCATATCCTCGTAGTGATAGTTGGCGTAGGTGTTGCCGAGTCTGTCTACGTAGCCGCGCAAAATCGCGTGTGCCAACGGGTTGCCCTTGCTTTCCACCTCCCAGCCGGAATATACGAAGGTGTGGGGGTGCTGTGCGGCGGTGATGGAGTTCATCATAACCGAAAGGTCGCCGCTTGTGGGGTTTTTCATACCAACGGGAATGCCAAGGCCACTTGCCGTTAAGCGATGCAGCTGGTTTTCCACCGAGCGCGCACCTACGGCAACGTAGGCAAGCACATCGCCAAGGTATCTGTGGTTCTCGGGGTAAAGCATCTCGTCTGCACAGAAGAAGCCTGTCTTTTCAATGGCCTTGACGTGCAGCTTTCTGATGGAAATGACGCCTTTAAGCATATTGGGAGAGCTGTTGGGGTCGGGCTGATGAAGCATTCCCTTGTAGCCGTCGCCCGTGGTGCGCGGCTTGTTGGTGTAAATGCGGGGAATAATCAGAATCTTATCCTTTACCTTCTCCTCCACCTCGCGCAAGCGGGAGATGTATTCCAAAACGGAATCCTCTCGGTCAGCAGAGCAGGGGCCGATAACGAGAATCAGCTTATCACTTTTTCCTGTAAAAATGTCCTCTATTTCGCGGTCGCGTGCTATCTTTTTCTTTTTCATCTCCTCGGAAATGGGGTACATTGCCATAATCTCCTCCACAGAGGGAAGCTGGCGCTTGAAGCTCATATTTAACATATTGTTATCATCCTTTCGGTTTGTTGTTGTCAATTATTATCGAAGAAAATGCGGCGTTGGGTGGAAAGGCGCATCATATCGCGCAGAGTGTCTCTTTCACCCTTGGCAATCGCCTCTCGCATTTTTGAAAATTGCTTGGAAAAGAGATCCATCTGTGCAAGCAGAGCGTCCTTGTTCAGAAGGAAAAGCTCGCTCCACATCTCGTCGTTGATTTTGGCAATGCGCGTCAAATCGCGGAAGGAGTCTCCCGTATACCGCGCCAAATGCGCGGCGTCCTTCGAGTTCATCAGCGAAACGGCAATGCAGTGCGTCAGCTGGGAAAGAAAGCCTATCATCTCATCGTGTGCTTCGGGAGATAGCGTCGAAATGGTCGAAAAACCAAGCAGGCTTCCTATCGCCTTGCAGGTCTCAATGGCTTCTTCGGTGTTCTTTTCGGTGGGCGTAACGATGTAATTTGCCTTTTTAAACATCTCGGTGTTGGCGTTTTCGATGCCCGAGGATTCCCGCCCCGCCATCGGATGCGCGGCAACGTATTCCAAATCCTCTCGCAAAAGGCTCTGCGCCTCGGCAACCACGGCCCCCTTGACACCAAGAACGTCGGTTAACAGCGCGCCCCTTTTTAAAAGACCTTGGTTTTCCTTTATCCAGCGCAGAAAGGCCGAGGGATAAAGCGCAAATACAACAAGATCGTATCGGCCGATAAAATCGCCGTCAAGCGAAGCGCGCCCTTCCGCAATATAGCCCTTTTCAAGTGCGTAGGCAACGGCACTTTCCGATATATCAAGGCCCCCAACGGTAAAGCCTGCTTCGGATAGCCCCTTGGCGTAGCTCCCGCCCAAAAGCCCAAGGCCGACAATAAGAATTTTCGTTTGTTTATCCAGCATCGCAAGAAACCTCAATTCCACAATCGCGTAAAACCGTAAAAAAGTCGGGAAAGCTCTTGCTAACCGCATTCGCCCCCTCAATGACACCGCCGAGCCTTGTCAGAAGAACGGCAAGTGCCATCACAATACGGTGATCGTTGTGGCCGTCAAGCGTCTCGCTCGGCGCGTGTAGCACAGAGGGAAGCACCAAAACGGCGTTTTCCGTTATCTCGGAGACTGCGCCGAGCTTCGCCAGCTCCCGACACATCGCGTCGGCGCGGTCGCTTTCCTTGATTTTCAAGCGCTTCGTTCCAACAAAGCGGGCGCCGCCCATCTCGGCCGCCAGAGCAAAAAGCACGGGGGCAAGGTCGGGGCAGTCGGAAAGGTCTATCAAGGGATTTTCTTTCTTCAAGGCCTCAAAAAGTGCAAGACAAACGCGGTCGCCCTGTCGGCTCTCTGCTTTGAGTCCCGAAACGCTAACCTCGCCGCCCAGCTGATTAAGGGCGAGAAGAAACGCGGCGTTTGACCAGTCTCCCTCGGTGAAGGCCTCGCAAAAGCAAAAGCTTTGTCTGCCGCGAATGGCAAAGACGTTAGGGGAAACCTCCGTTATCACAATCCCAAACGCGCGCAAGGCGTCAAGCGTGATGTCAATGTAGGAGCGGCTCTCAACGGGTGCGGAAACGGAAAGGGTGCTGTCGCCGTCAAGCAAGGGAAGGGCGTACAAAAGCCCCGTGATAAACTGACTGGAAACGTCGCCCCGTACCCGATATTCACCGGGCGAAAGAGTACCCGATAGGGTGATGGCCTCCTTCGTTTTTTGAACGGAAATGCCCTTTTCGGCAAAAAGCTCCTCGTAAACCGAGATGCCGCGCGAAAGCAAGCGCTCGCTTCCCGTAAAGGTGACTCTTGGCATTCGGGCAAGTGCAATCGGAATGAAAAAGCGCAGGGTGCTTCCGCTTTCGCGGCAGGGAAAAATATCGCTTTTTTGGCCCTCCGTTCCCAAAAAACGAACGGTGTCGCCCTCGCGTTCAAAGCAGGCGCCAAGGCTTGCCGCACAGGCAAGCGTTGCCTCCATATCCTCGCTTCCCGAAACCCCATGCACGATGCCGCCCTCTTTCGAGAGGGAAGCGGCAAGCAGGTAGCGGTGCGCGTAGCTCTTGGAGGGCGGCGCGGCAACGGCACCTTTTGCCCTTCCAGGCTTAATGGTTACAGTCATGGTGAGGACGGTTCCTTTCTTCGTCAAGAAATTGGTTAAGTCTTTTCGATGAGAATATCCATCGCGTGCAGGTAACCCTGCAAGCCCTCTCCGATAACGGAGGCCGCGGCAACGAGGCCGATATAGCTGATTTGGCGGAATGGCTCGCGCTCCTTGACGTTGGAGATATGCACCTCTACTGTCGGAATGCCGACCGCCTTGACCGCATCTGCAATGGCAATGCTCGTGTGGGTGTAGGCCCCGGGGTTGAAAACGATACCGTCCATCTTGTCAAAATAGGCCTTTTGGATGGCATCAACCAAATCACCCTCGTGATTGGATTGGTAAAAGGAAACCGAAACGCCGCGCTTTTGGGCGTGCGCCTCTATTAAGGAAACCAAATCCTCGTAGGTCTCTGTTCCATATATCTCGGGCTCGCGAATGCCCAAAAAATTCAAATTGGGTCCATTTAAAATCAAAAGCTTCATTTTATAGCTCCCGTTTAATTTCTTCGGCAAGCGCGGAAATATCGCGGTCGCCGTCAAGGATAACGTCTGCCGCTTCTTCGTAAAGAGGAAGCCGTTTTTCGTAAAGCGCGTTGAGCTTCTCCTTGTCGGAGGAAAGCGGGCGGTCGCTCGTGGGTGTCAGCTTGTCAAGCGAGCGGTCAAGGAAGAAAAGCCGACCGTTTTGCTTCAAAAGCCGCACGTTTTCATTTCTTAAAACGGCGCCGCCTCCTGTCGCAATCACAACGCCTGTCTGCGCCGAAAGCGCGCGGATAACCGCCGCTTCCTCGTCACGAAAGGCCGCTTCGCCGTAAGTGCGAATGTATGTGGGAATAGGAATGCCAAGCCGTTTTGTCAGCACCTCGTCGGCATCGATAAACGGTCTGCCGAGCAAGTGGGCGGCCGCCTTGCCAACCGTGCTTTTTCCCGAGGAGGGCATACCGATTAAAACGGCGTTTTCCTTCTCGGATAAGACGGCCTTGTAAATTTCGTCAATGTGCGCGGTTGTCGGAGCGCTTGAAAAGAAATGCCCTGCGGCGTAAATTGCCTGCGCCACCAGCATAAAAAGACCTCCCGCGGCTTTTATGCCGCGCGCTTCTGCCGCCTGAATCAGCGCCGTACGCAAGGGGTGATAAATCGCATCGGCCACCCCTTCAAGCCTTGGAAAAGCGGAAATATCAATGGGTGAGGCGTCAGGCGAGGGAAACATACCAACAGGGGTTGTGTTGATGATAACCTCGGCGTTTGTGTGAAGTGCGGTCGCCTCGCTGTAGTCTACCGTGTTTTCGCGTTTTTCTCTTGAAACGAGAAGCACCTCCTTGGCGCCCTCGGCCCTTGCAACCGCAAGAGCAGTCGCCGAGGTGCCGCCCGTGCCGAGAATCAAAACCTTCTTGTCCTTTAAGGAAATGCCCGCAAAGGCAAGCAAGCGCGAAAGTCCGTAAAAATCGGTGTTGTAGCCGTAAAGGCGCCCGTCCTTGTTGACAACGGTGTTTACCGCGCCAATGGCGCGCGCCGCCTCATCTATCTCGTTAAGATAGGGAATAACGTCCTTTTTGTAGGGAATGGTCACGTTTATGGCGCGAAAATCCCGCTTTTGCATAAACGCATCAAGCGCGTCTTTTGGGATTTCGCAAAGCTCGTATGCGTAGTCACCTATTTTTTTATGGATTTCGCAGGAGTAGCTATGGGATAAATGCTCTCCTATCAGTCCGTAGGTCATAACGGAAGTCCTTTCGTCAAAACGTCCGTACCGTAGCGCGCGGCCAAAAGGTCGCAAATCACCAGGGCCGTTACGCTGTCAATCACGGGACAAACGCGGCGGATAATGGCAGGGTCGTGCCGACCCTTGACGGAAATATCCGTCTCCTTCATTTTTAAGAAATCCACCGTTTTTTGCGTCTTGGCAATCGAGGGAGTCGGCTTGACGGCACAGGAGAAGAGAAGGGGCATACCGTTGGTGATGCCGCCGTTCACGCCGCCGTTTTTGTTGGTTTCGGTCACAACGCGGCCGTCCTTGATGGCAAAGGCGTCATTCGCCTCGCTTCCGCGGAGGGAGGCAAGAGCAAAGCCGTCTCCAAAGGAAACGCCCTTGATGCCGCCGATGCTGAATAAGGCGTGCGAAAGCAGGCTCTCCACGCTGTCAAACCAAGGCTCGCCGAGTCCTGCGGGCAAGCCGCAAACAGCACTCTCGGTAACGCCGCCAATGCTGTCGCCGTCCTCTCGCGCCGCGAGAATTTCCGCGCAAATCTCTTCCTTTGCCTCGGCACAAAGCACGGGGAAATCCGCGTCCTTCAAAAGCGCAAGGTCGGAGGGTAAATTCGAAAAGGGGCGGTCGCTCTTGCTGCCGCAGGAGGCAATATGCGTGCCAAGGGTAATGCCGAGTCGCGCAAGCGCGGGAATCAGAATACCGCCAACGGCAACGAGCGCCGCCGTGATTCTGCCCGAAAAATGACCGCCGCCGCGATAGTCCTCAAAGCCGTGGTATTTGGCGTAAGCGGCAAAGTCGGCGTGAGAAGGGCGCGCCCTTCCGTAATCGTAATCGCCGCTGTTGGTGTTTTCGTTCGGAATTAAGATGCAAAGGGGTGTTCCCGTTGTTTTTCCGCCCCAAACGCCGCTGACAATTTGAAAATTATCCCCTTCAACGCGCGGTGTATCCGTCTTGCCGGACGGGCGTCTTTTGGCGAGCAAACGCGCAATCTCTCCCTCGTTTACAGGTATTCCCGGGGCAATGCCGTCCAAAACAGCGCCGATATGGGAGCCGTGGCTTTCGCCGAAAAGCGTCAGCGTAAGGGAAGTGCCAAACGTGTTTTTCATAGTCTTCTCCAATCTCTTCGATGGGCGTTTTTTAGGTTAAACCAAGTAGCGCTTCGGGCGAGACCGTCCGAAAAACGAAGCTGCCAAGCGCTTCGGCAAAAACGGCAGCAACGCCCTCGCCTTTCATCTTCTTGTCGCGAAGAATGAAGGGAAGCAGCGCCTCGGGCGAAGCGTCGGCCTTCGTGGGCAGGCCGTATTTTTGAAGCAGAGGCACAAGTCGGGATAAAACGGCAGGGGAGGAAACGTAGGTCATACCGAGTGCCACGCATTCGCCGTGAAGCAGGGCGCCGTTTGCGTGCGCCTCAATGGCGTGGCCGACCGTGTGGCCAAAGTTCAAGGCGCGGCGAAGCCCCGCTTCCTTGAAATCCTCCTCAACAACCCTCTGCTTGATGCGAAGGGATTGCTCGATAATATAGGGCAGCGCCGCCTCTAAATCCTCGGCCTTTTCAATATAGGTGAAAAGCGCCTCGTTGAAGGTGGCCGCCATCTTGATGGCCTCTGCAAGTCCCGCGTGAAGCTGGCGCTTGTCAAGTGTTTTTAAGGTGTCGGGGTCAATCAAAACCCGCTTCGGCTTGTAAAAGGCGCCGACAATGTTCTTGACACCCTCAAAATCAATGGCAGTCTTGCCGCCGATGGAGGAGTCAACCTGCGAAAGAAGGGTGGTGGGAATATTGTAAAAATCAATGCCGCGCATATATGAGGCGGCCGCAAAGCCGCTAACGTCCCCAATGACGCCACCGCCAACGGCCAAAACACAGTCGCCGCGTGTAAAGGCGGCAGATACCATTTCGCGAAGCAAAAGGGCAAAGCTGTCCAAATTCTTGCTTTTCTCTCCTTGGGGAAGAGTAACGATATGCGCCTCGCGACAGCACTCTGCCACCGCCTCGGCGTATGCCTCGGGAACACCGTCATCCGTCACAATGAGGACCTTGCGGTTTAAATCCAGATACTCGCCCGCGCGGGATAAAGCGCCTCTTTCGAGTATAATATCGTATTCGCCCGAAACGGATAAAGTCATATCCTTTTCCTACCTTCGTTTATTTGATGGTTTCCACGTAATAGCTGCCGACAAGCTTCAGCTTCGCGCAAACGGCAGAAAGCTCTTGGAGCATATCCGTACCGTTTTCCGTGTGAATGTTGCCCTCGGCCTCAATGTAGAAATAGTAGCTCCATTCGAGGTCCTTCATAGGACGGCTGCGAAGATTTCGCATATTGAAGCCGTGCGCGCCGAGAATGTTGAGCGCACTCGCCAAGGAGCCTGCCTTGTTTTGTACGGTAAATACCAGAATGAAGTTTTCGCTGTCCTTCTTGTCGGTGATAACGGGAAAGCTCTTTTCCTTGGAGAAGGAGGCAAAGCGGGTCACGTTGGCCTTGCTGTCATTGATGGCACGGTCAAGCACCTTCAAGGAAAAAATCTCTGCCGTCTCCTCGGAGGCAATAGCGGCAATGGTCGGGTCGTTTGCGTTTTTCACGTATTCAGCCGCCAGCGCCGTGTTGGAGAAGGCCTCTGCGTGAAGCCCGTTTGCGCGAATGTAAGCGGCGCATTGCTCCAAGGCCTGCGGATGACTCCAAACCGTCTTTATCGTGTCCTTGGTCGCGCCCTCGCAAGCAATCAGATGGTGCATAATGGGAACGTCGATAACCTGATTGATATGAAGAGAGCCCGAGAAAATCAAATCCATCACCGTGCCAACCTCGCCCGCATAGCTGTTTTCAAGCGGCAAAACGGCGCAGTCATAGCTGCCGTTCTCAACGGCCTTGTAGGCCTCGGTGAAATCGGAAAACGCGGCAATCTCTGCCTGGGGGAAGAGTCGCTTTGCGGCAATGTGCGCGTATGCGCCGAGCGTTCCCGAATAGGAAATTCGCATTCCCGTCAAAAGCTTCTCCTGATAGTCGCAGGAAAGGTCAATGACGCCGCGCAGAAAGCGCGCGTAATAAGGCTCAATGGCCGTGGAGGAAATGTAGCTGCAATTTTTTTCTATCAGCGCCTTCTCTCTGGCCTCGTCCTTCACGGAAAGGCCGTTGGCCTTCTTGTGCGCCGCGATTTTCTCGGCCGCCATCATGCGCCGTTCAAAAAGTGCCGCCATCTCCTTGTCTATTTCATTAATTTCTTGTCTTGCCTTTTCTAAATCGCTCATTGTTTTTTCCTTTCCTTGCCGAAAACGGCAAAATTCATTGTAAACGGATGAAAAAAGAAGGAGCCCTTCCGCGTGGGAAGAGCTCCTTTTTGGACGGCAATAGAATTACCGTGCGAAAGAAACACGTCCTTGGCGGATGGTGTTGTTCAAAAAATAATAAAAGTAATAAAAAAAGCAGTACGAAAAAAAGCGTACTGCAAAACGGCAAAAAGAGCCCTTGGCATTCGTCAAGGCGGAAAGGGTATGGCAGGGCATAGCGGTAGCGGTGCGGCAAGACATATGGCATTTCCTCCTTGATTTTTGGATTATTATACACCCACAAATGGCGTTTGTCAAGAGCGTTTTGTATTTTTTTGCATCGAAAAACAAAAAAAGATTGACTTTTGCAAACCCGATGGTTTATAATAATACCGTTAGTATAATTTTAATATAAAGGGTGGAGGCTCTGTCATGAAAAACGAAATTATTTTCAAAAATTCGTCCAACTGGTTTAATAGAGACGGTGAGGTAGAAGGAAGTGAAATCATTATCTCCGCTTGCTTTGATGATCCGTTAAGCTGGCCCTATACCTTAAAGAGATATTCGGTTGAGGATTACAGCGAAAAAACCGAGGAGGCAAACGTAAAGCTTTCGAAGGAGCTTTACCTCAAAATCAAGTCCATTATCGCTTCGCATAAGGAGCTTGCCTCCTGCAAGGAGCACGTTGAAAACGGTGTCAGCGACGGACAGGACGATGCATATTACTTCGCCTGTGATGGCTTCTCGAAGGAAATCTTCGGTGCCTCCATTTATTCCGTTGGTAGCTTTGAGGAGGAGGACTATCCCAAAATCCCCAGAACCACCAATTATCACGTGTATAGAACCGTAAAGGATATCGAAGAGGCGCTCTCCTCTGCGGGCATTGCTATGTGGGGCTAAGGCCCATTTTGCCGCCAAGGAAGGTGCGTGCTTTCCTTAGCGGCTTTTTCCTATTTCAGAAAACGGAGCAGCTATGATGACAATAGAAGAAAAAATCCGCATCATCGAAGAAACGGAGTCCTTTGCCGAGGTGCCGAGCGAGGTGCTTCCCACCTCCTACAAGGAAAGCTATTATTTCGTTTCCTATTCGCATAAGGACTACAAAATGGTGCTGGCCGATATTCTTCGGCTGGAGGCCCTCGGTGTCAACGTCTGGTATGACAGAGAAATGCATATCGGCGAAAACTGGCGAGAAATTGCCCAGCTTTATATCTCCAAGTTTCAGTGCGCGGGCGTTATCTTTTACTTAACCGAAAATTCCATCTCCTCCCCTGCCTGCAATCAGGAGGTTGAGTACGTCTTGACGCACGACAAAAACTTCCTTTCTATCAATAAGGCGTTAAGCGGTCGGCCCGTTGAAAGCGGCGAAGCGATGCTCAGGGCAATGAAGGAGAGGGGCTTTGCCGCGTCGGACGCGTTGCTTGAAAGCTTTCATCAAGCCTTTGGAGACGAGATACTGTATTTGGATGCCGACGCAGGCATAGAAAAAAAGGCAGAGCAGATTCTCTCCATTCCGCGCGAGGACTTACTGCAAATCGAGAAAAAAAGCGGATCCTTTGCGGTTGATTACCGCAGTATAGCGATTGCCACCGCCTGCAAGGACAATACCGTTATTTCCGTTGATTTATCCAAAATTTACAGCGCGTACAGCGACGGTGAGCGGCTGAACGGGCCCATCGAGGCGCTCGGCGATTGCCTCTTTACAAACGCCGTTAAGCTGCAAAGCGTCAAGGTCTCGGATAAGCTTCTTGAAATCGGTGAAAGCGCCTTTCGGAATTGCCTTTCCTTAACGGATATTGACCTTTCGCATACCCGAGGCCTCACCATCGGCAAAAGCGCCTTTAAAAACTGTAAGGCTTTAAAAAATATAGACCTTTCGAATGTTGCGAAAATTGAAGAGGAGGCCTTCT
>JAZRFK010000075.1:0-2480 GCA_045661325.1 Eubacteriales bacterium | reverse complement strand
CTCTCTGTCCTCCTCGGTGAGAATGACAACGCTTTTATCTCCGTCCAAAAAAGAGAGATCGTAAATCAAGTGGGCGCCAATGGAGGACCAATTCAAAAAAACGTAATGATTCGACAAATGGATTTTTCCGAGGTTGTTCATACGCTTATCAATGGTTGCCTGCAAAAGATTGGTGGTAAAACCAATGAGAGCGCCCGAAAAAACGATCATTTGCACAACGGTCAAAACAATTTTGATGACGAAGCAGGCCAAATCCTCTTGGGAATTGACAAAATCGTAAATACCGTCCGAGCACATTGTGTAAGTAAAGATGTAGGCCAGCTCGTCAAAAAAGCCGTTGCCCGAAACAATGCTCAAAATAACGGTAAAGACCGCAATGACGAACAGGTTAACCGCAATGAGAGAGAGCGCGATGGCGATTCTTGGGTGAGAATACCACAAGAGCATAAATTTGTTGTTTTTTTCCTTTGTCAAGACCAATTCCTCCGAAGCCGAAATAAAAAGATAGTAGATTGTAACGGAGACATTATACTAAAAAACAAGCCTTTTGTCAATGGGGGGCAAAACGGGCTGTCTTGCATAAGACAGCCCGTTTGAATTTTGTTTTTTGAGGAGAAGGGCGGCGCTTTCCTTGCCTTAGCGACCGCCGAAGCGAATGGTCACGCCGTCTCCATCGCCGTCTGTAGAGACGGGCATATAGGGAATTAAGGCCTCGGCCAACCTTGCAGCAGGCATGGATTGCAGCCAAACCTTACCCGGTCCCGTGATGCGCGTATGGAAAATGCCCTCACCGCCAAACAATACGTTTTTCACGCCCTTGACCGCTTGCACGTCTATCTGACAGCTGGCGCTCATGGCAGCCAAGTGTCCCGTTGACACGATGATGCTTTGACCGGGCGCAAGCTCTATTTCCTTACAGAAGCCGTCAATCTCCACGAAAGCGGTTCCGTTTCCCGATATTTTTTGCATAATGAAGCCCTCGCCGCCAAAAAAGCCGACGCCCAGCTTCTTCTGAAAGTAAACGGACAAATCCATTCCCTTTTCCATCGCCAAAAATCCCGTTTTTTGCACGATAAGGGGATTTTCGGGGGTGACCTCAAAGGGAAGGATGGAGCCGGGGAAGCTGGACGCAAAGGAAATGATGCCGTTGCCTCCCTCTGCCGTAAAATCGTTCACAAACAGTCTTTCTCCCGAAAACATCTTTCCGAACAGCTTTTTCAAGCCGCCGCCCGTGTTGGTGGACATTCTCATATTGGGGGTCATCCAGCACATAGAGCCCTTTTCCGTGCAAACGGTCTGGCCTGCCTCCAAATAGCAAGTGACAACAGGAAGGCTTCCGCCCTCTATTTTATAATTCAACATATGCTTTTCTCCTTTTTTCAGGATGTGTCCTTGACAAAAGTATACCATATCTTTCTTTTTCTGTCAACGGAGGGTGCATTTCCCTTGACATTTTTCAAGGAATGTGTTATAGTGAATGCACAAAAGAATACGCGGCGCATCAAAAGCAATTTTTTGTTTTTGGAATCGCAGGCGAAGCACTTTTCTGCCTGCGGGGATAAGGAAATGCGGTGAAAATCCGCAGCAACAGCCATTACCGTAACGCTTTCGGGCAAAAGCCAAGTCGGAATGCTTATCGCGCCGTGACCGATAAAGGTCTCTCGGGCAAGTGGAGAGACGCGGCAAGAACGCAAAGGGGATTACCCTCCTTTTGCCTTTTTTCGCGTCCTCCTTGGAGGGCGCTTTTATTTATCCTTTTGCAAATTTTATCAAAAAGGAAAGAAAAAACATGAAAACAAACAAAATCCTCGCAAAAATCCCGATACTGATTCTCGTCTCCCTTCTCGTTCTCTCGCTTTTTGCCTGTCAAAAGCCGACGAACACCGAGCTTCTCTGGCAAAGCGCCGTTTATACGGAGGACACCTCGCTCGGCGAGGGCGCAAAAACCGTTTTCGTAACGGTAACGGCAGGAGAAAAATCCATCCTTTTCACCATTAAAACCGATGCTGACGTTTTGGGAGAAGCCCTTTTAGCGCACAGTCTCGTTGAGGGTGAAAACAGCACTTACGGCCTTTACGTCAAGCGCGTCAACGGCATTCTGGCCGATTTTGATATGGGCGGTGCCTACTGGGAACTGTGCTTGAACGGAGAGCCCACGATGTACGGTGTTGACGGCGCCGCGATTTCGGGCGAGGAGCACTATGAGCTTATTTACACGAAATAAGGACGAGGCGGAAAAGAGAGAGGCACCGGCAAATCGGGTGGTCTCTGCGGCCGAGTCGCACGCGCGCATACGGGAGCTTGTGATTTTCGCGCTTCTCGGTGCCATCATGTTTGGCTCCAAGGTGATAATGGAGGGTCTGCCCAACATCCATCCGCTTGGAATGTTAATTATGGTTTACACGTTGGTTTTCCGTGTGAAAGCCCTGATTCCTCTTTACCTATACGTATTTTTAAACGGGCTTTTCGCGGGCTTTTCG
>JAZRFK010000074.1:0-2976 GCA_045661325.1 Eubacteriales bacterium | reverse complement strand
TGTTGGAGTGACGGCTCCTCGTACGAGGGCGACTTTATTGATAATATGCGTACGGGCAAGGGTATTTACCGCTGGCGCAACGGTACGCGCTACGAGGGCGACTTTATAGACGGTAAGAAAACGGGCAGCGGCACGCTTTATTGGGCGAACGGTGACCGATATGACGGCGAGTTTGTTGACGGTATGCGAACGGGGCTCGGCGTTTTCCGCTGGGCAAACGGCGAGGTCTTTTGCGGCACCTTCTCGCGCGGCATTCGCGAGGGCTTGGCTTCCTTCTTTTATAAGGACGGCAGCTGCTTCCTTGGTACCTATTTGCACGACAAGCGGCACGGCGCAGGCATTTTGACCTATCCTGACGGAAAAAGCGAATGGCAGCTTTGGGAAAACGGAGAGCTTCTCTCCTCCCAGCCCATCGGCATTGCCAAGGCCGAGGACAAGCCCAAAGCCGAGGACGCGGAAAACACGCCCCCCAATCCCGACAATATGAAGGAGGGCGAGATTCTTTCCCCTGCCTTCGTTCCCACTCCCGAGGACAAGGGCGGCGATTTCTCGGATTTCCGCACCGCCATCAACAAATTAACCAAGCAGTTCAAAAGAAAATAAGAAAAAGAGCAAGAACGAACGGTTTTCCGTTGTTCTTGCTCTTTTCGTTTATATCTCTTCTTGATACCTCGGACTCCGATGCATCGGAGTCCGAGGTATTGTGCGCCGTGGATTTGTCCTTTACCCCAAGAAATCACAAATATTGATGATTTTCTTTTTCTTACGCTTCGCCACTTGCAGCGCTTGATATGCCCCTCCATAGCCTCGGTTGACAAAGGCTATAACCAAATCCGCGTTTGCCATCATCCATTCGTTTCTTTTCAGTATAGCGAATTTGGGCGGTGTATTCTCAATAGGTGGATATATTGACGCGTCACACAAACCAAAGCTCCGCATTTCTTTTATTTTGCGCTGCTCTGACAGACTAAGATACGGCGCAACATACAAAACCTCCACCCCGTCATATTCAGCCTTTAACTCCATACACGCGCGGGCGCAAATCGTATCAAAGGCTCCATACCCACCAAGGTAGCAGGAAACCTGTATGCCGTCTGCTATATTCTTCCGCATTTCTTCCTTTATCCTCTCCTTTATTCCATCGCTTGAAGAAAGCTTAGCATGCCCAACAAAAGCGATTGTCATATCAATCCCCCCCTGCATCGCAAGACTGATTTCATAGATTTCGTGGTTTTCCACGATTTGATAAGTATATTATACAGTGAAGAGAAAAGATTGTCAATATCGTGGAGTTCCACGAGATAATCATTCTCGATTTTCCTATAATAATTGTGGAACTCCACAAAATTATAGGTAGGATTGACATGAAACTGAATGACGCTATTGTCAAACGGATAGAAGAAATTTGCAACGAACGCAATAGCAATGTCTGCGATATTGCCTTGCGCGGCGGAATGTCGCCCTCCGCGATTTACGATATTTTCAAGGGCAGAACAAAATGCTCCAAGGTCATTACCGTGAAGCGCTTCTGCGAGGGCGCCGGCATAACCCTTTCCGAATTTTTCGACAGAGACTATTTCAACGAGCCCGAAGAAGATTGATTTTCGGTAAATAGACAACGCCTTATAAACGAAAAGAGCAAGAACGAACGGTTTTCCGTTGTTCTTGCTCTTTTTAATAAATGAATTGAAGAGCGCTGTGCGTTAGCACCACTTTCCATTCACGCAACCGCAAGGTTGCAATTTATTGGCGATTTGCGGCAAATGCGGCAATGCGGCTATTCACCTCTTCGCGAAGCGCGCGCAGGGCCTCGGCGGAGCGGGGATATTCGCAATAGCCAAGATAGCCTCTTTCGGTCAGAAGGGCCAAAACTGCCTCACGGCCGATATAACCCTCCAAAAGCTTCAAAGCGCGGTAATCCTGGAAGGCCTCCTGCATCATGCAGTAGCGAATGGACTCCGTAACGCCGCTTTCTCTCGGATAAACCACAAAGCCGTCTCCCGAGGGGAAATATCTGCCCGCGCTGGTATCCTCATAGGGATTGACGGGCATAATAGAAAGCACCGAGTTATAGAAGTTGAAGCCCCAATGTAAATAACCCTTTGCACCGTTCTGGTAGAGCTGCACGCCCATCACTCTGGTGCGCTCTGCGGGCATATTGATAAAGCGGTTGGTATAGTACTTGTCGCTGGGGCTGCAACAGTTGTAAACGCAGATATCCGTCACACCGTGCTTGGTGTAATTCTCCGAGGTGTGAATGGCAACAATCGGAATATCCACAAGGCCCTGCTCGTAAAAGTCATATTCGCTCATCGCGTCCATCAGAGGACGGCCCGCAATATGCTTCTTCACGGCATCGTGGCACTTCTTATAGGCCTCAATGTGCTTCTCACCCGGCTCGTCGGTCAGATGGAAGTAGGAGATATCAAGCACGCCCTTTTGCTTCAAGAAGGGAACGAGGCTTGCAAACATTGCTTCCAAGAAGGCAAGGTATTCGGGCGAGGTCGAATCATCCTCCCAGCCGAAGATTTGCTTCTCGCCCTCTTCCGTTTCAGCGATGACCTTGGGGCAATGCTCGCCGCCCCATTGGGTAAAGAGGTGAGAAAATTCCAGATACTTGATGCCGCGCGCCAAAACGAAGTCCAAAAAGACCTTGAGCTTGGAGAAATCGAAGGTATAGCCATCGGCCGTCTTGGTTACGCCGACAAGCTGCGCCGTCATTCTCTCGCCGCCAACCTTGGTATCAAGCGGCGGAGTGAAAAGAGGCGTTAAAAGCATATTGTAGCCACCGTCAACAAACGCGGCCAGATACTTTTCGAAAATGGCGTAAAATTTCTCGGAGAACATTTCCACCTTGTGCTGATACGCGATGCAGTCATAATGCATCCAAGCCGAGAGAATCAAATCCGATTCGGGAGCCTCCGCATCTACAACCTCAAGGGTATAAACGGTTTCGGCCAAAAGCGCGTCTGTTCC
>JAZRFK010000073.1:0-7279 GCA_045661325.1 Eubacteriales bacterium | reverse complement strand
GCTCTTGCCAGCGGTAAGGTTGCCGCCTACGTAACCGACTTCCCCACCGCCGCAACGGTTGGCGTGAAGGGCATTATCAACATTCCTCACCTGGGCGCATCTACCCTGGAATCCGAGGACAACTGCGCTGTGATGGCCGCTCACGAGCTTGATGAGTTCTTGCGCTGCGGTAACATCAAAAACAGCGTTAACTATCCCGCCGTTTCTATTCCTCACACGGGTGCAGAGCGCGTTTGCATCTTCCACAAGAACGTTCCTGCTATGCTCAACCGCATCACCGCCATCATTTCCGAAACGGGCGCCAACATTGAGAACCTGTCCAACGGATCTCGCGGCGAAGCGGCTTACACCATCGTTGAGCTGAGCAATATGATTCCCGATGAAGCCATTGCCGCCCTGCGCGAAACCGAAGGCGTTGTTCGTGTAACGGTTTATTGAGAGTAGCCAAGCGCAACTCTTTGGTACAAATAATTCATATATAAAAAGCAAGAGCAGAAGGAAAGCTATCCCTTTGCTCTTGCTTTTTTAATGCATAGCGAAGTCGCCTTGATATAAATTCGTGTAAGGCTTTTGATGGTTGTGGGCATACAAAAGAGCTTTGTATGCGCCGCCGCTGTGTGCTTTCACATAGCCAAACACATAATCGGCCTGATTTATTATCCATTCGTTTCGTTTTAGTATGGCAAATTTTTGCGGGACAGCTTCAAGCGCGGGGTAGAGTATCTCGTCATAAACCGCTTTCAGTAAAGCCTCTCGCGCTTTTAGCCATTGGTCTATATAAGGAGTAACAAATACGAGCTTGGCGCTTGGGTGGACTTTTTTATATTTTTCAGCACAACGAAGCGCAAAGCTATCAAAGCCTCCATAACCGCCAAGATAAAAGTCAACCTGCTTGCCTTGGGCAACTTTTTCCAAAAGAAGCAACAGTCGCTCTTCGTCCTTCGCGTTGCCCATGTAGCTTGAATGCCCACAAAATGCAATAACCATTGTTTCCCCCTTTATGTATGTATACATTCATATTATAACAAAGGTAGCCGAAAATATCAATACGTTTAGGGAAGTATACATTCTTATAATTTTTTCCGAAAAGAATATAATGAAGATGGAAGTGCTCTTCCGTATTCGTTTTTTTCGGGGGTTTGGTGTGACTGTAAACGATGCCGTAGTAAAAAGAATCGTTGGGTTGCTTGCGGAAAAGCAGATGACCCAATATCGTTTGGAACAGCTTTCGGGCATCCAACACGGGCATATGCAATGGATTATGAGTGGCAAGAGTAAGACGGTGACTTTTTCAACTGTCTTGCGATTGGCAAACGGATTTGGTATGACCGTTGTAGAGTTTTTGAACGACGATACGTTTCTTTTTGAAAATCTTGATATAGAATAATTGAAACAAAAAAGGCTGTCTCATTTGAGACAGCCTTTTTCATTTTGCGCCCCTGTTGGCGCAAAACAAGAAAGCTTTTAATAAAGAAATTTGCGTTCTGTTGCGTTTCAAGGAAACGCAACGAAGAGAGCAGAAGGCAAGCCGATTATTGCTTGCCTTCGGTGGTTCGTTTCAAGAGCCAACATATTTGCGTTCTGTTGCGAAGCAACGAACAGTGTAGGAAGGCCGCCGCTTTATGCGAACTTCAACTGGCTCACGGAGTGAGCCAGCGCAAAGGCGTTCTGTTGCGTTTCAAAGAAACGCAACGAACAGAGCAGGAGGCAGACATGCTTACGTCTGCCTCCGGTGGCTCACGGAGTGAGCCAGCTCATTTATTCTGTCCGCAACGCAACCACAGGGTCCTTCTTGGCGGCGCTGCGCGAGGGGATGATGCCTGCAACCAGGGTCAGAATGACGCTGATGGCTACGAAGAGCAGAGCGGCAGGCAGGGGGAGCTGGGCGCCAAGGTTGGGAATGCCCGTCAGGGTGCGTAAAATCAGGTTGATGGGAATGCAGAGCAGGTAGGTGATGCCAACGCCGAGCAGACCCGAGGCGAAGCCGATCATCACCGTTTCGGCGTTGAAGAGGCTCGACACGTGCCGCTTGGATGCGCCAAGGGCGCGGAGGATTCCGATTTCCTTGGTGCGCTCCTGCACGGAAATCAGCGTGATAACGCCAATCATAATCGAGGAAACAACGAGAGAAACGGCCACGAACGCGATAAGCACGTAGGTGATGGCATTGATAACGGTGGTGATGGAGGACATCATCAGTCCTACGTAGTCGGTGTAGGAGATTTTTTCCAGTTCATCCTTGCCCTCGTTGTATGCGGCAATGGCGGCGGTGATAACATCCTTGTTTTCAAAGGAGGAGGCGTAGAGGTTGATGGAGTCGGGAGAATCCAAATCAATGTAGCCGAGCTTTTCCAGATTGTCCTCATACGTGGAGGGAGAGAACTCTGCCACCGCCTCGTAATAGCGGGCGGCTTCGGCAGGGGAGTAGCCTGCAAGCGCCGCAGAAAGAAGGGCGGCCTTTTGCGCGGTGGGAACGTCCTTCAAGCGCGCCTCTACCTCGTCAGCATATGCTTGGGTGATGGCGGCGGCAATCACGGCGGCGTAAGCGCCCTGAATGTCCTTGTCGGGCATTTTGGAAAGTGCCTCGCTTATTTCCTCGGTACTCATTCCTGCCATCTGGGAGGCAAAGGCCTCGGCAAGCACCGCTTCCATATCCTCACGGGTGGCGCCCATCATTGCCTTGGCAATTTCCGTCATCAAAAACTGCTCGGAGGGAATGGACATAATTTTTACGTAGACCTCTGCCTTTTTTGCTTCGGAGAGATTTTCAACATAGCGGTTCAAGGCGGCCTGCTTTTCCTCATCGGTCATATTGGCGGTTGCCTCGTGGAAGAGGAGCCCCGTCAATACGTCACGGTCAGGCGAATTCATCTGCGCTTGCAGAACGGCAGAGTCCGCCGCCTTTGCTGCCAGATGCTCGGTCAGAAGGTAGGTGTAGACGATGTCGCCCGTCAGCATAGAGGAGATGGCGTTTTCGGCAGGGCGGATGATGCCCGAAATTTTCAGGGTGGTGCCGCCTGCATAAAGCGCCTCTAATCCCAGCTCGGTTTTTCGCAGGTCATCAAAGGTGTTGGTCTTTTCGTTGTAGGAGTAGCATTCAAAGGGGAAAACTGCCTTGAATTCCATATGGCAGATTTCCTCGTAGCTCCAAGACTTGTTCGAGGCGGGAGGCTCCGTCTTGTCAACGGCGGCTTGCATTAAGGCATCGATTTCCGCCTTGGACTTCAAGCCAAGGGCGTACAGTGTGATGTCGTCAAGCTCGTTGTTCCCGTCAAGCACCAGGAGTATCTCGTTGTATTCGTTGGGCCAGGAGCCGTACACCAGGTCATACTGCTTGGTAATCAGCTCGTTGACGGGGCTTCCGTCCTTGGCAGGAAGCATTTCCTGCCAAAGCCCCGAGGAAGTGGGCATAAAGGCAGAGGCCATGGAGCTTGAGCCCATACTCACCATACCCGACAGGTCCATACCGAAGTATTCCAGGAGAATGTCCTGCATCAGCTCGGTGGAGTCGGAGAGAATGACGTCATTGTTTTCGTTTTTGGTGTAAATGACGGGCTCGGTTTTGTAGGTGTATTGCACACCCGACAGGGCAGAGGAGAGGGGATTGTCCTTGTCCTCCTTGTGCCACTGCTGTTCCAAGTAGCTCTTGAAGGAGCCAAGGTCGTTTTTGTTGGTTTTGGTGTTGTTGAGCGCCTTGACCATATTGTATACCATCGTTTTCTGGTACACCCTATCCAAGCCGTGAGGCTCTTCGGAGGAGGCGGCGCCCGCAAAGGCTTTCATCAAGGAGCCAAGGTCCATGCTTTGCGCCTCCAACGTCAAGGGGTAGGAGGCAAGGGTTTCCTCCTGCACCGCGTTGATATAGGAGGTCATGCCCTGGGAAACGGCAAAGATGAGGGCGATGCCGATGATGCCGATGGAGCCTGCGAAGGCGGTTAAGGCGGTGCGCGCCTTTTTGGTAAAGAGGTTTTTGAGAGAGAGGCCGAAGGAGGTCTTGAAGGACATCGAGGGCTTCTTTTCCTTTTTGGCGCGCTCGTTCTTCACGGCGTCCTTTTGCGCCTCAATGGCCTTTTCCTCAACGGTCAGGGGACGGGAATCGTCCTTAATAACGCCATCAAGCATCCGAATGATGCGGGTGGAATAGCGGTCGGCAAGCTCGGGGTTGTGCGTAACCATAATGACCAGACGGTTTTCGGAAATCTTTTTCAGAATCTCCATAACCTGAATGCCCGTCTCGGTGTCAAGTGCGCCTGTCGGTTCGTCTGCCAAAATAATATCGGGGTCATTAACCAGGGCGCGCGCGATGGCAACGCGCTGCATCTGGCCGCCCGAAAGCTCGGCGGGGCGCTTGTGAAGCTGGGTGGCAAGGCCCACTTCCTTTAAAGCGCCAACGGCGCGGCGACGGCATTCGGCCTTCGAGACGCCCGAAAGAGAGAGGGCAAGCTCCACGTTCTGCAAAACCGTTTGGTGCGGAATGAGGTTGTAGCTTTGGAACACGAAGCCGATGGTGTGATTGCGGTAGGTATCCCAATCTCTGTCGTTGAAATCCTTGGTGGAGCGACCGCCGATAAAGAGGTCGCCGTCTGTGTAGCGGTCAAGGCCGCCGACAATATTGAGCAGCGTGGTCTTTCCGCAGCCCGAGGGGCCGAGAATGGAAACGAAGTCTGCGGTGCGGAAATCGAGAGAAACGCCCTTTAAGGCGTGAACAACCTCCTCGCCCGCCAGATAATCCTTCTTTATGTTCTTTAAGGAGAGCATATTTTTTCCTTTCTTTTGGGGGGTGAGCCAAGAGATACAGCCCCCATCATATATTAAAAACTATTTTTACCCTTACATTATAGCATATAAGATAGAAAAAAATCGGTTTTTTTGGTGAATTTTTCAAGAAATTTATGTGTTTTGCCCCCGTCTGATGAAAACGAAAAACACATGAAAAAAGGTGAAAAAGACTTGCATTTTTAAAAAAAGTGTGGTATGCTTCAAGTAAGGCGCGCTTTGCGCCTTTTAAAATAAGGATAATAGGAGAACGGCTTATGAAATTCGGCGTGAGCAGTTATAGCTTTTCCGCTTACCAGAAAGCCAGCGGATGCGATTATTTTGCCCTTTGCGATATGGCAAAGGAGATAGGCTTTGACGGCATTGAGTTCATCGACATAGCTCCCGCGCTTGCCGAGGCTGAAAGCGAGCAAGAGGCGGCCAAGAAAATTCGCGAAAAGTGCGAGGCTATCGGGCTTCCCATTTTTGCTTACACCGTAAGCGCTAACTTTTTAGACGGCAATATGGCCGCTATGGAGGAAAAGATTTGCCGCAAGCTTGACGTGGCCAAGATTCTGGGCGCTTCCCTTTTGCGTCACGATGCCGCTTGGAGCTTGCCCGCAGGTATGACCTGGGAGCAGGGCATTGAGGAAATGGCGCCTGCCATTCGCCGCGTTGCCGAATACGGCGAGAGCCTTGGCATTCGCACCTGCACCGAAAACCACGGGTATCTTTACCAAGCGCCCGAGCGCGTTCTTCGCTTGATACAGACGGTTAACCACAAAAATTACGGCTGGTTGTTTGATATGGGTAACTTTACCTGTGCCGACACCAACGCCTTGGCCGCAATGCCCTTGGCGCGCCCCTATATTTTCCACGTACACGCCAAGGATATGATTATCAAGCCCACCGATGGCATTCGCCCCGCAGGCATGAATTCCGGCACGGGCATCAACTATTGGCGCGGCACCGTTCTCGGTCACGGGCAGGTTCCCGTGGTGCAGACGCTGCGTGCTTTGCACACCCAAGGATACAACGGCACCGTTTCTCTCGAATTTGAAGGCCCCGAGGATTGTCTGTCCTCCATTCGCCAGGCGCACGAGTATCTCCGTCGCATTGCCGACAGTCTTTAATCGTTTGTCATTTAATTTACATATAACGGAGGAGCTATTATGTTAAGAATTGGTATTGTAGGTGCGGGTAACATTTGCGTAAATGCACATCTTCCCGCATACAAGCATTTGGAGGATCGCGTAAAAATCGTTGCTATTGCTGACATTTCCTTGGAAAGAGCCGAGGCGGCCGCCGCAAAGGTAGGCGCAAAGGCGTATTCCTCGGTAGAGGAGCTTTTGGCAAACGAAGAGGTTGACGCCATCGACATTTGCGCTTGGAACGGCGCACACGCCCCCATTGCCATCGCCGCTGCCCGTGCCGGCAAGCACATTTTGTGCGAAAAGCCCATGGCTGACTCCTTGGAGAATGCCAAGAAGATGATGGCAGAGGTTGAGAAGGCAGGCGTTACCTTTATGCTGGCCGTTGTTACCCGTTACTCCCCCGAGGCAAGATTTGCCCATATGTTAGAGGAAAACGGCTCTCTTGGCGAGATTTACTACGCCAAGGCAACCTACACCCGTCGCCGCGGCACGCCGAAGGGCTGGTTTACCGACAAGAAGAAATCCGGCGGTGGCCCTGTTATTGACGTTGGCGTGCATTGCATCGACCGCGCTTGGTACTTGATGGGCAGACCCCGTCCTGTATCCGTTTCCGCTATGACCTCTTATCGCATTGGCGATTTCAAAACCAAGGGTGTTGACCGCTGGTGCGCCTTTGATATGGGCGATGGCACCTTTGACACCGAGGACAGCGCATCCGCATACATCCGTTTTGAGAACGGCGCCGTTCTGGCCGTGGAGGCCTCTTGGGCACAGAATCTTCCCGGTGATGAGACGGGCGTTGTGCTGGAAGGAAGCCGCGCGGGTGTGACCTTCGGCCCCTTGACGATTTACACCGAGGACGAAAACGGCTATCTGACCACCAACCGTCCCAGCATTGGTGCAGACGTTCCCGGCGGTATGTTCCGCTATGAAATCGAGCACTTCCTGGATTGCGTGGAAAAGGGCGAAACTCCCATTTCCTCTTTGGAGAATGCTTACACCGTACAGAAGATTTTGGACGGCATTTATCGTTCCGCGGCTGCGGGTCACGAGGTTACGCTGGACTAAAATGCCGCCTTCGGTGGCGTGATATTCTGCCTTCGGCAGAGTGATATGCCGCACAAAGCGGCGTGAAAAAGGCAGAGAACGGGAAACCGTTGCTCTGCCTTTTTGTTTAGCGGAGGGAAAGGGCGGAAAGGACGGGCGTTATTTCTTTCTGCTTTTGAAATTTCCTGCTTCAAGGAGGAAGGACGCGGTAAATTCGCAGCCCTTGCAGAATGCCTTTTTGACACAAAAGCCCTGTATTTCATATAATGCCTCTATGTATTGTTCGGTGGCTTCTTTTTGCTCTCTTGTCAGCAAAGTGTTTG
>JAZRFK010000072.1:0-2896 GCA_045661325.1 Eubacteriales bacterium | reverse complement strand
AACGAAATTTTGTTGAGGGAGCAAAAGCGAGCCGATACAAAATCGAGGAGCGCAGCGACGAAGGAATCTATAAAGGAGTTTTGAGAGCCTTTTTAATTAAAGTAACTTTATGTTAATAAGGTTAAATAAAATTTCATCGTAGATCCCTGCGCAAGCGCAGGTTTTAGTCGCTCCACCTTGTTTCGCTCCCAAAACTTCGCTACACTGCGAACCCCCAAAGCTCATTGCATTCGCTTCGGGGAACCCCAGGCGCTCAGGATGACATATAGACATAATGCTTCACTGCAAAAGATACCGACAAATCAAAATTTGAAACACCAAAGGCTATCACAATATTTATTTATGGTCAACAAAAAGGAGAGCGCAGCTCTCCTTTTTAATTATTCAACCTCTTTTAAGAAGATACGATTATCGAATCCGCCTCTTTCGTGCGCTTTCTTTGCCCTAACACGCTCCAATTCCTCAACGGAATATCCTCGTGCACGCGCCGCGGCATAAATAAGCTCCAATAAATCTGCCAATTCCTCTATGTTTTGATCGTTATGATATTCGGAAAGTTCCTCGTCGAGCTTTGTATCGATTGCCTTAATATATTCTTCCCCTTCAAGTATCTCTATTGAACATTTCTTACCAGAATTTTCAATTATTTCAGGAATCAAATCTCTTACCAATTTGTTGTATACCTTTTTCAAAATATTCTCCTCAACATTCAATCATACTGCGCTCTCGGCCCGCCGATGTATTTGGGGCGAGTGCGCGCGAAGGTTACGTTTGCCTCGCCGAGTGTTTTGATAGAGAGGCGCACGGGCACGGCTACGGCGCGAAGGTGCATTCCGATGAGCGTCGAGCCAATGTCAACTCCCGCGTGCGCTTTTATGGTTTCAACAACCACAGGAGCTTTGAAATTTTCATAAGCCGCAGTTGCGAAGGAGCCGCCTGCCTTTGCCTTGGGAACTACGCAAACAATCTCAAGTCCATATCTTTCGGCGCACTCTCTTTCCACAACGAGCGCGCGGTTAAGGTGCTCACAGCATTGCGCGGCAAGGTATATCCCCTTTTCATTGAGGATGGGTGCAATTCCCTCATAAACAGCTTTAGCAGCATTGAAATCCGAGCCCTTGCCTATCGTTTCACCAACAATCTCACTTGAAGAGCAACCCACAACAAGTATTTCGCCCTTGTTCATCGGAGCAACTGACAAAAACTCCTCTATCATCTTTTTAGATTCTTCAACTATTTTTGAATACATGTTTTTACCTCTTGTATAAATTAGGATTTAGCGCGCACTATGTTCGCACTTGCCCACCTGTTGTTTTGCGTCGCTTTTTCAAAAGCGACCGCCCGCGCGGCGTGAGCGCAAAAAACGGCATTTTCTTTTTGCCTAGCTTTTTCTTTTGTGCCTCTTGCCTCAAAAGAAAAAGCGGCTATCAAGTCTTGGTATCTAAGGTTAGTTTGCCTTTGTAACGCTTTTTTCTTTGGCTAAATAGCCGCAAAGAAAAAAGCTTGGCAAAAAAGAAACGGCGAGCACAGGGCTACTCGCACCGTCCCCTCGGTCGCTTTTTGAAAAAAGCTCCGCAAAAACTTTTTAATCGTTTGGTCGGTGCGAACAAAGTGCGCGATAAATCAAAATTTGAAGTGTATTTTACAAATCAAGGGCTCCCAAATTCGAGAGCCCTTAAAATTTTTAATTATTCAGCGTCAACTGTTTCTTCAACAGCTTCTTCAACTACTTCCTCAACGGGAGCTTCTTCTTCAACAAGAAGGTCACGGATAGAAAGGCTGATCTTCTGCTTTTCGTTGTCGATTTCGATAATCTTTGCATCAACAATCTGACCAAGCTCAAGAACGTCAGCAGGTTTGCTGATTCTCTTGTTAGCGATCTTGGAGATGTGGATAAGACCGTCTACGCCGTCCATGATTTCAGCAAATGCACCGAAGGGCATCATGTTAACAATCTTAACGGATGCAACGTCACCAACCTGGTATCTATTTGTGAAGAGCAACCAGGGATTTGTGTCGTCTGTCTTATAGCCAAGAGAAATTCTCTTTGTTTCCTTATCGAAGGACTTAACGAAAACTGTGATTTCGTCACCAACTGCAACTACTTCAGAGGGATGCTTAATGGACTTCCAAGAAAGCTCGCTTACGTGAACCATACCATCAACACCGCCGAGATCAACGAAAGCACCGTATTTTACAAGAGAACGTACTGTACCTGTGTACTGCTTGCCCTCTTCAATGTTAGCCCAGAATTCTTCTGTCTTAGCACGTCTAGCAGCATTAATAACAACACGAATAGAACCGATAGCTCTCTTGCCCTGTTCCTTGATTTCAATAATTTTGAGATCAACTGTCTGACCAACGAGAGTTGTGAGATCGCCGTCCTTAGCTATGCCGGAATGAGATGCAGGAACAAATACGTTAACGGAATCAACGTTAACTGTAAGACCGCCTGCTACTGCTTTAAGTACCTTACCGGAAACAACTTCACCGCTGTCCTTAAGAGCAACGATGTTCTTCCAGTTTCTGTCGGAGTCAGTGCGCTTCTTAGAAAGCTCAGCAACGCCTTCGATATCGCTTACACGAATAACGAATGCTTCAACTGCATCGCCGATATTGAACATATCTGTAAGGCGAACGGATGCATCATCTGTAATCTGCTCGGCCTTGATAATGCCTGTAACTTTTGCGCCGAGGTCAAGTTGAAGCTCTGCGTCGGTAACGTGTGTTACATATCCGGTTACTGTATCTCCTGTATTTAAAGTTTTAAGTGATTGTTCGAGCAATTCTGCAAAATTTTCTGTCATTTCGCTCATGATTAAAAATACCTCCTCGATATCGCGCTTCGGCGTCGACGCTCCTGCCACGATACCTATTTTATTATTTGTCGGAAATC
>JAZRFK010000071.1:0-34059 GCA_045661325.1 Eubacteriales bacterium | reverse complement strand
CGAGCGTATAGGCGCGAGGGCCTTCTACGGAATCGAAACGCTGAAGGAGGTTATCATTTCAAACGAAGTAACCGTCATCGGCGAGGAAGCCTTTGCAAATTGCGGAAATCTCCGCTCTGTGTTCTTTGGAAAAGGCGTTTCATATATCTCTAATGACGCCTTTGAAGGATGCGTAAGCTTTACCGAGGTTCAGGTAGCAAGGGGAAATAGCAAAATCAAGCGAAAAATAGAGACGCTACAGAAAAAATGCCGCCCTTGCTAAAAGACAGAAAAAAGACAGAAAACGTATAAAAACGTTTTCTGTCTTTTTGTTATATGGGATGCACAGCGGATTTGGAAGAAACCCGTCCGCGTCCGTCCAAGTTGTATTTTTGCTTCTTACGCCACTCAAAAAATTGGGTAGCGCTTTGCTCAAAGAGAGCCAAAGAGAGAAGATCCTCTTCTTGCTCGGCATAGGGAGCCGCTTGAATACGGTATTTTTCAACAGCAGGAGGGAGCTTTTCCGCAGGACGCTCGGTAACGATTGGTGCGTCCTCTGCAATCCTTCTTTGGAACTCACGATGAACAGGAAGAGGAGGTCTGCCGTAGCTGCCGCGAATTAACTCGCGAAAATCGCTGCAAACATACTTGTAGCGTTCGCCCTTCAAAACATTCAGAATGGCCTGCGTACCAATAATATCTATCATTGGGGCAACCATCGGAACGTGTCCTGCGTCTGCCAAAACCTGAGGAATTTCCTCCAACACATCGTTAAAATGCTGCGCCTTTTTGGCTTGAATGAGGCGCTGCATCACGTAACGCTGCATCTCACCCGAAACACCCGTTTCCAAGGCAGCAACGTTTGTGTCGAAAATGCGGTTATTCATCAATCCTGTACGCAGATAACGAAGCTTTATGCCGGAAAAATATTCGGCCGCCTGGTTCAAAGCATAGGTGTCAAGCTCCGTTTCGTAGGGCGTTTTTCTTAACGTGGCCAGAATGGTCTCTGTCGAAAGCTGTGAGGTACCCAAAGAGAAGGGAGAAATGGCAGTATCTACAATATCGAGCCCTGCCTCTACCGCCTTCAAAACGGTCATTGAAGCGAGGCCTGACGTGTAGTGCGTGCTAAGCTGAATCTGGATGTTGGGGTCATAGGCCTTTAAGGTTTTGATAATCTGATAAGCGCTGTAAGGGCGCAGAAGTCCCATCGTGTCCTGAATACAAATGGAGTCTGCCCCTAACTCCAAAAGCCTTTTGGCAAAGTCCAAATAATACTTTCCGTTATCGGCATTCTCGCTCGTGCAGCAAATGGTTCCTTGCACAGAGGCCTTTTCTCTTTTTGCGGCACGAATGGCAACCTCTAAATTCCGAACGTCGTTTAGCGGATCGTAAATTCGAAGAATATCAATGCCGTTTGCAATGGACTTTTGAACGAAAAATTGCACAATATCGTCAGGATAATGGGAATAACCCAGCAGACATTGGCCGCCAAGGAGCATCGAAAGCTTGGTGTTTCGCACGTTAGCGCGAATGATACGAAGCCTTTTCCATGGATCCTCGTTCAAATAGCGCAAGCAGGTATCGAAGGTAGCACCGCCCCAGGCATCGAGAGAATGATAGCCAACCTTGTCGAGTATCGGCAAAATAGGCACCATTTCCGCCGTTGTCATACGCGCATCTGCCAAGGATTCCTGGGCGCCGCGCAGGACGGTTTCGGTTATTTTTAATCTTGGCATAAAATTCTACCTCAATGTAAGGTAATCAAAACGGTTCCTGCCTCCACGGCGGAGCCTTCTTCCACAAAGATTTGAGACACGATGCCGTCCTCGGGCGCAGGAATGGTGTTCTGTATTTCCATTGCCTCCAAAATGCAAAGAGGCGTTCCTTGTTCTACCTTAATACCGACCTCAACGAAAATTTCACGAATAATACCGCTAACAGGAGAAGCTATTTCGCGATCCTTCTCAGGCTCGGCAGGAATAACGTCAGCCGTCGTATAAGAAGAGGCGGGGAGAGTAGAGGGAGCCTCTGCAATGACGTCACCCATATCCTCAACCAAAACCTCATAGGTTTTTCCAAGAACGGTAATGTTAAACTTTTTCATAATAATAACCTCTTTCGCTATGCGAAAATCCTTTCTGTTCCCAAAGTGTGCGATGAAAGTTAAGAGTTTTTAGATGAGATGTGACGAAAAGAAACAACGCGGAAGTTTGTTTTTTTCTTACCGTAAATATAGGCAACCGCCGCCGTCAACAACGCAAGAAGGACGTCCTCGGGAAGCTCGTTGGGATCGGGGTTGTCTATACGCAACTGCTTGGTTTCGCCTTCTGCCTTCTTTTTTCTCTTTATTTGGAAATGAGAATGCAAATAAAGAGCCAGGAAGGTGACAAAGAGGGCGAACAAAACGAAGCAAACTATTAACCATGCAAGGTTTTGTTGAATAAAAGCACCCATAACAGTCTCCTTTATAGCGGCAGAATGCCGTGGCGCTTCTTGGATGCAGTGCCCTTAGCAGCCAGCATCAAGAGGGCAGAGCAGATTCTTTGTCTCATTTCGGAAACGGTGATGATGTCATCAATCTCGCCTCGGCAAGCGGCCGCAACGGGAGAGGCCAAGGAAGTGCGCCATTCATCCTCCAAGCTTTCGCGACTTCTGTCAAGCGTAACGCGGTCATTCCAAGCAAATGCTACCGCCGCATCGGCGGAAAGTGCGCCGATTTCGGTGTCTGCCAACGCGTAGGCCACATCAGCAGCAAGAGCCTTGGAACCCAAAAGAGTATAGGCGCCGCCAATGGCACGGCCAACGATAATGCTGATTTTAGGCATTTGCGACTTCGCGTAAGCAAATGCGAGAGAAGAGAGCGAAAGTACAAAGGAGGTATTTTCCTTTTTCTTACAGAACGCAAAGCCGTTGGTGTCTACAATGGTAATTAAGGGAATCGAGAATGCGTCACAGAAGGAGATAAAGCGCGCGGCTTTTCTTGCTTCCTGCGCCGTCAAGGATGCCGTTCCATCTTGAGCGGTGTTGCCGCAAACAGCGCAATGAACGCCGCCAATACAGGTAAAGGCAGTCATAAAGGTAGGCGCATTTTCCTTGTAAATTTCCTTGTAAATGCCATTGTCTGCCAAGGCGGCCAGCATATTGTGCAAATCCTGCCCGAAATTCTGGTCTCCGAGCAAGCGGTTCAAGCTATCTGCACATCTGCCGGGGCGGATGCCCTCTTCGGCGTTTGCGGGAATATAAGAAAGCAACGATCTGACCTCGGAAACCGCGGCAATAGTATCCTTGGCAACGATGGCTGCCACCGTTTCGTTGGCTTCGTTTCCTCCGCTGAATTCGGGGGAGCGAACATAGAAGGAAGAGCCCTCTACCGAAACGATAAAGTCAAAGCAAGCGGCCAAGGGGGCGGCAATACCCGTGCAATCGCCGGAAACGACAGCAATCTGGGGGATAAAGCCGGAGGCATCAGCAACGGCACGGAGAATTTTTCCGTAAGCAGCCAGGGAGCTGACTCCCTCGTAAATGTCCGCTCCTGCACTATTGAAAATAGCAATAACGGGGGCCGCGTTGTGCATAGCCATTTTATAAAGAGAAACTATCTTATTGGCATGCGTATCGTCCATAGCGCCGTTCATACGGGAAACGTCCTGGGCAAAGGCGTACACCAACTGACCGTCGATTGCGCCGTATCCGCAGATCACACCCTCAAAATCGTTGGTTTCGCCTGTTTGTGCATATTCAGAAAAGCTTTTCTTCATATAGACGCCAAGCTCAACGAAGGTGTTTTCGTCAAAAAGAGCAGAGATGGTTTGGCGCGCATCCGATTTTTCGGAGGCCGCCAAGGCTTCCCGAAGCTCTTCAACGGAAGGAAGAGGACGCACGGGCGGATTTTCCATAGGAAAAGACGTATTGAAAACAGAATTCGAATCTTTCAAGCTGATTCTCCTTTCGAAAGTCTCATTCTCATAGTATTATACCATTATCTTACGGGTTTGTCAACATGAAACGGAAGGATTCGCAAAACCGTACGGTATCTTTGCTATGTTTGTGAAACGAAAGATACGGATTTGGTGAAGCAGGTATAAAAGACGGCGCTTTATCCGCATAATGAAAAGAGAGTGGCAGAAGATATAATCGGCGTTCTCTTGATTCTCCAAAGGCACTTTTTCTTTTTTGGGAAAAAGCGCACATAAAAAACGAAAAAGAAGCGTATTTTTAATTGACAAGTAAAAGGAAAAATGTTACAATATATAAAGTGGAGAATTCTTTCCTTTTTAAAGACTCTTTCCAAAATCAACAAGAGGGAATGGCATATGCTGATAATCGGTCTTACCGGAGGTAGCGGATGCGGAAAAAGCATCGTTTCCAAGGCTTTTGAAGCACTTGGCGCTTTTTGTATGGATACGGACGCAATTTATCACGCCATGATTTCTTCGCCTTCCTCTTGCACCGAGGCACTGGCCCAAGCCTTTGGGAAGGATATTTTGACAGAAAACGGCGCCGTTTCGCGCCCGATACTTGCCGCCAAGGTCTTTTGCGGAGGCGGCGAGGAAAAGAAGCGCCTTGCGCTTTTAAACCAAATAACGCATCAGCAAATTCTGGACGTTGTGCGTAACGCAATCGCAGAAGAAAAAAAGAAGGGCAGAATTGCTCTGGTTGTGGATGCCCCTCTTCTCTTTGAATCTGGCTTTCACAAGGAGTGCGATATTTCCTTGGCCGTGCTGGCCCCCAAGGCCTTGCGGCTCTCGCGCATCATAGCGCGTGATGGGATTTCGTATGACGCCGCGAAAGCGCGCATAGACGCACAGCCGTCAGACGATTTTTATGAGAAACAGGCCGATTTTGTTTTAATTAACGACAGCTCCGCGCAAACTCTTGCTTTTAAAGCAGCATCGTTTTGGAACGAAAATATTGTCAAAAGCGCGCAATAGCTTTTGGCAGAAGCGGAGGTTGCCGATATTACGAAAAAAACGCTTTCTCTTTCTCTGAAAATTTTTATCGTTCTTCTCGCTTTCTCCGTGTTTGTTCTTTTTGTCTTTCCTTCGTGGTCTCATCCTATCGTTTATTGGGAAGAGATTTCGGCCGCCTCGCAGGAGTTTGGCGTTCCTGCCTATTTGCTATACGCCGTCATAAAAACAGAGAGCGGCTTTCGTAAGAACGCCGTTTCCCACAAGGGAGCCGTTGGCTTAATGCAGGTTTTGCCTGCCACCTACGAGGAAATCAGAAGAGAGCTTGATATAAAGGCGGGTCCCCTCGAAGACCCCGCTATCAATATTCGCGCAGGCGCCTATTATCTTTCCAAGCTTTACAAGAGCTTTTCGAATTGGAATATTGCGCTTGCTGCTTACAATGCAGGCCCCGGGACTGTTTCAAAATGGCTTGAAACCGATCCCGATTTAAAAAATATCCCTTATCCTGAAACGAGTAGATACGTTATACTGGTAAACCGCGCCTACCGTGAATACACGAGGCTTTATAACCATCGTTTTCAGTAACGGGAATTTCGGCCAAAGAAACGTTTTTGTTACAAAATCCAATACAAAAGATACAAGGTTCAGATTTTGAGCCCATACAAAGAAAGGAACAGCCAAAATGGAAGAAAAGCAAACCAACAACGCAGTAGAAGAGTTGACTTACCAAAGAAAGTCCTATTATGAAACGGCAGACGAGGAGACGATGAAGGCCATCTTTTCCTATGCCTCTGCATACGCTACCTTCTTGGACAACGCCAAGACAGAAAGAGAAGCCGTAAATGCAAGTCTTGAAATGGCTATTGCCGCAGGGTACACTCCTTTTTCCTTTGGCGAAAAGCTGGAAGCAGGCGCTTTGCGCTATTATAACAACAGAGGCAAAAACCTCTTCCTTATCAGAAAGGGAACGGCTCCCTTGGATAAGGACGGTATTCGTATTATGGCCGCGCACATTGATTCTCCCCGTATTGACTTGAAACAGAATCCGCTTTACGAGGATAGCCAGATGGCGTTCTTCAAAACCCATTATTACGGCGGTCTTCGCAAATATCAATGGCTTGCTATCCCCTTGGCGATTCACGGTTCTGTTGTTCTGCAAAACGGCGAAATCGTGCATATTTCCTTGGGTGAGGAGGAATCTGAGCCTGTATTCTATATCAATGATCTTTTGCCCCATTTGGCCAGAGAGCATAGCAACAAGCCGATGGCCACCGCTGTCAGCGGCGAATCGCTTAACATTTTAATTGGCGGCATCCCCTGCAAGAGCGAGGATGTAAGCGATAAAATCAAGCAGCATATCTTGGAGCTTCTTTTTGAAAAGTATCAGATAAAGGAAAGAGATTTCCAGTCTGCTGAGCTTTGCGTTGTGCCTGCCTTCAAGGCGAGAGACGTTGGCTTTGACAGAGCCTTTATCGGTGCGTACGGCCACGATGACCGTGTGTGCGCTTATCCTGCCTTGACGGCTATGCTGGAATGCGAGGACAAAACTCACACGATTTTGACGATTCTTGCCGACAAAGAGGAAACGGGAAGCGACGGCAATACAGGTATGCAGTGTCGCTTGCTTTTGGATATTATTGAGGATTTGGCGGCAACTGACGGTGTTTCCGGTGCTGCGGTTCGTGCCGTTTCCAAGTGCCTTTCTGCCGATGTAAACGCCGCATATGACCCCAACTATCCCGAGGTGTTTGAGAAAAAGAACGCAGCCATTATCTCCTGCGGCGCCGTTATGTCCAAGTTTACAGGCTCCGGCGGCAAATCCTCCACCAACGATGCCTCTGCTGAATTTGTTGGTGAAATTCGCCGTATGTTTGATAAGGACGGCATCGTCTGGCAAACGGCAGAGCTTGGTAAGGTTGATATCGGTGGCGGCGGAACCGTTGCAAAGTATATCGCCAATCTGAATATTGATACCGTTGATATGGGTGTTCCCGTTATTTCTATGCACGCACCCTTCGAGGTTATTTCCAAGGCAGATCTTTATTCCTTGTATCGCGCCTTCGTGGCGTTCTGCCGTTATTGATATGGCAATCGCCGAAAAACTGCAAAATGCAGAGGAGCGCTTTGCGGAAATCGAAGCGCTTTTGGCATCGGGAACGCTTGATTATAACGCAGACTCCTATCGCGAGCTGATGAAGGAGTACAATCGTCTATTACCCATCGTTGAATGCTTCCGTGCCTATTCCGAAGCCGTAAAGGCGGAGGAGGACGCAAAGAAGCTCTACGAATCGGAAACGGACGAAGACTTCCGCCTGCTCGCGAAAGAAGAAATATCTCTGCAAAAAAAGACGGCAGAAGCCCTTTGGGACAAGCTTTTGGTGCTTTTGGTTCCGCCTGACAAAAATGACGGCAAGGATATTATATTGGAAATCCGCGGATGCGCGGGCGGAGAAGAGGCGGCGCTTTTTGCCGCCGACCTTTACCGTATGTATAGTATGTATGCCGCTACCAAGGGTCTCAAATGTGAGCTGATTTCTGCCAATGAAACGGAGCTTGGCGGTTACAAGGAAATCAACGTTCAGATTTCAGGCGCCGCCGCCTATTCCAGATTTAAATACGAAAGCGGCGTTCACCGCGTACAGCGCGTGCCCGAAACAGAGTCGCAGGGAAGAATTCAAACCTCTACTGCCTCTGTTGCCGTTTTACCCGTTGTTGAGGATATTGAAATCGTGATAAACCCCGCAGACGTGATAATGGAAACCTGCAAATCCAGCGGTGCGGGCGGTCAGCACATCAACAAAACCGAATCTGCCGTCAGACTGATTCACGTTCCAACGGGTATCGTGGTTGAATGTCAAGAAGAAAGAAGCCAGTTCAAAAACAGAGATAAGGCTATGAAGCTTTTGCGCGCAAGATTATATCAAATCAAGGAAAAAGAGCAGACCGATTCCTTGGCAAACGAGCGCAAAACCCAGGTGGGTACGGGCGACAGAGCCGAAAAAATCCGTACCTACAACTTTCCGCAGGGTAGAGTGACAGACCATCGCATCGGTCTTTCTCTCTTTTCTATCGAAAGGTTTATGAACGGCGAGCTTGATGAAATGATAGATGCGCTTTTACGGCAGGAAACGGCCGACAAGCTTAACGCGTAAAAGCACAGGCAAAAAGGATATTTTTATGCAGACACAGTACAAGTATACACTTCCTGAGGATTTGGAACGGGCCGCAAGTGCCATTTCGGAAGCGGGAATTGTCATTCGCAACGGCGGCCTCGTTGTGTTTCCAACGGAAACGGTATATGGGCTCGGCGCCAATGCGTACAGAGCGGACGCTGCGGCTAACATCTTTGCCGCCAAGGGTCGCCCTGCCGATAATCCCCTTATCGTGCACGTTTTAAATCCCAAGGATGCAGAGGCCTTTGCCATCACCACATCGCTATATTATCGCTTGGCAGAAGCGTTTATGCCCGGGCCTCTGACCGTTATTCTTGAAGCCAAGGAAAATTTGCCAAGAACGGTAACTGCGGGCTTGGATACGGTGGCGGTGCGTTGCCCCTCGCATCCCGTTGCCGCCGCCTTGATAGAGGCCGCAGGCGTTCCTATTGCGGCGCCCTCCGCCAATTTGTCAGGTTCTCCCTCGCCTACGGACGCAGAGCACGTCAAGGAGGATATGTGGGGAAGAGTCGATTTGATTTTGGACGGTGGACCTTGTCGGTGTGGCGTTGAATCCACCATTGTGAAGCCCGAAAAGGACGGATCGCTTGTTTTGCTTCGCCCCGGCTCTATCACGAAGGAGGAAATAGAGGAGCGCCTTGGTCTTACAGTGCGCGTGGCCCCTTCGGTGCTTGGGCAGTTAAAGGAAGGGGAGAAGGTACTTTCCCCCGGTATGAAGTATAGACATTATGCTCCCAAGGCAAGCTTCGTATTGTTGGACGGAACTGCCGAATCGCGAAGAAAATTCTTGGCAGAACAAGGCAAAAGGGTAGCGTACCTCTGTTACGAGGAGGAAAAGGACGCGCTTGCAACACTTTCGGTCACCCTATATCCTATTGGAAGCGAAAAGGACGAAAGCGAGCAGGCAAGAGTTCTTTTTCGTATTCTGCGAGACGCTGATAAAGAAAACTTCGATACCATATACGCGCCGCTCCCCAAAACAAGTGGCTTAGGAATGGCTCTTTACAACCGTATGATAAGAGCTGCGGCGCACCAAATCGTATCATTATAAAGATAAAGCAAGAACAGGAAAGAAAAAATGGCAAAAAAGAAAAAGAACGCCGTCGTTACCTACGAGGAAGCGGAGGTAACGCCACAGCTCATTACGGACACCATTGAAAAAAACTATATGCCGTACGTAATGAGTGTCATCATTTCGCGCGCCTTGCCCGAAATTGATGGCTTCAAGCCCTCTCACAGAAAATTACTCTATACGATGTATACGATGGGCCTTTTGTCCGGCCCGCGCACCAAAAGTGCCAATGTCGTGGGTCAAACGATGCATTTAAATCCCCACGGTGACGCGGCCATTTACGAAACCCTTGTTCGTATGACAAGAGGCAACGAGGCACTTTTGCATCCCTTCGTGGATTCAAAGGGAAGCTTTGGTAAGCAGTATTCGCGTGATATGGCGTATGCCGCTGCGCGTTATACGGAGGTCAAGCTTGACTCCTTCTGCGCGGAGCTTTTCTCGGGAATTGATAAAAACGCAGTGGATATGGTGCCTAACTATGATAACACCACCACCGAGCCGACCCTGCTGCCGACAACTTTCCCTAACATTCTCGTGTCGTCTAATCTGGGTATTGCCGTTGGTATGGCTTGTAACATCTGCTCCTTCAATCTCGCCGAGGTTTGTGATGGCACCATTGCGCTCTTAAAAAATCCCAAGCTTTCGGTTGATAAGATAATGGACTATATAAAGGGCCCCGATTTTCCCGGCGGTGCCACGATGCTGTATAACAGAGAACAGCTTCGTGAAATTTACGAAACGGGTGTTGGAAGCGTGACGTTGCGCGCGCGTTATCAGTATGATCCCGAGCAAAACTGCATCGATATTTTGCAAATCCCGTATTCCTCTTGCATCGAGAATATCTTGAAGAAGATAGGCGAGCTTGTGAAAAATGGAAAAATCAAGGATATTGTTGACTACCGTGATGCCATTGATTTGAACGGCTTCCGCTTGTCTCTCGATTTGAAAAAGGGCGCTTCTGCCGACAAAATCATGGATATGCTGTACGTTATGACCGATTTGCAGAAGAATTTTGACTGCAACTTCAATATTCTGGTCAACGGAACGCCGAGGCAGATGGGTGTTATCGAAATCTTGAATGCTTGGATAGATTTCCGTGTTTCCTGCTTGCGCCGCGAGCTTACCTATGATTTAGAAAAGAAAAGAGCAAAGCTCCATCTTCTTCTCGGCCTTTCTGCCATACTTTTGGATATTGATAAGGCCATCGCCATTATTCGCTCCACGCCAAACGAAGCTGACGTTGTTCCCAATTTGATGAAGGGCTTTGACCTTTCCGAGACTCAGGCTGAGCACATTGCCGAAATAAAGCTGCGCCACTTGAACAGAGAATATATCACCAATCGCATCAAGGAGCTTGAAAATATCCAAAAGGAAATCGAAAATCTTGAAGGTATTTTGGCGGATGAGCTCAAGGTCAAGGAGCTTATTATTGAGCAGTTAAAGGAAATCAAAAAGAAATACGGAAAGCCGCGCAAAACCCAGATTATGAACGCTGAGGATGTGCGCGTATTGGAGAAGGAGGACTTTGTCGAGAATTACAAGGTTCGCCTTGTTACCACGAAACACGGATATTTCAAAAAAATCACCGCACAATCCTTGCGCGGAAACGATGAGCAAAAGCTCAAGGAAGACGATTACGTTATTTCCGAGGAGGATGCAGAAAACGTGCAGGATTTGTTTGTATTGACAAACAAGGCGCAAGCATATCGCTGCAAGCTCTCCGATATTGAGGTATCGAAGGCTTCCTCTCTGGGCGAATATCTGCCCTCTGTTTTAGGTATGGACGATGGGGAAGTGCCGCTGCTCTGTAAGGCCATCACGGGTATCGTTCCTGAGCATCAAATCGTTGTTTTCTTTGAAAACGGCAAGGCCGCGCGCTTCTCAATGGGCGTATACGCCACCAAGGGAAACAGAAAAAAGATTGTCGGCGCTTATTCCAAGCGTTCTACCGCCATTGGAGCCTTCTATGTGGAAAACGAGCCTGTAAAGGCCGTGCTGCGTAGCGACGCTAAGAAGGCGCTTTGCGTTTCCTCGCACAAGGTTCCCATTTCTATTGCGCGTGACGTGCAGGGAAGCACGGTCTTTACCCCGAAGCCCGCAAAATCTAAGGTTGTTGCAGCAGATCCCGCCTTTTTCTATGAGGCACCTGACCATTACCGTCCCAAGCGTGATTTGCCCGCCTCCGGTAGCGCATTGACCGCAAAGGACGAGCAAGCGCTTGAAAAACGCGGCGTTGTACTGTAAACCGCAAAAGCGCATTCCCATAAGATTCTAAACAAAAAGACTAACGAAAAACTCGTTAGTCTTTTCTTTTTACGCTTTTTTAAGCAGGTTACTTGTCTTTTGCAAACAAGGATACTATCCCACAAATAACCCCACCAAACGCACATAGGATAGAAAAAAGCTCCGGCAGGTTGCTTTACCCTTGCGGAAATGTATTTAACCAAATGGCAAAAAGCAAAAGTATGCAAGCCATAACGTGAAGTTTTTTCATATAAATTTACCTCTTTTTTAATTCTTATCTATTGATACATATGATACATACGTTTTATATCAAAAAGCAGCAAAAGCCTTTATAGAAGGAGCGGCACGCATTTTGCGGCGCTTGGGCGAACCGAAGGGAAGTGAGTGTGTTTTAACGATGCTTTGTATGATAACGAATGCTAAAAAAACAGAAAGAACGAGACAAAGCCCCGTTCTTTCTGTTTGGCAACAATTATGCCAGGTTTTTAACAACGTTTTCGTACCAGGTATTAACCATGGTGGTTTCTTCGGCCGTCAGAGTCTTGGCAAAGCCTGCAAAGAAGCCTTTAACGGGGAAGTACAGAATTTCCTCCAAAACGTTTGCACCAGCAGATTTAATCCAATCGGCAACCATCTTGGCATCCGTTTCGCTACCGTCGATAATCAGGGCAACGTTCTGGGCCTTGTCCTTGGAAAGCTCTTGGCAGAATCTTCTGAAGGAATCAGGCATATTGGACTTAACCGTAGCGGTAATAACGACGAGTCTTTCGCGGTCGCAGGAGTAGGCAGGGGGAATGATATCAGCTGCGTACGTGCCGTTCTTGGCAAGCATTTCGCCGATAGCCTTCAATTTGCCTTTTCCGCTAACTACAAGGGAACGCATTTTCATATTAGAAATCCTCCGCTTTTTAATAAACACATTTTTACAGGCATCGCATAATCCTCGGCTAACCGCATAAGCATGAAATGGGGCGAAATTTCAGATTTCTGCCCAAACAGTAGCGGAGAAGCACCCGTACCGTTCCATCCATATCCCTACGCCTCATTATCTGCAATTATACAAAATCCAAATTTTGTATAATTGAGGGAAGGGGTTAAACGGCAAAAAACGGCTTTAAATGCCGTTTTTTATGGGTTTGGTAAGAATTACCCGAATACCACTCCTGGATTATATCATATTTATTATATAAAGTCAAGCAATTTTTTCTTTTTCTCTTGCTTTCTGTCGCAATTTGCGGTAAAATATCTATTGGGTGTTTAAGGAGTCTTTTATGTGGTTCTTGCGCCTTGTAAACGAGTCTTTGCGAGGCTTCCATGCTTCGCTCGGCAAACCGATTATTTTTTTCTTGCCAACTGTGGTGGCTTGCTTAAATATTTTTGTCTCGTTGCCTCGCCGCCGCGCAAATGTCTTTCGGATTTGTTTTGCTCCAAAATTTCCTTAACCAAGGCATATAAGCCCGGATTGATTTTTTTAAGTTTCGCCGTAACATCCTTATGTACCGTGCTTTTGCTGATGGAAAAATGAAGCGCGACGTGGCGAACGGTTGCACGGTTTTCAACCAAATACTCCCCCAGAACCTCAGGGCGCTCCTTACTCGTATATGCCTTCATACATCGTTTTCCTTTCTCGCCTCTATGACCTGCTTATCGCGGATTTTTACAAATCCGCTGTTTTATACCAATATATGAAAGGTTTTTCCTTACCATGCAAAAAGAAGACAATAAATTTGTCCCTTCTTCGATATTAGAGGGGATGGTCTCTATCCGTTCTCTCTTGGAGGGGCAAAAAAACGGAACAAATGACCGAAAAATACTTGAAATTTTGTATAATAGCGATAGAAAAGGCAAAATAAGCAAGGAAATTGCTTTTTTGACTCACGAAGGAGAGCGCCAGGGCTTTTCTGTGCGAGAATGCACCGAGGAGGAAATCAATGCGCTCGCCATCGGTACCTCGCACGGCGGTATCATCGCAAAATGCACGGAAAGACATATTCCGATATTCGACAATGAGGCCGCCAAAACCATCGTTCAAAACGGTTTTTACGTAATGATTGAAGGCATCGAGGATCCTTACAACTTTGGGTACGCGCTGCGTTCTTTGTATGCTTTGGGTGTAGATGGCGTGATTTTGCCCGAAAGAAACTGGTTGACGGCGGCCGGCGTTGTTGCGCGCTCCTCGGCCGGAGCCTCGGAAATGTTCCGTTTCTTCCGCGCCGAAGCCTTAGATGCGGTTCGGCTTTTCAAGGAATGCGGTTACACGGTGGTTTGTGCAGACGCCAACACGGATGCTTGCTTGGAAAGCACCGATTTTCCCTATCCCATTTTCTTGATTGTTGGCGGTGAAAAACGCGGCATTTCCTCTAAAATCATGAAAGAGGCAGACAAAATCGTTGCAATAAGCTACGGCAGAAGCGATTTTCACGCTTCCCTGTCGGCCGCCTCTGCAACAACGATTTTGGCATACGAAATTTCCAAGCAAAATCACCGATAAGATTTATAGAAAGGTTTTGGTTTAATACATATGATTGATGTACAGATATTGTTTGAGCAGGTATGCGTCCTGGTTTTGATGATAATCCCCGGCGCACTGCTAAAAAAATCGGGGCTTGTTGATGAATCGTTTGGAAAAAGCATCTCCAACCTGATTTTATACGCCGCCCAGCCCGCCTTGATTATCGCAGGCTTTACCTCGGTTGATGTTACGGCGGAAATTTTAATTCGTATGCTTGCCGTCTTTATTTTGGGTATTGCTTCGCAGCTTCTGATGTTTGTAGTCTCTAATCTTTTGTTCAAGAAGGCCGAGATATCAAAACGCCGCGTGTTGATTTTTTCAACCGTATTTACCAATGCAGGCTATATGGGCATTCCGCTCCTTTGCGCGATTTTTGAGGATATTCACCCCGAAATTGCCATTTACGCCGCCGTTTACGTTACCGGATTCAACATTTTGCTTTGGTCGCTCGGTGCCTATCTCTATACCGACAACAAGGAATATATTTCCGTTAAAAAGATGGTACTCAATCCCGCGACCATTTCTACCTTTGTGGGAATTGCCATCCTTGTGCTTTCCGCCATCCCCTTCACAAGAGACAATGTTATCGTTCCCTATGTCAGAAGTGGCGGTATTATTCCCTCTCTGATTGACGGCTTGAAGGCCTTGGTTGCGCCTTTGGCAATGTTTATCATTGGCTTCCGTTTGGTGAACGTGCGTTTGCTTTCTGCACTGCGCGACAAATACCTTTATATACAAATCTTCTTGTCTCTCTTTGTTCTGCCTGCGGTTATATGGGGAATTTTAAAGCTTCTTGCTCTTTTGAATATCTACACAGATCCCTTAACGATGTCCGTTCTTTTGATTTCCGTTGCGGCCCCCTCTGCCACGGCGACCTGTATGTTTTCCGAAAAATTCGATGGAGACTCGGAATACGCGGGTCTAATCGTTTCGGTCACCTCAATTCTTTGTGTTGCCTCAATGCCTTTGGTTTGCTTGTTGACAACCATTTAAGCAATAACGATAAAACGCCTTTGTCCAAAAAGACAAAGGCGTTTTTTTATCCCTTCACAGCGCCTGCCACAACGCCACTTATAATGCTTCTTTGCGAAAAGGCGTAAAACACAATAATGGGAATGATAGCCAATATCAGCATCGCCATCAGGGCGCCCATATCACGTGAGCCGTAACCACCCTGCAAGTATTGCACGGCAACGGGAATCGTCCTGTATTTGCTGCCTATAACGAGATACGGAAGCAAATAGTCGTTCCATATCCACATCGCGTTTAAAATAGAAATGGTGATGGCGGTCGGCTTTAACAGCGGAAAAACAACGTAAAAAAAGGTTTTCAAGGGGCCGCAGCCATCAATTTCCGCCGCCTCCTCCAAGGCCAAGGGAATGCCTCGAACAAAGCCGCTGAACATAAATACCGAAAGCCCTGCCCCAAAGCCGATATACAAAACCACAATTCCCAAGGGAGACTCCAATCGCAAGACGTTTGCAACCTTCGACATCGTATACATCACCATTTGGAACGGTACTATCATACTGAAAACCAAGGCGTAGTATATAAGCTTGCTATGCGTGGCTCTTACACGCGTTATATACCAGGCCGTCATAGAGGTGGTTAAAACGATGCCGAAAACGGACAGAAGCGTGATGAGCAAGGAATACCCAAAGGCTTTGAAAAACTGTATCTTTTCAATGCCGTTGCGATAATTTAAAAAGCCAACAAAGGTTTCGGCGTTCGGCAAAGAAAAGGGGGAGCTTGCGATAAAAAACTGCCCCTTGAACGAGTTAAACAAAACGATAAAAACGGGCAGAACAAACAAAACGCCCAAAGCGCTTAGCAGAAGCACCAGGATTACGGTTGAGGGCTTCGCTTTTATCTTTCTCATGCGTCCACCTCACGCTTCCTTGTGAAATATAGCTGTACGCCGGCCATGACGGCAACAAGCAAGAAGAAAATGACGGCCTTTGCCTGTCCAACGCCCTCGCTTCCAACGCTGCCGTAAAAGGTCTGGAATATATCAAGAGCGAGCATGGAGGTCTCTCTACCCGGCGCGCCGCCTGTCAAGGCGTAGTTCTGGTCAAACAATTTGAAGGAATTTGTTAAGGTTAAGAAAAAGCAAATCGTGATAGAGGGCATCACCAACGGCAAGGTTATATGGCGTAATGACTGCCAATAGGAAGCTCCGTCTATAGCGGCAACCTCCCTCATTTCCTTGGGAATATTTTGAAGCCCTGCGATATAAATAATCATCATATAGCCGATCAACTGCCAATTTGTCAGCAATACAAGCCCCCAGAAGCCATAGGTTGCCGAATAGGTGATGTCAACACCCATTCCTGCGAGCAGACCGTTAATTATCAACTGCCAGATATAGCCTAAAACGATACCGCCTATCAAGTTCGGCATAAAGAACAGGGTGCGAAAGAAGTGCGTTCCCGGTATGCCCTTGGTTAAAAGGAGCGCCAAAGCAAAGGCCAAGATATTCACACTCAAAGTGCTAACAACGGTAAAACGAATGGTGAACCAAAGCGCGTGCAGAAAATTATCGTTAGAAAATAAAATTTCCTTGTAGTTTGCCAACCCCACAAACACTGCGTTTGAAACGGTTGTGAACCTTGTAAATGAAAGATAGATGCCCATTAAAAACGGGACAAGAAAGGAGACAACAAAGGCAACAAGGGTCGGCAAAACAAAAACTGGAAAATACCGTTTCAACGTTTTGTGCATAAAGAACCCCTTTATTTGTTGGCAGATGCCTGTTCCTCTTTCCAGCGATTTACAAACAGGGTTTTAACGTCATCCCAGCTTTTGTTTCCTTGTGCATATTGCAAAAGAGCCGCGCCAAATTCGCTTTTAAAGTTTTGGCCGGGAAACACGGTAAAGACCCAGGGAACGCTGTAAGTCTCTTCCCTTTCCAACCAATCACTTACCTCTTTGCCCAATGGGTCAGAAGGCTTCTCTGCCTCTGTAAAGGTATCAAAGGGCGCAATAAAATCCAACTTCTCGCTCACGTAGCGCTTGCCCGTTTCGCTCGTGTAGAGCCATTCCAAAAACGCGATTCCCTCTCTCTGCTTTTCAGGGCTTGCGTTTTTGTTGATAGCAAAATAGTTTTCCGTACCAATGCAAAGCCCTTGGGATTCTTCCTCGGAAACACCGATATAAATGGGCAAGAACCCTACGTCCTCTTCCCTAACGGTATTCCCTGCAATCCCCGCTATTTGTGCATAGGCCCAGTTTCCGTTTTGCACCATAGCACATTTTCCAAGCGCAAATTCAGACATGGAGTCGATAACCTGCTTACTGCCTAAAAGCTTCGGGTCGGTTGTGGAATTGTTAATATACAAATCAAAGATAGCCTTGAATCTATCAGCGTAAGCAAAGGATACCTCGCGATAGCTTTCGGGATTGGAAAGGTTAACATTGTTATCTAAAAATTCATAGTACAAAGGCAAATTAGCCAAATGGGTCTGCCATCGCCAGTCCTCGCCGGATTGCAAGGAGGTTGCGGCAAATACGCCGTCAATGCCAAGCTCTGCCTTGTGAGCCGTCATATCCTCAACCACTGCCTTTAATTTAACGAAGCTGTTTATTTCATCCATAGATTTGAAGCTCGTTGCGCGATTGGAAAGCGCAAAATACGCATTCATAATTTTTTTGTTGTAAATAATTCCGTAGCCCTCGACAACGTAAGGAATGCCATAAACACCCTCACCGTCCGTGATAGCCATAGATTTATCGCTTAAATGCTTATAAAGCTCGGTGTCCTTCAAATCCAAGCAATAATCCTTCCAAGCGGCATAGCCAACGGGGCCGTTGATTTGGAAAATAACAGGAGCGTCAGTCTTTCCGATTTCAGACTTTAAGGTTTGCTCATAGGTGCCGGAGGCGGCTGTCACAACGCGCAAAGAACGCCCTGTTTCGTTTTTATAGGCCGCCGCTATCTCATTATAGGCCTCAGCGCTTTCGGGCTTAAAATTCAAAAAATAAACCCCTTCGCTTGTGCCGCCGCAGGCCGAGAGGCAGAAAACGCACAGGAAGATTAACAAAAAAAGAAAAGAAAGCTTTTTCATAGGTATTCCATACCCTTTCTGTTTTTCAAAAATTTGAGTTTCGCTTTTGTATTTATCTTTTGAAAAACCAACAAAAAAATACTTTCTTGTTATTGTTATTTTTTTATAAAAAAAGAAAGCCTTGGAAAATCCAAGGCTTTCTTTGGGAAATTGCTTTATTCTCCCTTTTCGTCGCACTCGCTGTCGCAGCCGGCACAATCACCGTCGCAAACCTCGGTGCAATCGAATTCCTCTCCGCAAGCAGGGCAAACCAGCTGCTCGATGTCACAGGAATCATCAAAGCAAATTACCTCGCCGCAGGAAGGGCAAGTAACCTCGTAGAGATCATCCTCATCGAAGTCCTCATCATCTTCGTCATCCTCGTCCTCATCGTCACAGAAGAGATACTCTTCCACGTCACCGAGGTCGGAGTCAAGCTCGTCGGCATAGTCACGCAGGTCGTCACATTGCTGCTCCAAGCTTTCAACGGTTTCTGCCATCTCGTTTACCAGGTCAAGAAGCTTCAAAATCAACTTGTCCTTGGGTTCTGCTTCGTTAAGGCCAAGGCCCTCAGCCAAGCCCTTCAAGTAAGCAGCACTTTCGCTTAAATTCATATTAATATCCTCCTTCAAAGAAGAAATTTATGCTCTTTCAAGATATTCGCCAACGCGGGTATCGACACGGATGATGTCACCGGTGTTGATGAAGATGGGCACTCTGATGGTAGCGCCGGTTTCCAGGGTTGCGTTCTTCTGAACGTTGGTTGCGGTATCGCCACGAACACCGGGCTCGGTGTCGGTAACCTCAAGCTCAACAAAGAAAGGAGGCTCTACGCTGAAAACATTGCCCTTGTAAGAAATAATCTTGCACATCGTGTTTTCTTTTACGAATCTGAAATTATCACCGAGCTTGTCCGAGTTCAAGGGGAGCTGGTCATAAGATTCCATATCCATAAAGTAGTAGAGATCGCCATCGTTGTAGAGATACTGCATTTCCTTGCGCTCGATAACGGCGTTCTCAAACTTTTCGGTGGGGTTGAACGATCTTTCAACAACGGCACCGGTGATGACGTTCTTCATCTTGGTTCTAACGAATGCAGCGCCTTTGCCGGGCTTTACGTGCTGGAATTCTACAACCTGCCAAACGCCACCCTCGAACTCAAACGTAACACCGTTTTTAAAATCTCCTGCTGTAACCATGGTTATTCACCTATCACGCAACGGAATGTCAATATAGTTGAAGAAATCGCTCCCTCGCCCGTTGCAACGACGGTTTCTTCGGCTTTTTGTTATCTAATACATTTTACACCATTTTTTGTTTTTTTGCAATAGTATTTAGCGAAAAAAAACATTTTTTTTGAAAAAGATCCAAGAAATCAGAACAACTCAATGAGTTCCTTGGTCGATTTCGTGAAATTTTCAAACCCAGTAGCTGTTAAAACGCCCATATCCTCGATGCGACAACCGTATTTTCCCATTAAATAAATGCCGGGCTCTACGGTAATCACGTGCCCTTTTGTAAGAACGCTCTCGCCCGAAACAGAAGGGGGCTCGTGAATATCAAGGCCAACGCCGTGTCCGAGGCTATGGCCGAAGGCCCCTTTATAGCCCGCGTTGTCAATAATATCTCTTGCCACCTTGTCAAGCGCGCCTCCCGTGATACCGGGCTTGATGCTTTCCAAGGCCGCAAGCTGCGCGTCTAAAACGGTGTTATACACGCGCTTCATATCCGCATCAGCCTTGCCAAGCACGACTGTTCTTGTCATATCCGAGCAATATCCCCCAACGGGGCAAGCAAAATCCATCGTCAGAAAGCCCTTGGAAAGCTTTTGGTTGCGGCACTTTCCGTGCGGCAGGGCGCTCGCCGCGCCCGAAACGGCAATAATATCAAAGCTTGCGTCTTCTGCCCCGTTTTTACGCATATAAAATTCAAGCTCCAAGGCAACATCTATTTCCGTCATTTCGGGAGTCATCACGGACAAAATGTGAGAAAATGCCTTGTCGGTGATGGCTTGCGCCGCCTTGATATTGGCAACCTCCCCTTCATCCTTGATGGCACGCATCTCGGCCAAAATATCGCCGATAGGCGTCCATTCAGCCGTGAGGGCCTCTTGATAGCGATTGAAGGCAGATACGGACATCGTGCGATTTTCGTACCCAAGAACGCGAATCTGCTTTTCCTTGACGGTATCGGCTAAGAATTGCATCCGCGGCTTAGGCATTATGACCGTGTACGTGTCACCAACAGAGGAAACAGCCTCCTCATAGTACCTAAAATCCGTGATTAAAAGGCCTTCCTCTTGCGTAATGAACAAAAGACCGTCTGTAAAATGAAAGCCTGACAGATAAAAAATAGAGGTTTCGTCCGTAATAACGGCGGCGTCAATTTCGCGCTTTTTTAATATGTCCTGAAAAATCGACAAACGATTCATAGCTTTTCTTCCCATCAATACAGTGATTCGTAATAGCTCTTCATTGCCAATGCATCCTCGGCCTGCGTTCCTGCGGATTCGCAAATAATCGTGGGCGTCAAGCCGTCCTTTTGCAGCGCGGAAAGCAAGGGCTGAAAGTCTGGGCCGAAGGTGGTGTCCTCAAAGGTTAAATGACGCTTTTCTCCCGCTCCCGTCCATTCAATTTTAGAAAAATGGCAGTGCAAATTTCTTGCCACCTCATCACCGAGTGAAAGGGCGATTTTGTCAAAAACATAGCGATAATTGTCTTCTGCTTCAAAATAATGGCCGAGTTCTCTTGCGTTCATATGCCCAAAATCCACAACAGGACGCAAGCGCTCGTCTATTTTACAAAGCGCAATAACCTCATCAAGTGTTCCCAGCTGGTTAACCTTTCCCATTGTTTCAAGCCCGATATAAACGCCGCCTGTTTCGATTTCCGTCAGCGTTTTTATCAAGGTATCGGCAGCCAGCCGCATAGCCTCCTCGCGCGTTATTTTGGCGGCAGAGCCCGTATGAACAACGATGGTATCAGCGCCAAGAAGATGCGCCGCGTGAACACTCTGGGCGATGTAAGAGATGCTTTTCAAGCGCGTCTCTGTTACCACACCCGAGAGGGAGATAAAATACGGCGCGTGAAAAGACATATGTATTCCTTCTCTTTTCGCCTGCGCGCCAATAGCAGCAAGCACCTCGTCGGAGGTGGCAACGCCCCGACCTGCCTCGTATTCATATGCATCAAGACCTCTGTTTTTTACCCATAGAGGTGCGTTTATGGTTTTTTGCTTTTCTCTTTGAAAGCTTTCGCTATTGCCACCCGGGCCGAACAACGCGCGCTTTCTCGTGTTTTCAAACGTCATTTTTCCAAATCTTTCTCTTCTTTTTGTTTCATTTCCTCGTGATAGCGGCGAAGAATAGGCTTTTCGCACAGGCGCTTAAATCTCGTGAAGGGATCGCGCTTGTCACGAATGGGGGGCAACAGATAGGATTTCATTCCCAGTCGCTTCCCTGCCCACGTATCTGTAAAAATCTGATCCCCAATATTAGCGGTGTTGGCAGGCGTTGAGCCCATAGCGCGCATCGCGCGCTTCATATTGCGGGAAAAAGGCTTCCAGCTATCGTGAAAGGCGGGAAAATGCAAGTTGCGGTTAAAATATTGCAAGCGGTGCTTGTGATTGTTCGTAACGAAGGAGATGGCTATTCCCGCTTCAACCAAGTCGGCTATCCAAGCAAGGACGGCAGGACGCGGCTCAATTTCCTCATACGGAATCAAGGTGTTATCCACATCCAGTATCACGGCCTCAATTCCTTCACTTTTCAAAAAGGCAACGGTGATTTCCTGGTATGTATCAAAAATTCTATCGGGCAATAATGACATATAGCAATCCTTTCGGCGTTTTTACTCAATAACCTTTATTATTATACCATAGCCCTTGGTTTTTGTAAATAGTAACGGAAAATAAAAAAGCACATTTGCCTAAGACAAATGTGCTTTTATGGCGCGCCCTGCAAGATTCGAACTTGCGACCTACCGGTTCGTAGCCGGGCACTCTATCCACTGAGCTAAGGGCGCTTGTGGAGCGGGTGATGGGAATCGAACCCACACGGCCAGCTTGGAAGGCTGGAATTCTACCATTGAACTACACCCGCAAGCCTGAATGCCTCAATAGTATAGCACAGAGAATTGGATTTGTCAAGAGAAAAAAGAAAAAAAGAAGGATATTTTTTGCTTTTTTTCCGCTTTTTTTCTTGTTTTTTCTATTCTTTCCCGTTTCCTTCCGATTCCTGCTCTTTTTGATAAAAAAGCAGCCCTGCGGAAACTCCACAGGGCCACTGATGAACGATAAAATTAGCCGAGACGCTCTTCCAGAGCAGCGAGCTCGCTGAACATTTCAGCAGGAACTCTTTCGCCAACCTGTGCATAGAATTCCTTGATGTTCGCAACGTCAGCCTTCCAGGAGTCAACATCAACAGAGAGCAGACCCTCCAAGGTAGCCTTGTCAATGTCAAGACCCTCGATGTTGATATCGTCAGCGTTGGGGATATAACCGATTGCGGTTTCGTTTGCAGCAACCTTATCCTCGCAGCGATCCAAAATCCAGAGAAGAACGCGCATATTGTCGCCGAAGCCGGGCCAAATGAAGTGACCCTCATCGTCGGTTCTGAACCAGTTAACGTGGAAAATCTTGGGAGCGTTGGGGATCTTCTTGCCCATTTCGAGCCAGTGTGCCCAATAGTCACCCATATCGTAACCAACGAAGGGACGCATTGCCATCGGGTCACGACGAACAACGCCAACTGCACCTGCAGCTGCTGCGGTGGTCTCGGAGGCCATGATAGAGCCAACGAAGGTACCGTGCTGCCAGTTGAAGGACTGGTATACCAGAGGAGCGGTCTTGGCGCGTCTGCCACCAAATACGATGGCGGAAATGGGAACGCCGGCAGGATTGTCAAACTCGGAGGAGAGGCAGGGGCAATTTACAGCCATAGCGGTAAAGCGGGAGTTGGGATGAGCGGCGCAGGTAGACTTATCCTTCTTGTCGTACTTGGCATAATCCCAAACGTTGCCCTTCCAGTCGATGCAATGCTTCGGAGGATTGTCGTTGAGGCCCTCCCACCATACCGTGTTGGTATCGGTGTCCAAAGCCACGTTGGTGAAGATGGTGTTCTTCGTGGTGGTATAGAGAGCGTTGGGGTTGGAACGGTCATTGGTTCCGGGAGCAACGCCAAAGAAGCCGTTTTCGGGGTTAATAGCCCACAAACGTCCGTCCTTACCAACACGGAGCCAAGCGATATCGTCGCCAACGCACCAAACCTTGTAGCCCTTCTTCTTGTAGATTTCGGGAGGAATCAGCATAGCGAGGTTGGTCTTTCCGCAAGCAGAGGGGAAAGCAGCGCTGATGTAGCGAATTTCGCCGTTGGGGTATTCAATACCGAGAATGAGCATATGCTCTGCCATCCAGCCCTCCTTCTTACCGAGGTAAGAAGCAATACGGAGTGCAAAGCACTTCTTGCCGAGCAGAACGTTTCCGCCGTAACCGGAGTTAACGGACCAGATGGTGTTATCCTCGGGGAAATGGCAGATATAGCGGTTTTCTTCATCAATGTCTGCCTTTGCGTGCAAGCCCTTAATGAAGCCCTTACCGTCACCCATAGCCTCCAAAACGTTGAGACCAACGCGGGTCATGATAAGCATGTTCAAAACAACGTAGATAGAGTCGGTCAACTCAATGCCGTACTTGGCAAAATCAGAGCCTACCTGACCCATGGAGTAAGGAATAACGTACATCGTTCTTCCCTTCATAGCGCCCGTGTAAAGCTTAGAAAGCTTTGCATAGCAATCAGCGGGAGCCATCCAGTTGTTGATGTTACCTGCATCCTCCTTCTTGGTGGTGCAGATGAAGGTGCGTCCTTCAACACGTGCAACGTCATTAACAGCCGTTCTGTGCAAATAGCATCCGGGCAGAATGTCCTGGTTGAGCTTCATCATCTCACCGGTGGATACGGCCTCTGCGCGCAATGCCTCTGCCTGTGCTTCCGTACCGTCAATCAAAACGATTCTGTCAGGCTGCGTCATAGCGGCCATTTCCTGAATCCATTCGTCCACGTACGGAATCTTGGTAATTTCCTTCATGGTCTTCTCCTTCTTATATGCAAATTTTAATAACCGAATTCAGCGAAAAGTCAAGGCGAAACGCCACAACTTCCACTTTAAAGAATTATAACATATTTTTTCCAAATTTGCAACATTTCTGTTTCGAAATTGCATTTTTAACATTTCATTCATATTCCCACAAAATCGCCCTTTTTATTTTATATAAAATTAGAAAATTCATACCAAATTCAAAAATTCTTGCTACAATAAATAAAATTCTTTTCATTTGGAGAGTGAAATGGACCGTATTAAACGCAGCTTTCAAACTGCCTTTCACAAAATCAAGCACTCCTTCAAGGAATTTCTCCCCTTTTTTCTGGCCATTTTTTTGGTGCAATGCATTTTCTTAACCGTTATTCTTTCATTTCAGAGTAACGTCAAGGAGCTAACAGAAGAGACGGAGGCAGAATATTCCTACCATATTCTGATCACGGGACTTTCCGAGGACGAAATGCTGATTTTAAAAGAAAATCGGCGCGCCGTCTTTCTGAATGAATTTTACTACACGCCCTTGACCATTAAAAAATACTCTTCGCCCGATTCCGACCCTACCTACGATATGACGGTCGAGCTTTTGACTGACAATAAGGATTACGGAATTTTCTCCTTATTCATCAGCGATTCTCTGGCGACCAATTATAGCGGTATGCTCTATAAATACGGCGATATTTTGAACGAATCCGACCACGTTTCCGTTTACCTCTCCCCTCTTTACAATCTTGAAAGCAGCATTTCTTCGTTACATACCACCCGCAATCTGCTTGTTTTAGCCGCGTTTGTCTTCTCTGTTGTCGTTTTGTTCTTTTTATACAAGCTCTACGTTGGCAGACAAACCTTTTCCTTCGGTGTTTTCTCGGCCTTCGGCGCAAACAGCAAGCGCTTGCGAGAAAACGCATTCACCCAGCTTTATCTCATTGCAGGCTTTACGCTTTTGCCTGCCTATTACGTTTCGGGGCTTGTTTGTCACTTTATTTATGCAAGCGGTGCTTCCACCTTTCACTTCCCCTTTCTTTCGCTCAAAATACTTCTTACGCTTTTAATCCTGATGATTCCGCTTCTGCTCTTGGTTGTTCGCACACCTATTACCCTGTTGTCGCGAAAGCCGACTGCAGAGCTATTACAGGCAGCAGACGCGGCAGACCTCATTCTTTCTCCCAATTCCTCTGCCAAGCTGTTGCGCCGCGGCTTCCCCTTGGGATACGAGGCCCTTTCCTTCTGGCGATTCCGCAAGCATCATTTCGTCACGGCTGCCGTTTCTGCTTTTCTTTGCGTCATACTGATTTTGGGCATGACGGTGAGCAATGCGTACAGCACGAACCGCCTTATCAAAAACAAAACGCTTTCCGATTTTACCGTGCGCTTTCGTGGAATAGAAACAATTTCGGACGAAAGATACCTTGATATTGCATCGGCAAACGGCATTAAGAACGCTTATCGAGAATATCCCGAAGCGCTCGTTACCAAATACGATTCTCTTTTACTCGTGAATGACTCTCATATCACGCGAAACGTCGGCTTCGCCAATGACACCTCTCACGGTATCTCCTATACAGGCGACGCGCGCTTGATAGCGGCAGGCATTGATACGCTGGATTACTACGCTTCTCTTTATCAGACCGAGGGGGATTTTTCCGCCCTCTTAGAAGGCCCTAACCGCGTTGTTATCGGCTCCACCTACCGAAATCGCGAAGCCTTTGATTTTTCTGTCGGTGATACCGTTCAAATCGCCATCCCGATGGTCGATGAGAAAGGTGAAATTATTTATTTGAACGGCCTCGCCCCCACCGCAGAGGAATCGGGTGAGGGTCTTTGGACGGAAATGTACGAGCGTATTTCCTACGAGTATATCACTTTGGAAATTGTTGGTATTATTGATGATTACCCCAGTGGCTCCAAGGGCATTCCCATGCTCGTTTCTACCGATGTATATCAAGCCATCACCGGCGTGAAGCCAACCGCGCAAACGATTGCGGTTTCTGTCGATAATTCCTCTGCCGAAAATTACGATACGGCTTTTGACGAGCTTTCGCGTATTTGCACCTTGCTTGGAAATGCAACCGTTTCGGTTTCGGGCGCAACCTTTGAGGCGAAGGCGGAGGCCAATTATTGCTATACACAGTTTATACCGACCTTTTCCTTCTTGCTATTGCTCTTTCTTCCGTTGCTTTGGTTCTATTCGCAAAGCTCACTTACGCAACGGCGAGAACAGGAATACAGGGTTCTTTATTCTATCTCCGTTCCGCCCAAAAAGATGCGCCTGCTTTGCCTTTGCTCCTCTTTGATGCTTCTGCCCGTTTGCCTTTTTATTCTACTGATTTCGTTGGCGACAGACGCGCTTCTTTCCCTCTTTATTAACGATATGCTGCCCAACGTTTTCCATATCTCTCTTGCCATCGTCGGCAACACGGTGCTTCCTGCTGGGGTATACGGAATTATTCTCCTTGCCCTCTTGCTCTGCTTCTTACTATCCTTCTTTATTCCCTATTTTTACTATACGGGCATTAGACGTCAATTCACCGCCAAGCCGTAATGCAGAAAGGATATATCTATGGACTCTCCCATTTTAGAGGTACAAGACCTCATAAAGCAATTCCGTCAATCCGATTCCGTGGTAACTGCCGTAAACCGCGCCAAGCTTTCTGTCGAAAGCGGTGAATTTATCGCCATTGTCGGCACCTCGGGCTCGGGAAAATCCACGTTTTTGCAATTATGTGCAGGATTAATGACGCCAAACTCGGGCAGTATCAAAATTTTAGGCCAGGACATCACCAAGTTTTCTCCCGATGAGCTTGCCACCTTCCGCGGCCGCTATCTCGGCATGATTTTCCAAAAACACAACCTCATTCCGCAATTAACGGCCAAGGAAAACATCGAGCTTCCTGCCATTATGATGGATAAGGCCCCCTCCAGCTACGAGCATTCCTTTGCCAAGCTTGTTGAGCTGCTCAAAATCAAGGACAGACTCCATCATCTTCCTTCCGAGCTCTCGGGAGGCCAGCAGCAACGCGTGGCAATCGCGCGAGCACTGATGAACAGACCTCAGATTTTGTTTGCAGACGAGCCAACGGGCAACCTTGACCGCGCCAACGCAGACGAGGTGCTTTCCCTGCTCTTAAAGATGCAGAAGGACTTTAATCAAACGCTGATTATGGTTACCCATGACGAATCCATCGCGCGCCGAGCCGATAGGGTTTTTCGTATGGAGAACGGCATTCTCAGCCAAACGACCCTTTAAATCATTTTTCGTCAACCAAAATAAAAAAGGAGCGACCTGCCGCTTAGCGCGCACTCGGTCGCTTCTTTTATTTTTTTCTTGTTTTTCTTCCCCTTTACACAGTTCGACAAAAAAGGGCTGCTTCTATGTGTAAAACTGACAAAAAATAATGGTAAATTTTGGCATTTTTCTTTTCCAAAAAGAATTGACATTTTCTGGTAATTATGTTAAAATACAAAAAATACCAAATATCACCAATTTCAAGGAGAAAAAAATGGAAAAGTCGTTAAAAATCTTGTTAGCAGACGAATCCTCGGAGCAAAGGCGCTATTTGCGCGAGGCCCTTTTAAGCTTTGGCTATCGAAACATCGAGGAGGCCGCAAACGGTGAAGAAGCCATTATAAAAATGGAACGCTCTCACCCGGACATCGTGATTATTGATAGCTGGCTATCCAAAATTGACGGGCTTGGCGTTATCAGGCGCGCCCCCACCCTTTCCTTTGCCCCGGATAAGAGACCAATATTTATCCTTACCTCAATGGTTCACGGAAACACCTTGTTCATCGAAGCCACCAAAGCAGGCGCCGATTTGTGCCTGGTGAAGCCGATTGACACCAAAAGCCTGCTTTTACATTTGGAATCGCTTGCCAATTACCAAAGAAATGAGACAGGGGTTAACAACGAAGCGCAAACGCCGACGGATATGGAATCGCAGGTTACAAAAATCATCCATCAGATTGGCGTACCCGCGCACATCAAGGGTTATCAATACCTTCGCTCTGCTATTTTGATGACGATAGAGGACAATGAAATTATCAATTCGGTTACCAAGATTCTCTACCCCTCTGTTGCCAAGAAATACGCAACCACAACCTCGCGCGTAGAGCGCGCCATTCGACACGCCATTGAGGTTGCCTGGGACAGAGGCGATGTTGACACCCTCAACGCCTATTTTGGCTACACCATTCAAAACAACCGCGGCAAGCCGACAAATAGCGAATTTATCGCAATGATAGCGGATAATCTGCGCTTAAAATACAAGATGTGTTAAAAAGCAGCAATCACCCACCAAGCGTGCGCCAAGCAGCGCTTTTTCAAAGGTGGGTGATTGCTGTTTTTAATTTTGCGAAGTACCGAAAAAATCCTCGGAAACAATAGCGGCAAGGCAGACGTCCCGTCTTTGCCCCTTTGCCAGAACGGCGGAACGAAGAGTTCCTTCAAGATGCATTCCGCATTTTTCCATTACGCGAAGACTTGAAGGGTTTTCCTTCATACAAACCGCCGCGATGCGCGAAAGCTTCAGCTCTTCAAAGCCAAAGCGCAGAACTTCCCTTGCCGCCTCGGCGGCAATCCCCATTCCCCAAAAATCAGGGTGCAGGACATAACCGATTTCGGCGGTGTTGTTGGCCGTATCAATAGAGGTAAAGCCAGCGGTACCTATCATCTTTCCTGTTTGCTTGGAAACGATGGCCCAGTCGTAATAATCGCCAACTGCATACCGCGTTTGTAGGTATTCAACGTACGCTTGGGTATACGCAAGCGTGGGATGCTCTGTCCAAAGCAGGTGCTTCGTGACCTTTGCCTGTGCAGAATATTCGTACATATCCTCGGCGTCTGTTAGCGAAATTTTCCGCAATAGCAGGCGCTCTGTTTCCAAGGTGGGAATATGCGTAAAAACTTCCTGAATCGTTTTCTGCTTCATTTTATGCACCGAAAACCGCAAACTTTGCGGCCGTTAAGGTGTTGGCGAGGAGCATCGTAATCGTCATAGGGCCAACGCCGCCGGGAACGGGGGTGATGGCGGAAGCAACAGGAGAAACGGCATCGAAGTCAACGTCGCCGCAAAGCTTTCCGTCTTCCATACGGTTGATTCCAACGTCAATTACAACGGCGCCCTCTTTAACCATATCGGCGGTGACGAAGCGGGCTCTGCCGACAGCGGCCACCAAAATATCGGCGCTCTTGGTGATTTCCTTGATATTTTTCGTTTTGGAATGGCAAACGGTTACCGTTCCATCCTTGGCTAAAAGAAGTATCGCCATCGGTTTTCCCACGATATTGCTTCTACCAATAACAACGCAATTTTTGCCTGCTACAGAAATATCGTAATAGCGCAAAAGCTCCATAATGCCCGCAGGGGTACAGGGCAAAAAGCGCTCTCTTCCCGTCACGAGTGCGCCTACGTTGTAGGGATGGAAGGCGTCAACATCTTTGTCGGGAGAAATCGCGTCAAGAACGCGAGTTTCGTTAATATGCTTGGGAAGCGGAAGCTGCACCAGGATACCGTGAAAGCGGCTATCCTTGTTCAGCTCGGCAATCAGAGAAAGCAAACCCTCCTCGGTGGTATCCTCGGGCAAATGCAGAGTCTCTGTAAACATACCGACACTTTCACAGGCAATATGCTTGTTTCTCACGTATACGGCAGAAGCAGGATTATCCCCTACCATCACAACCGCCAAGCCGGGCTGCACACCCGTTTCATTTCTGAATGCGGCAACCGCCTTGGCAATCTCCTCTCTTTTCGCGGCCGAGGTGGCCTTTCCGTCAATTATAACGCTCATTTTAGATCAAAAGTGTCCTTTCTTATTATCAAAAGCCGCGACTTATTTTTCGGCAGTCTCGTCTTTGGCTTTCTTTAAGGGTTTAAAGAACATATCCGTTTTGGTTACCCAATGGTAAACCAGAAGGAATGCGCCGGCGAGGAATATAGCGCCGCCGAGAACCTGAGAAATGCGAATCGTTTCCCCAAACCAAGCCTGGAAAATGTAAAGACTATCGGTACGCAGACCCTCGATGAACATTCTGCCAAAGCCGTACCAGGTGAAAATCATCAGGAAAATTTGTCCGTCATACTGCTTGTGGGATTTTTCCTTGACAAAACCGTAGAAGAGGTTAATCAGAACCACACCAATGATGTTCCAAAGCGATTCGTAAAGGAAGGTGGGGTGAACGTACACCCATTCCCCGCCAAGCTCAAGACCCATACGCCACGGAAGCGTTGTTTCATAGCCGTATGCCTCTGCGTTGCAGAAGTTGCCCCATCTGCCGATGGCTTGCGCCAGAAGAACAGCAGGAGAAATCATATCGGCGAGCATAAAGAAGGAGAGCTTTTTCACGCGGGACATCAGAATAACCGCCAAAGCGCCACCGATGATGCCGCCGTATATGGCAAGACCGCCTTCCCAAATCTTAAAAACGTCAAGGAAGGAATATCCGCGTTCAAGCGTGGTAAACACGTAATAGAGTCTTGCGCCCAGAACGCCGACAGGAATGGTAACAAGCGCAATATCCAGAATATCGTCAAATTTTACGTTATTCTGCTTGGCGCGCCAGCCAACGTAGAGGACGGCCAAAATCATACCGAAGGTGATAATCAAGCCATACCAGGCAACCTCTTTTCCGAAAAGGGTAAAGGCGACGGAGTTGATGGAAAACTCGCCAATACCGAGCCCGGGGAATGACAAATTAGAAATTTTAAGCATTTTAACTCTCCTTTACTTATTCATTGGGAAGAACAATAGCACGCGCAAATTGCTTATCCGTGTAATAGGTTTTGGCAAACGCCAGGATATCCTCGTAGGTAACCGAGAGGATGACCTCACCGATTTGCAGGAAATCCAATCCGTGGAAGGCGTTATAAAGCACCTCGCTTGCGATACTTTCCGTGCTTTCAAAGCTACGAATATAGTCGGCGTACATGGAACGCTTCAGGCGCTCAAAATCCTCTTTGGCAGGCGGTGCGAGCTTTATTTCATCGAGGTAAGCGCAGAGCTCCTCCCAAACGGCCGAGGGGTTTTCGCTTTCCCCGATTACCACGTTAAACGCGCAGGAATCCATCCACTCATATTCGGCAGAAAAGGAAGAAATCAAGCCTTTATCGTATAGCTTATTATAAAAATCGGAGGAGTCCGCAAACATAAGGTCGTTGAGCAAATCCATACAAACGGCGTGGCGCAATTTTTCCTCCGCCGAGTCAAAGGTTGCCAAATCCTTCACGCCAAAGGCAAAAAGAGGCGTGGCGACCGCCATTTTCAAGAGCGTTTCTTCCCTTTCGATTTCGGCGCTCTCCTCGGGATAGCTTCGGGAAATGGAAATCGGTGCAGTATCTGCGGAAATGGCGCCATTCACCACCTCCAAAACCTCCTCTACGGTGATATTACCGCAAACGGACAGGGCCATATTGGAGGGATGGTAAAAGGTATTATAGCAACGGTAGAGCAGCTCGGGAGTGATATGCGAGATTGTTTCCACCGTTCCTGCGATATTGATGCGCACGTTGTGCTTTTTATAGAGCCCCTCTAAAAGCGCATAATAAAGACGGGTGTGCGGATTGTCATCGTACATCCCGATTTCCTGCCCGATAATTCCCTGCTCCTTTTGAACGTTTTTATCGGTAAAATAGGGATGTGTAACAAAGTTAAGCAGTACCTCCAGTGCCTCCTTCACGTTTTCCGTGGCGGAAAAGAGATAGGCCGTCATCTCGTTTGAGGTATAGGCGTTGGCATTGGCGCCAAGAGTGGCAAATTTCGCAAAAACGTCGCTTCCGTCCTCCTCCTCAAAGAGCTTATGCTCTAAAAAGTGGGCAATACCGTCGGGAACTGTGACAAAAGGGTCATCTCCCTGACGAAAGGTTCTGTCCAAGGAGCCGTACTTAGTGGCAAAAAGCGCATAAGAGGTAGACATTTTCTTGGGAAAAACGAAAACAGTCAGTCCCGAAGGGTGAATGATTTTGGCGTATCTTTCGTCCAAACGCGCATTTTCCACCCATTTGATTGCGGTAGAATTCATAGGGTTATTCATCCTCCTTTGCGGTTCCCTTCATCAAATAAACGGTATCCAAGGCAATTCCTGAGGCAAATGCGGAGATATCCGCAACCGTCAAGGCCTCTATGTCCTTGGCAAGCTCTTCGGGCTCTCTGAGGCTTCCGTTAAAGATTCCGTTCAGATACCAGGACTCTATTGTCGAGGCATTGTCGTCAATGGAGCGATAGCCGTTATAGAGGAACTGCTTCGCGCAGTACATTTCCTCGTCTGTGACGTTTCCGTTTACCATCTCTTGCAGCTGATAAAGAATTTCCTCGCGTGCCTTATCGGCATTTTGGTTTTCAACGCCGGAATAAACGAACATCACGCCCTTTGGCTTATCTGCTGTTGACTGGCAATAATAACAAAGACTAAGCTTTTCGCGCACATTCATAAACAGCTTCGAGGCAGGGGATGCGCCAAAAACGGCATTGAACAAGGGCAAAACGCCGGGGGCAGGATCATTTTTGAGGCGGAAGCCGAGAGTCAGCTTGCCTTGCACGGCGTTAACGGGCTCACAGACGCTTTTGACCTTGTCGCAGCTTCCCTTTTTGGTTTCGATGGAAACGGGGGCTCTGTCTGTATAAGCCGAAAACATCGCTTTGACAAGGGGTAAAACCTCCTCAAAGGGCTTACTTCCGATAAAGAAGACCTCAACAGTTGCCTCCTTTAAAAGACGCTTATATGAAAGGTAAAGGGCTTCAGGGGTTATTTCCCCAACGGTCTCTACCGTTCCAAGCTCGGAAACACCGTAAGGCTCGCCCTCACACATAATCTCGGCACAACGGGTAAGAGCATACTTTGTTTTGTTGTTGATGCGCGCCTTTATTTTGTCGCATAAAAGCTTTTTTTCACCCTCAACAAAGCTTGCCGAAAAGGCGCCGTCCTCCAAATACGGATGGAAGACGTAGGAGGAAAACAAAGCCATAGCCTCATCAAAAATCCGCGTGCCGTCATAAGAAAATCTATCATCAAGTATATCCATAGAAAAGGAAACCACTTGCATTTCAGCGCGCTTACTGACGCGATAGTTCAGCCCCGTGGAATACAAAGCCTCAAGACGCTTGCAAATGGCCGCCTTAGAGGGAAAATCAACACACCCTCTGTCCAAAACAGAAGGCAAAAGTGCAAAGGAAGCGGCCGTTTCTGTCGCCAAAGGCATAAAAAAATGGGTAGAAAAATAGTTGGTTTTAAATTTATCGCAATAAATATAGCGAAAATGAATGCCTTCGCCAATCTGTTTTGTGATAACGGGCATAGCGTTTTCCTTTCGTATGCGGTTCTATGATACTTTATTTTACACCAAAACGACCAAAATAGCAAGTACTATTACCAAAATTCTCTTCAATTCAAAAAAGTTTCAAAAAATGAAAGCCGCATTACCAAAATTGCTTGGCAATACGGCTTTCATTCAATCCTCAAGCTGTCTGCTTAAAAATCCCGCGGCGGTTTGAATAAGCTTGATTTCAAGCTCATCAGGGGTGCGCGTTGCCTCCTCGTCCATGGGAAGAACGGAACAAACGCATCCAATAATGTCTCCTTCCGAGATAATGGGCATGGCACAGCTGACATAATGATTGCTGCCATTTGCTATCGGAAGCTTGACCCCTTCGCTTTTGTGTGCGTAAAGCGTTCGGCGCTCTATTACGTCCTCAAGCTCTTCTGCCAGCTTTTTATCGTTGTATTCGCGCTTTCCAACACCTGCCGAGGCGATAACGGCATCTCGGTCGGTAATGACAACTGCCATGGCACAAACCTTGTGAAGCGTTTCGGCATATTGTGCCGCAAAGGAGGCCAGCTCCCCGATGGGAGAGTATTTTTTAAAAATAACCTCCCCTTCTCTATCTGTATAAATTTCAAGAGGGTCGCCCTCACGAATTCTCATCGTACGTCTGATTTCCTTCGGGATAACAACTCTTCCCAAGTCGTCAATTCTTCGAACGATTCCTGTCGCTTTCATATATAAATTCTCCTTGTTTTTACAAACTGTGCTGCTATTATTTGT
>JAZRFK010000070.1:0-12684 GCA_045661325.1 Eubacteriales bacterium | reverse complement strand
TTTTCGGGGGCGTCAATGTCATATACTGCAAGCCGCGAGAAGGTATAGCAGTCATATTCCTTCATAGTTGTATTGTTGGCGGTAAATACAGTATATCCCTTGCCGTTTTTCAAAACCGTCATGGATTGGTGGCCGTATTCGCCAAAAGGAGAAATGGCCTTCATATTTTCCTTGATCGTTTTTGCGATCTTCAAGCCGCAGAAATACGGCGTTAAGGAAAAAGAGCCAAGAGGAGCATCCCAAACGTCTACGTTTTGATTGGGCTCGTAGGGCATAACGGAAAATCCGAGCGATACCAGCTCCTCAAAGCTTGGCGGGGTGTCCGTATCGGTGTATTTCACCTCTAATGCATAGAGAGAGCCGCGAGCAATGACGTAGCCCTCGTTATGTAAAAATCCCGAGCCGGTGATGGAAGAATCTCTGTTTAAGCAATTGACCTTGTATTCTATACGGTTGCTTTTCGGGGTGACAAGCAGGTCGCAAGGAGCCTTGGTGAATTCGCAGACCAATAAAGCCTGCCCCTCCTTATCAAACCGCATTTCCCAGTTCAAATCCGTTATATAGTTCATTTTTGTGTTCACCTTTCACTTGGCTAAGCAAACGCTTGCTTCAAAAACTTTTTCTTCATTGTAATACATTTTCGTGAAAAAATCAAGTAAAAGCAGAGATTTATCTCGTATGCCCTGGTTCTTTCTTCTTTTTTCGTGCAAACGGATTAACACGGATTCTTTCACTACAATGCTTCACCTTGATCTAAATAGAAATGTGTGCTATAATACGAACAAGTGGGAGCGCGGTACGCTTGCGTCTGTAAATATGCAATGAAAATTTAGTGTAAGGAGATACGAATCTTTATGAAAATACAAATCAGAAGAGGAATATTTGAAACCAACAGCTCGTCGAACCATTCCTTAATCATCACAAACAGGCGCTGCTTTGAGGAAGAATGCAAAAAAGCGCAAGAGGAGTACGAATGGTATACGATTCGTTTTGGCAAGGTCGATGTGCAAGTTGTTACAAAAGAAGACAAGGCTTTGATGCTTGGCGGATTGTTTGATTACGAGGTGCAGCGCTTCGGCTTTATGACAAGGGAATATGCCATCTTTTTGAAGGTTTTAAAGGACAATAACGAAGAGGCCTTGCTGCGAAAAATAAAAGAGAACTCCGATAAATACAGAGAGCACCCCTCGGAGCCGTATTGCAGAGAGTATTTTTGTGAAGGCTGCTTAGACGATTGTACCTGCTCCTTTTATTCCAAATTCAAGAAATATTTTGATTACGATTCCTTGACGAAAGAGGCATATATGTATGACGATAGCAGAGTCGTTGCGCTTGATGACCCCGACGAGAAGGAAAGGATGATTCTGCAGATAATCGAGGAGAACAAAGAAGCGTTATACAAGAAGCTGTACGACTTTATTTACGGCGACGGAGTGATTGTACCGTATGGAACGCTTTGAATTGCTCTGGGAATATACAAACGGCAATTATCAGGTTAGATTGCTTGAGGACGGCACGAAAATCAGATATACGGACGGCGATGAATTTTTTCCCGAATTCCCCGAAAGCATCGATTTGAAGATTACAAATAGATGCGATAGAGGGTGCTTGATGTGTCACGAAAAATCCACCAAGGATGGCAAGCACGCTTCGCTGCATCACCCCTTTTTGACCTCTCTGCAAGCAGGAACGGAGCTGGCCATCGGCGGCGGAAACCCCTTGGAGCATCCCGATTTAATTCCGTTTTTGCAAAGGATGAAGGCAAAGGGCATCATTTGTAATATGACCGTTCATCAGGCGCATTTGATGGAAAACCGCTCCTTCGTACAAAATTTGTTGGATGAAAAGCTCATATACGGGTTGGGCATTTCACTTTCAAGCCCGACGTATTCGGATGCGATAGCGGCGTTTTGCCAAAAAAACAAAAACGCGGTATTGCACGTGATTGCGGGAATCGTCAGCACAGAGATGCTTGAAAAATTTTACGACAAGGATTTGAAATTACTGATTCTCGGCTACAAGCGCGTTGGCAGAGGCGTTGACTATTATTCAACGGAAATAGAAAACGGCATTTCGTTTCTCGAAGAGAACATCCTTGATATTGCAAAGCATTTTAAGGTGGTTTCCTTTGACAATTTGGCAATCGGGCAGTTGGAAATGCAAAGCAAGGTAGATGATTTCGACTTGCTTTATATGGGAGATGACGGTGATTTTACCATGTACGTGGATTTGGTGAAAAACGAATTTGCGGTCTCCTCCACCTGTGAAAAAAGATTTCCCATAAAGGAAAGCATTATAGAAATGTTCAAGACCGTCAGGGCAGAAAAAAGAGCCCGCGCTTGAAAGAACGTAGAGCCCCGCTATTAAAAATCAAAAAAAGCAAGTCTTTCGACTTGCTTTTTTCTTGTTCGAAGGCTTGATATACAATCGCAAGGGCTTTGCATTACGAAAGCTCCATGGCTTCGCCCTCTAAAATTTCGCGGTCAGAGAGGAAAATTTGGCGTTTGTCGGTGTCGGGGTTGATATCCAGCACAATGATTTCGTTCTCCTTCTCCCGAAGCAGAGCTCCAGGGACAAAGAGGGTCATTTGGGGCCCTGCGCTATCGTATCTGCCGAGATTGAATCCATTGATCCAAATGTACCCGTGACCGAATTTCGAAAAGTCCACATACGTATCGATGCCGCTTTTGGCTTCGAAATGCCCTTTGAAGAAGCACGGGCGTACGCCTTTGTTTTTTTCCTTACTCCATTCAAGTTTTGAAAGATCGTTTAGAGGCAGTGTCCGTGTTTCATAGCCAAATAGTTTGGCATTTGAGGATAGAATTGCATCTTCTAAACCTTTTCGTTCGTCACAGATTTCCTTTCCGTAGTTGATGCGTCCTATATTTTCTACAAGAACATCAATTTTTCTCTCGGATCCGTTTTGAGTAATAGCAGGTAAACCGCCAACAGTTTGAACGCCGTCTGCAATTTTTATTGTTTTTCTATCTCTTGTAAACGTTGCAAGCCATTGGTTGTCAACGTAAAAATTTGCTCTGTCGCGGAACTTGTACGGTTGTAGTGTAACACACTGGTTGTCAAAGGCATCCAAAACGGTTGAATATAAAATAAGACCGTAATTTTGTCCGTATTCCTCCATTGCTTTAGGAATTAGAGAAAAATCTTTTTTCTCTGTCAGAGCGTCAAGATTTTCAAACAGGTCTGCTGTTTCGGAAAACATGACGGAAACAGATTGCTTTTCGGGAATGTAATAAACGTGGGGCCTTTTCTCTTTTTTTAGATATTCGTCGAGAACGTCTCTGCACAGAAAGTATTTTTTTGTGGGTTGTCCGTTTTCACTGATGAGAGCATCAACGTCGTATGATGTGGTATGTGGGATATAACGGGAAGGTGTGCCGGGTCTTGGTGAATATGATTTCCCAATATTGGCACCGCCCATAAATCCAAAATTTGTCCCTCCGGCAAACATATAAAAGCACACATTAGCATTTGCTTCAAGAGCTTCCTTAAAAGCAATGGCTGCTTCTTCGGGAGCTCGATGATAGAAGGGCTCTCCCCAATGCATTGAGCGTCCACTCCAGAATTCCCCGATAAAAAAGGGCATATTATCTCCGCTTTTTTGCGCCATTTTTTTTGCGTGAGGCGTGGTGTTAGGACACGCACGATAGTTTACTCCGAAAAACATACCGTCATCCGCTCTGCCAAAGGTGAGCATTTGCTCGCTGTCACCGTCCGTTGTATAAAGCGGAACGTTGACTCCTCCTTCGGTTAACATATCCGCAAGAGCACGAAGGTATTGATGATCGTTGCCGTATGAGCCGTACTCATTTTCAACAGCAACTGCTATGATCGGACCGCCGTTGGTTGACAAATACGGCAGAAATATGGGTATCAGATGATTATAGTAACGTTTGACTGCCGCGAGATATTCTGGGTCGGAGGATCTCAGAACCATCTCGCGGTATTTTAGGAGCCATGCCGGCAGACCGCCGAGATCCCACTCCGAGCAAATGTAAGGCGAAGGGCGCAGAAGAACCTTCAGCCCCTTTTCTTGGCAGAGCTCCAGATATTTAGTAAGATTAAGCATGCCCGAAAAATCAAATTGACCCGGAGCCGGCTCGTGGGCGTTCCATGGAATGTAGGTCTGCACCGTGTTGAGCCCGAAATCAAGAGCAAGGTCGAGTACTCTTTCCCATTTGCTTGGGTGAATGCGAAAATAATGGATGTCGCCCGCTATTATGCGGAAAGGCTCACCATCCATATAAAAGCCGCGCCCGTCGAAGCTTAAAATGCTCATAGCGTTTTTCTCCTTTGGTTGTTCTTACAAGTTGATTATAGCAAAGGCGTGTGAAAACATCTATAGCAAAAGAAAAGAAAAACATGGACAAAAGTATTTTTTTGTGCTATACTATCCACGGAAATCAAAAGGGATAGAGGGAAGCTTATGCATTCATTCTTTTATAAAAAGGTGGAAAACAGCGATTTTTCTGCCGATAGATATATCCATATCAACAATTTTGGGTATTATGAGGATATTACGAAAATGCAGGTGCGGCGTGAAGAGGGGCGCTTGGATTATCAGCTGATATACGTAAAAGAGGGTGAGCTTCTTTTGGGGCGAAACGGAGAAGAGGGGTGCTTAAAGGAGGGAAGTATCTGCCTTTTTCGACCCAAGGAGGCGCAGTTATACAGCGTTGTCAACACGCAGACTACATACTATTGGATTCATTTTTCAGGCAAGGAGGCAGAGGCGATGCTTGCCTTTTTCAAGAAAAGGGCGTATGCCGTTGGTGACCTCCCTGCGTTTGAATATTATTGCAAGGGAACGGCGGAGGAGCTATATATGGATGCCGCCTTCACCGAGCTTTTGTACGAGGGGCGGTTGATAGCGCTGATAGCCAGAATAGCGGAGCGAATTCATACGGATAAGACAAAGGTAAGAAGCCATTCTATGCTTCGCCCGGCACTTTCCGCTATACAGGCGAGCGGCGGGAAGAAACTGACAAATGAAGCGCTTGCGCGGCTTTGCGGATTGAGCAAAAGCTATTTTATGAAGGTTTTCCACGATACGATGGGGCTTTCACCCCAGCAGTACTGGGCCACCCTTGCGGTGAGTAAAGCGCGCTATCTTTTGGTGAATTCGACCTACAGCATTGGCGAAATTTCCCGCCTTTGCGACATCGAGGATAGCCTCTATTTCAGTCGGCTCTTTAAGAAGCATACGGGGCTATCCCCAAAAGAGTATCGGAATAAAAAGCCTCACGCTTCATTTGACGATGAGCAACGCCGTCTTTCTCATTGAATACGGTCTTGAGGCCTCCCTGAATAAGAAAAAAGCAAGTCTTTCGACTTGCTTTTTTACTTTATACGTTTAAGCGTCTGCCGTTTTTCTTTTCCTGATAAAATAGGGAAGGCAGATGGCGAAGCCAAGCACCATAAGGGCGGCCATTACAAAAATCAGGTTGCGCCATGCAATCAGCGTCACCAAGCGCGGAATCAAAAGGCTGGCGAGCGCCGCCGAGGCATAGCTGAGAAAATCCAAGAAGCCCGTGATGCCCGAAACGAGTCCCGTATCGCGCAGGCTGGGGCAGTACACGCTCCAAAGCATCGTGGCCGCCGCATTGGAGGCCATAATGGCGATAACAATAAGCGAAATGTTGGCAATAGGGTTGTAAATGAAGCAGGAAAGGGCAAAAAATACCGCCGCGATGGCAAAAAAGAGCAACGTTGTGAGATGAATATTTCTTTTTAGCCGTTCATAAACGAATATGGCAATAAAGGCGGTAAAGGAAATAATAAGGGTGGCAATGGAGAAAATCGAAGCCGTTTCAGTTTCGTTATAGCGGAGATAGTCGCAGAAATACGTGCTCAAAAAGGAAACGAAGGAGGTTCTCACAACGCCTGTGATAACGGCAATAAGCGCAAACTTTATAATGCTTCTCTTAAAAAGACCCTTGTAGTCTCTTGGCTGCTTTTCACCCGGCTTCTTCGGGCTTCCGTATTTGACAATGCCCTTTTTCTCAAACAGCGTAAAGAATACGAAGCAAATAACCGCCATGAAAACGAGCGCGGCGTTGCTGACGTTAAAGGTTGCCTGCCAGGAAAGGAAGGTGGCAAGAAGACCTGCCATCGGCGAGCCGAAGAAGGAGGCGAAGGTGTAACCGAGGCTGCATCTTGTTGCGTAGATGAGGTCGGTGCTTTCGGCCACCATCTTGGTCATCGGCCCGTAAATCATCGAAAGGGAAAATCCCGTCCAAGCGTATGCCACCATCGCCGCCCAAGGCAGTGTTGCAATTTGAACGAAAATGAAGCTTGCAACACCTGCGGATAAAAGACCGATAGAGATCATATATTTTGCCTTGATGAAGTCGCCAATGCTGCCGTTGATGAGCTGACCGCAGGCGTATGCCAAAAGGTAAATCGCCGCAAGCTCTCCGATATAATCAAGAGAGAAGGACTCTGCCGTCATCTTGGGCGTTACCGCGCCGAGAAGATTTCTGGCTATGTAAACTGCAAAATATGATAACGAGCAAAGAGTGCCTAAGAATATGGCGTTCCTTGCCTTTGTGCTGATTTTCATTGTGTGTCTCCGTTCTACCGTTTTGAATCAATACCGACAGATTATACCATAAATTGCGCCCATTGTCAAGGAAAACTTCCTCTGTTTATAGCGAATAAGTGTTTCGGTATGGATAGTCATATCGTCCCTCCTTTTTTCCATACTCTTTCACTTTATGGCAAGCGCGCTTCAAGGGTGACGGTTGGCGGAAAGAACGTTCCCTTTATCGCCCCAAATGACCGTATCGCTTTTGATAGCTGCGCGATAAAAACGAGCCTTGTCATTCTCGATGAGTAAAAAAACGCAAAAAAGAGGCTTGCCATTTGTCAAGCAACGCTTGACAAATGGCAAGCAAATTTTTCTTACTTTTTTGCTATTCTGTGTTATACTATATTTGGTAATAGCAAAACGGAGTGAAAAAAACTTTGCATATCGGCGCCGTTTGTGCGGAAAAACCGATTTTCATGCCGCTTTTTCGGCGATTTTTAAGAGAAAAAGAAGGGAGAAAGGAAAAATGACAGTAGGAGAAAGCATTTTTAAGCTTCGCAAAAATCACGGAATGTCGCAAGAGGAACTTGCTACAAAAATGCTGGTTAGCAGACAAACCGTCAGCCTGTGGGAAAAGGGGGAAACCCTGCCCACCATCGACAACCTGATGCGTTTGAAGGATATTTTCGGCGTGACCGTGGATAAGGTTCTGTGCTGCGAGGAGGAGAAAACGGCCAAAATCAATTCCGATTCTCTTGACACAATCTGCGGTGCTCTTGCGTACGCTATGGGCATTGCGCCGCCCAAGCTTGCGGCAGAGAAGAACCGCGAGCTTGCCAACTATATTGATAAGGTTTTTGATGGACAAAAGGCGGATAGAATTTTGATGTATAACCCCGATGCCGTTGCCGAGTGGGTGTACGAAAAATATCCCGAGTATTTCATTGGCGTCCAAAAGCATATGGAAAAGGAAATCTATCTGGCGTCCGTGATGCCCTCGGTTACCCCCGTTTGCTTTGCCACGATGTATACGGGTGTGCAGCCCGAGGTTCACGGAATTCGGAAATACGAAAAGCCTGTTGTTAGCGTAGAAACCATTTTTGATGCCTTGATTGCCGCAGGCAAGAAGCCTGCCCTCGTAACATACAAGCAATGTAGCCTCAGCCGTATTTTCCTGGAAAGAAATATGGATTATTTTCATTTTGAGGAGGGCGATATTGCCCAAGTCAACGCGAAGGCCGCCGAGCTGATTATTCGTGATGAGCACGATTTTATCGTTGTCTATAACGGCAATTATGATGCCACTATGCACAAAAATGGCCCCGAAAGCGCAAGAGCGCTGGGCGAATTGCGTATCAATACGCACATATTTGAGGAGCTTTCTTATTTGGTGCAAATGCATTGGGGAAAGCACAATGCTCTGGTTGGCTTTGCTATGGATCACGGTTGCCACGAAATTGACGGTAACTGCGGATCTCACGGCTTGGATATGCCAGAAGACCTCAACATCGTACACTTGTATAAGGGTTATCCGAGAAAGGAAGAGGCGTAATGCGGGTTTATGTAGTCAGACACGGAGAGAGCGTCAACAACGTTGCAGGGCTTTGGACGGGATGGGAAAATCCTTCGCTGACCGATAAGGGAAGAAGGGATGCGGAAAAGGCAGGCTCTGTTCTGCGCCCCGTTTCCTTTGATAAGGTATTCGCCAGCGACTTGGACAGAGCCATCGAAACGGCCCAAATCGCCATTCCCGGATGCGCGTGTGAAACAACGCCGCTTTTGCGCGAAATAAACGTTGGCAGACTAGCCAACGCCCCCTTTTCTTCTATCAGTGAGGAGCAAAAAAACGAGGCCGTTCAAAATGGGTATGGCGCCTTTGACGGCGAAACGAAAGCGGAGTTTCGCCATAGAATGAAGCAATTTATTCAGCAGCTGGAAGGCCTTTCCTGCGAGAACGTGGCCCTTTTTACCCACGCAGGCTGGGTGCGGAGTATGCTCGAAGAGGTGTTGCAGGTGCAAATCAAGCGCAGCACGGTTTGGTGCGGAAACTGCGTGGTGGGTGTCTTTGAATACGTAAATGGAATTTGGAGATTATACAGCTGGATAAATCCGTAAAATCGGCTGGGCATAAGGACGGAGAAAGTTTCTCCGTCCTTTTTCTTTTTTGACGCGGAAGTAAGGGCAAAAGAAGCAAGAAAGAAGGAATGAAACGGAGAGGGGAGGGCTATAATTCTTTATACAAAATACATGAAAAGGAGCGGGAAAATGGCAAATATCGCAATCGTTGGCGGTGGGGTAGCAGGGCTTTCCGCAGGGATTTACGCGCAGCTTTACGGGCATCGCGCAACGGTTTACGAGAAACACGATAAGGCAGGCGGCAACCTGACGGGATGGGATAGAGAGGGCTGTCACATTGACAACTGTATTCATTGGCTGACGGGAACAAATCCTCAAAGTCAGCTCTATCAAATGTGGAAGGACTTGGGCGCGTTAGGTGGGGTTGAGGTCTATCAGGCAGAAACGCTTTACACCTTTGAAAAGGATGGAAAACGCGTATCCCTGCACAAAAGTCTTTCCAAGACAGAGCAGAAGCTGACGCAGCTTTCTCCCCAAGACGAAGGGGAGATTCGTGCGCTTATGAGGGCGGTGCGTGCCTGTATGCGCCTTTCGGGGATAGCGGGGAAGAATAACGAGAAAAAAAGCACCCTGCCGCAAAGGATTTTGGCAGTGCCATCGCTTGCGCGCTATTATCCCATGACAACGGGCGATTTGGCCGACCGCTTTTCTCATCCCGTGTTGCAGGGCTTTTTTAAATCCTTGATGGGCGAGGATTTCGGGGCGCTTGCGCTCATTGTGGTGTTTGCCACCTTTTGCAGTGAAAACGGCGGCATTCCCGTTGGCTCTTCCTGTTCTATGGCCAACCGTATGGCAGAGCGCTTTTTGCGTCTTGGCGGCACCCTCCGCTTGAAATCGGAGGTTGTCGGCATACGGGCAAGCGAGGGCGAGCCTCTCGCTGTTTGCTTAAAAAGCGGCGCAATAGAGGAAGCGGACTACGTGATAATCGCCACCGACCCTGCCTCTGCCTTCGGCAAGCTTTTGGATAAGGCGCATATGCCGAGGACCATAAAGGCGCAGTATCAAAATCCCAAGCTCTATCGCTTTTCAAGCGTCCACGCCGCATTCCTTTGTGATAAGGCAAGCCTCTCCTTTCGGGGCGATTTGATAGTCGAAATTCCCGAAGGATATAAAAAATCCTTGTCTGCCGACTATCTGATATTGCGAGAGTTTTCTCACGAAAGAGACTTTGCTCCCAAGGGAAAGAGTCTCGTGCAAGCAATGCTGTACTGCACGGAGGAGACGGCAAAGGCCTTTGTTGCTCTTCGCTGTGACAAAGAGGGCTATAAGGACAAAAAAACGGCGCTCGCCCGAGATATAGAAGAGATAATGGCATCGGTGCTGCCTGAGCTTTGCGGCACGCTGCGCTGTATTGACGTTTGGACCCCTGCAACCTATCAGAGATACGTGGATAGTGAAATCGGCTCTTGGATGAGCTTTGCCTTTTCGGGCGGAATTTTGCCGCACAGGCTTTCTTGTCGCGTAAAAGGGCTGAAAAACGTGCTTTTGGCAACGCAATGGCAACAAGCACCGGGGGGCTTGCCAACGGCGGCAGGGGTCGGCAAGGAGGCGGTGCGGGTTATTTGCAAAAAAGAAAGGGCGCCTCGCTCGGTTGCCCGAAAAACGAGAAGCGCCCCGTCTATGAAGCCCTTTCCCTCGCGCTAATTCACCGCAAGGGGAGAAGGGTTAAAACCAGCTGGTGATAAAAATTTCAAGACCGATAAGTATCAGAATAGCACCGCCCAAGATGCCTGCCTTTCCTGCCAAGCGCGTGCCTGCGGTTTTTCCGATAAGGATGCCGCAGTAGCAGATGAAAAAGGTAACAAGGCCAATGAGCAGGCAAGCAAGCAGGGCCTCAAAAAAGTTATAATGGGAAATGGTGAAGCCAACGGAAAGCGCGTCAATCGAGGTGGCAATGCCTTGCACGCAAAGCGCGCTGAACCCAATGGCACCGCCCTCTGCCTCGCCCTCGGGATTCTTAATGCCCTCGTATAGCATCTTTCCCCCGATAAAGCCGAGCAGCGCAAGCGCTATCCAGGGAATAAAGGTCTCAAATGCCTTGAAGCCTGCGGCAACAGTACAAACGCAGCCCCAGCCTATCAAAGGCATCGCGGTCTGGAAAATGGCAAAAATCGCGGCGATTCCCACCATTTTCGGCCGCCGCATCTTCGTGTCGTGCAGACCGTTGGCAAGGGAAACGGAAAAGGCGTCCATCGCCAACCCAACGCCAAGCAAAATACTGTTAAAGAAAAATGCAAAATTTAAGTTTTCCAAGCCCATTTTATCCTATTGGCCCTGCCAAGCACGGCCTATCCTTTTTTTATTAATCAAAACGCAGTCGATTGAAGCCATTGTACCATAAAGCCGCCCTTATGTCAACGGCTTTTTTGCGTATAAAAGACAAGCCGCTTTATATTATATAGCTTTTTATCTTGAAAAGAACGGATGTCCCGTTTTCTCGGTTAACTTTTCTTCACCTACAAAAAAGGGCTGTCTTCAATGAGACAGCCCTTGAAAATTGATTTTGGCGAGTCCGCCCTCGGAGGTTTCCTTGTAGGCGGTGTGCATATCCAAGCCCGTTTCCTTCATGGTTTTTACCACGCGGTCAAAGGAGATTTTTCGCGTGTTCCACAAAAATCCCGATAGGTTCACCGCGTTAATGGCTCGCATAGCCGCCACGGCGTTTCGCTCAATGCAGGGAATTTGCACAAGACCGCAAATGGGGTCGCAGGTAAGGCCCAGATGATGCTCAATGGCGATTTCCGCCGCGTACTCGATTTTGTCAATAGCAAGCCCAAAAAGCTCTCCAAGAGCGGCAGACGCCATAGCGCAGGCAGAGCCCACTTCCGCCTGGCATCCGCATTCCGCACCGGAAATGGAGGCGTTGGTCTTTATCAGATTGCCGATAAGCCCGGCAGTGCAAAGCGCCTCGATAATTTGCCTGTCCGTGTAGCCGCCCTTTTTCTGCTGATAAAACAGAACGGCGGGTAAAACGCCTGCGGCACCGCAGGTGGGGGCGGTGACAATGGATTCCCCCGCGGCGTTTTGCTCACTGACTGCAAAGGCATAAGCACAAACCAAGCGGCCCTCTCGCGCCTCAGCGGCCTCGTTTTCGGGCTCGTTTTCAAAAAGAAACTTGGCCTTTTTCACAACCTCAAGGCCACCGGGAAGAATACCCTCGTCCTTTAAGCCCCTTTCAATAGCGGCTTGCATAGCCGCCCAAATGGATGTCATATAGGGGTAAAAGGCGGGCCCCTCTTTTTCTAAAACATAGTCGCAAAGGCGAATGCCTCTCTCCTTGCAAAGCTTGGCAATGTCCTCAAATCTGCTTTCCTCGTAGATATGGGGCAGGGATTTCTGCGCCTTTCCCTCAAAAACGATACTGCCGCCGCCAACGCTGTAAACGCGCGCGCGGTCTATCTCCGTCTCACCCTCGTAGGCTATCAAATCCATGGTGTTGGGGTGGGGAAGGGCGTCCTGCTTTTCATCGAAAATCACCCGGCAGGGCAGGGGCGAGAGGGTCTTTACCAGAACGGCGTCCGTTCCGTGTCCCTTGCCTGTCTTGGCAAGGGAGCCGTACAGAATGGCCGTAAAGCCCGTTGCCTTGGGGCATCTCTCCTTGAAGGCTTGCGCCGCTCTTTCAGGGCCAATGGTATGAGAGCTGGAGGGGCCTCGCCCGATTTTGTAAAGCTCGGTGATGGAGTGCATAGTGCCTCTTCTTTCGTTTTGAACGGTATTATCCGTAGTATTTGCCGTAATTGGTTTTTTAACAGTCCTTCATCAGACGCAAATAAAATTCAACCGTACGATTGACGGCCTCTGTACGAATGCGCTCGTTGTTTCCGTGAATGGTGGCGCGCTCCTCGGCGGTCAAATCCATTGCGGAGAAGCGGTACACCCTGTCCGAAATGCGCCCATAGTGACGGGAATCGGAGCATTGCACCATCAGGTAAGGAGAAACGATAGCACCGCGCCAGGTAGAAGCAACGGCGGAGGCTATTTTGTTCCAGCCCTCACAGTCT
>JAZRFK010000069.1:0-12113 GCA_045661325.1 Eubacteriales bacterium | reverse complement strand
GAGGTGAGGGAATTTTTCCTTTAAGTAATAGAGCGCCGTTTCAAAGAACACGAAGAACTCGTCCATCGTGCCGCCCCAGGTAGGGCTGTTGCCCTGCTTATAGCCCGTGTCGGGCTCGTTCCAAATTTCCCAGTATTCAATGCCGTAGTGAAAGCCGTCTGCCCAGCCCTCGTTGTAGTGGCGAATGATATGCTCGCAAATGCGCGCCCACTTGGCGTTGTCCTTGGGCGGAAGGGTGCCGAAGCGGTACTGATGCTCGATGGAAGCACCCAAGCGGAAGAAGGGCTTGCAGCCCGCCGCGATGATATTGGCAATATATTTGTCGGTGGAAGCAAAGGAGTAGGATGCGGGATCGTTTTCGTCGGCGGAAAAAAGACGGAAGATACGGTGTACGTCCACCAGAAAATCACCGTTACCGTAGCCGGCAAAGAAGGGCGTATCGTGCGTTCTCGCAAAGGAAATCTCGGCTTCTTTGAAAAGGTCAAAGTTGGTGGGGGTCTTGCGGACACCGCCAGACGCGTAGGTAGGACCGTTGTTGACGGCGTTCATATATTTGAGTGCGCCGCCTCTTTTCGACAAATCAATTTTGATGCTTTGCATATCCTTCTCCTCGTTTCTCGTTTTCAGGGGTTCTTTACCCCCTCTATTTATAACACGCAAAAAGCAAAAACGCAAGCGGTTTTCCCACTTTTTTGGTTTTTTTCGCTTTTTTACCGCTTACAAAAACTTCTCCCTGTACTCCGCGGGGAATTCGGCGGAGATGTCCTCTTCGGACACCACGTGGGTGACCTCGTCAAGCGTGCAAAGGGTGTTCATGCAGGGCTCGCCGATTTTTTGGGAGTCGAGCATCAATACGCTTCGCTTTGACTGCGAGAGCATCGCGCGGCGCAAGGCGTTTTCCGCAATGGCGTTGTCCGTCAGGCGTCCGTCTCGGGTCAGGCGGCGCACCGAGAAAAAGCAAATATCCGCGTTAAAGGAGCGGATAAAGCTCTCTGCCTGACTTCCCACCAAGGCGTACGTGCCGCGGGCAAGCTCGCCTCCCGTGACGAAGGTTTTTATCTTGGTCTCGGCCAAGGCCTGCGCCGCGCCCGCGCTGTTCGTCACCACCACGATGGAGTGCTTGGCAGGCAGAAGCTTTAAAAGCTCAAAGGCGGTGGAGGATGCGTCAAGCATCACCGTGTCGCCATCCTTTATCAAGGAAAGGCAGCGCTTGGCTATCACGGCCTTGGCGCTAACGTGCTCTCGCTCACGAAAGCCTTGGGGCAAATTCTCTCCCGGCTCACCGCGATAGACCGCGCCGCCGTGGGTTCTTAAAATCTTTCCCGCACCGTGCAGCGCAAGCAGGTCTCGCCGCATTGTCGGCTCGCTGACGAAGAAGGCGCGGCACAGCTCCGCAACGGTTGCCTCCTTCTTTTCCTGCAAATATTCGAGAATTGCGCTTTCTCGTTCCTTGAATGCCATATGTGTTCTCCTTTTGAGCATTTGAGCGTTTTTTTCGCTGTTTTTGTCAACATTTTGATTGCATTGATTGTTTTGGCGCTCTTCCGTTGACATTTCTGATTAAAACGATTATAACATATATGGTAGAAAATTACAAGTCACAAGGAGAAAAAATATGGCAAAGGTTATTTTGGACTGGAAAACCGCAGAAGGCTTTATTACGGACGCCTTCGTTGGCGCAGGCGTTCCCAGAGAGGACGCCGAGATTGTAACGGACGTACTGCTTGAAAGCGACCGTCGCGGCATTGAATCGCACGGCTGCAACCGCTTCAAGCCCGTTTACATCGACAGAATCAAGGCAGGCATTCAGCAGCCCGTCACCAACTTCGAAATTATCAAGGAAACTCCCACCACCGCCGTTATCGACGGTCATCACGGTATGGGTCAGGTCATCGGCCACAAGGCAATGTCCATGGCCATTGCAAAGGCTAAGCAGTACGGTATGGGTATGGTTGCCGTTCGCAACTCCTGCCACTACGGTATCGCAGGCTACTACGCCACCATGGCAACCAAGGCAGGCTGCATCGGTATGACCGGTACCAACGCCCGCCCCTCCGTTGCCCCCACCTTTGGCGTTGAGGGTATGTTCGGAACCAACCCCTTCACCATCGGTATCCCCTCTGACGAGGCATTTGACTTCATCTTCGACTGCGCTACCTCCATCACCCAGAACGGTAAGGTGGAATACTACGAGCGCATTGGCGAGGACGTGCATCCCGGCACCATCATCGACATTGACGGTAAGCCCGTTGAGGGAGATGCAGGCGTTGCCTTGAAGAAGATCCGCAACGGCACGGCCGCTCTTACCACCCTTGGCGGTATCGGCGAGGCTCTTGGCGGCTACAAGGGCTACGGCTTTGCTGTGGCAGTTGAACTGATGTGCGCTGCCTTGCAGGACGGTATGTACGGCAAGGACTTGGACGGCAAGGACGAGAACGGAAACATCCGTCCTTATCACCTCGGCCACTACTTCATCGCCATCGACACCGAGCATTTCTTGGGCGAGGAGCTTTGCAGAAAGAAGGTTGGCGACATCCTTCGCGCCATCCGCGCTTCCAAGAAGTCTCCCGATGCAGAGCGCATCTACACCGCAGGCGAGAAGGAATACGATATCTGGATGTCCCGCAAGGATTCGGGCGTTCCGATCAACGAGTCCGTTCAGGCCGAAATGGTTAAGGTCAGAGACGAGCTTGGCTTGACGCAGTACGTTTTCCCCTGGGAAAAGTAATACCTGAAAAACGATTGAGATTGGAAGAGAAGATATGAATTACGCAGAAGAATCTCTGAAAAAGCACGCCGAATGGAAGGGCAAAATCGAGGTAACCGCCCGTGTGTCCGTTAAAACCAAGGAGGATCTCTCCCTTGCTTACACCCCCGGTGTTGCTACCCCCTGTCTTGAAATCCAGAAGGACGAATCCAAGTCCTTTGATTTGACGCGCCGCTGGAACACCGTTGCCGTTATCACGGACGGCACGGCCGTTTTGGGCCTTGGCGACATTGGCCCTGTGGCAGGTATGCCCGTTATGGAGGGCAAGGCTCTGCTCTTCAAGGCATTTGCAGACGTTGACGCTATTCCCCTTTGCATCAAGAGCAAGGACGTAGACGAGCTGGTTCGCACCATTTATCTGCTTTCGGGCAGCTTCGGCGGTATTAACCTTGAGGACATCTCTGCGCCCCGTTGCTTTGAGGTGGAGCGTCGCCTGAAGGAAATTTGCGACATTCCCGTATTCCACGATGACCAGCACGGCACCGCCATCGTTTTGGGCGCTGCCCTCTTGAACGCCTTGAAGGTGGTTAAGAAGAACATCGGCGAGGTTAAGGTGGTTATCAACGGCGCAGGAAGCGCGGGCATCGCCATTGCCAAGTTCCTGCTTTCTTTGGGCGTAAAGAATATGATTCTTTGCGACAAGATTGGTACGCTCCTCAAGGGCAAGGACGGTATGAGCTCCGCCCAGGCCGAAATGGCCGAAATCACCAACGAGGGTATGCTTGACGGCACGCTTGCCGATGCCATGAAGGGCGCTGACGTGTTTATCGGCGTTTCTGCCCCCGGCATTGTCAGCAAAGAAATGGTTGCCTCGATGAATACGGGCGCCATCGTCTTCCCCATGGCAAACCCCGTTCCCGAAATCGCTCCCGACCTGGCTCTTGAAGCAGGCGCCGCCATCGTTGGCACGGGCAGAAGCGACTTCAACAACCAAATCAACAACGTCTTGGCCTTCCCCGGCACCTTCCGTGGCGCTCTGGACGCCAGAGCAACCGCCATCACCGAGGAAATGAAGCAGGCCGCCGCCTACGGCATTGCCTCCCTGATTTCCGAGGAGGAGCTTTCCGCCGAGTATATCATTCCCAAGGCCTTCGACCCCCGCGTTGCCGAAACGGTGGCTGCCGCCGTCCGCAAGTGCGCCGAGGAACAAGGCGTTGCCAGAATTTGATTTTTTCCTTTCACAAAAAAGAGCAAGAACGAAAGTTCTTGCTCTTTTGTTTTTTGCGCTTACGCCTGTTTCTTGTTTTTGGGCTTTTTGATGCGGTTGAGCTTCTTGTTCAGCTTGAGAAGCTCCTCCTTGGTGAAGGACACGTTTATCATGCCCATCATGCTGGACAGGCGAAGAACGGTGAAGCCGCCCATCATCTGCATCAGGCCGCCGTCTGCTTTAAGGTCTACCTCAAAGCCGCCTGCCTTTTTGCCTGTCTTCTTGCCCTTTTTGTTGGCGTCCATCTTTTTCTTGATTTTTAAGCCCATGCCCAAGAACCAAAGCTTGCCGCGCAAACAGGACATAATATCGGAGATTTTGTCGTTCAGGGAGAAGCGTCCTTCGGGTGCGTCAATATCAAACCAGTTGAGAACGGCGCCCTTTTCCACCAAAACGTAATCCATATTCATTTCGGCAACCTTGCGGATTTGGCCCTTGTCGGTCAGCTCGCCTGCCTTGGCAACCAGCTCGCTTTCGCCAACGTTTTCAACCTCGAAGTAGAAGAAATGGTCCTCGGCCGTCTTTTTGCCAACGCTCTTTCCGTTAACAAACAGCTCTACCTCGGGAAGATTGGAGTAAACCGTTACCTTGGTTACGTCCTCCACTCTATCGACATATCGCTTGCCGCACAGATGCACGAAGGGGTCAACCTCGGGGGAAACCAGCCAAGCCTTGTAGGCATAGAAGGCGTCCTTCTTGTATTTTCTGTCCATCGTAACGAGGCCCTTGTGGTTCTGGCCGTTCTCGCCGCCCTCGGCTCTGGCGTCAGCGCCGAAGTCAAACATATTCCAAACGTGCGTTGCCCACATATACTTTCTCGTAAAGAGCTGCTTAATCAGCTCCTCGTGATAGTAGGCCTGATATTCCTCGGTGTAGTCGCCCTGCTTGGGGTCGCTGGTGTGCCAGTTGAGCGCCTCGCAGCCGTACTCGGAGCAACCAATCGGTATCTGCGGATGCGTTTCGTGGAACTTATCAAACCAAGGGCCGTTCATCGAGGTGTCGCCGCCGTACCAGCCGAAATAGTGGTTATAGGAAACCACGTCGGGAATTTGCAAATAGGGATCATCCATCTTGCACATCGAAACGGCCGCAATGGTGGTTAAGCGGGTCTTATCCATCTCGTGTGCAAGGTTGTTCAGAATACGGTGGTTTTCAAGCAAATCCTCGTCCGAGCCGCCAATGCAAATTTCATTGGAAAGACCCCAAACCACGATGGAAGGATGGTTATAGTTCTGAGAAATCAGCTCCTTCATCTGCGATACGGTGTTCTCGCGGCCGCCGGGCATATGCTTGGAAATGTAAGGAATTTCTGCCCAGATAACGAGACCGCGCTCGTCACAAAGATCATAGAAATACTGGTCGTGCTGATAGTGCGCCAGACGAATGGTGGTGGCGCCGACCTCGCAAATCAGGTCAATATCCTCTTGATGATGCTCGGGAAGCAGGGCGTTACCAACGCCCCATCTGTCCTGATGGCGCGAAACGCCGCGAAGCGGATAGGACTCGCCGTTCAGGATAAAGCCCTCGTTGGCGTCAATCTTGTAGCTGCGGCAGCCAAAGCGGCTGCATACGTTGTCAAGCACCTCGCCGTTTTCAACGATTTCCACCTCACAGCAGTAAAGATAGGGATCCTTACGGCCGTTCCAAAGGCGCACGTTTTCCATCGTAAAGACGGCCTTCGTCTGCTTGGATTCTATGCGATAAAGCTCGTTTTCGTCCTTGTCGTACACGGTGTAAACAAAGCTTTGCGTCTCGGAAAGCGCGCTCGCATAAACCTCTACCTCAACAGATGCGTCCTTGCCCTGTACCGTGGGCGTGATTTTGATGCCGGGGGCGCCGTAATAATCAAGGTCGAAGTGGCTCTTGTTCACGCAAATCAGGTTAACCCCTCTGTAAAGACCGCCGTAGAAGGTGAAGTCTGCCATCTGGGGATATACCGTGTCGCTTGGCGAGTTGTCAACCAAAACGGCAATCTCGGTTGTTTCTGCCAGCGCCTCGGTGATGTTCACGCGCCAGGTGGAGTAGCCGCCATCGTGATGGGCAAGCTTCTCACCGCCAACGTACACGTCGGCAGAGGCATTGGCGCCGCGGAATTCAAGGTAGTAAAGGTCTGCTTCGGGAAGCGAAGCCTTTTCCACCGTCTTGACATAAAGGCAAGAGCCGCGGAAATAATCGTTTCCGCCGTCAAAGCCGTCCTCGGCGTTCCAGGTGTGCGGCAGGCTGACAAGCGCGCCCTCGCGAAGCGTAATATCGTTGGTGTCCTTAATAAACACCCAATTTTCATTTAAGCTTTTTACGGTTCTCATTATTTTCTCCTTGTTCGTTTCAAAAGGCGCTTGGCCAAGGGGTAATGATATTTGCACTCATTACTCTGCTTACTCTGCGCTCTCGGCAACTGCCTCGGCGGCGTGCTTGGCGTCAAGCTCTTCCTTCATCTTGCCAAGGGTTTTCTTGTCAAGATTGTAAATCAAAGCAAGACCGATAAACTGCACCACAGCGCTGAACAGATAAAGCGCAGCCACCAGCCAGCACATATTGTGGGCGGTTGCGAAGCTCTGGCCAATGGTGCCGAGCTTGGACTGATAGCCTATCCAGCCCATTATCAGAAGAACAAGAGAAGGGCCAACGCCCTGCGCGAGCTTTCTGAAGAAGGAGTGAAGCGCATATACCGTTCCGTCCTCACGGGTACCGAACTTCCATTCGTTGTAGTCAATGGCATCGCTCATCATAGCCCAGGATACGCAGGTGTAAACACCCATACCGATGCCGAACAGCACAAGGCCGAACAGGTAAACCGCCAGGGAGACGAGAGTGTTCGAAATCATGGGGAAGATGAACATAATCAAGCCGCCGACAAGCGAAACGAGCGTTCCGAAAACGGAGGCCTCCTTTTTGCCGTACTTCTCCACGATTTTCGTGATAAAGGGCATAAAGAAGAGCATCGGCAAGAAGCCAATCATCTGCACAAGACCCGACATCTGCGCCATATTAAAGTAGGTGGCAAACATGATGGTGTTGGCGGTGGTGGCGGCGTTCATACCCAAGAACATACCCATAGCCGCAACGGTCGCACCAACGGCAGGGCGGTTTCTCATAAACTTGCCAAAGGCGCTGAAAATGTTCATCTTCGTGCCGCTGTTCTCCACCGTCTTAACGGTGTTCTCGTTGACACGGATGGTTATCATCTTCAACATCAGAATGAAGGCAACGAAGCCGAGAATACCCATAACGAGCGCGGCAAAGAATACTCTGTCGCCAAGCAGAATCTCAACCTCCTTACCGGTTGCGGGGCTGAGAATCTTGTCACCAATCTCGTAAGGAAGCTTGGTTTCGGGGTCAATGAGGAACTGCGACTTATCGAAGCCCTCGGGAATCTCGATTTTGTCAAGGAAGCCCGTGGTTCCGTCATAGGTAACCTTCTGCCAGATAAGCATAGGAAGAATGACGTTGGGAAGAATATTACCAATCATCGAGCCGATGGAGCGCCAGGTGGAAAGCTGTGCGCGCTCGCCCACGTCCTCGGACACCAAGGAAAGCATAGAGCCGTAAGGCACGTTTGCGATGGTGTAGAAGGCGTCCCACACGATATAGCCCAAAACGAAAAGGATGGCCTTTACGACAACGGGCGCATCGGGGAAGGGAAGGAAAACGGCAGCGCCGCCAACGAGCAGGCCGCAAGCGCCGATGAAAATGTAGGTCTTGAATTTACCGTACTTGTATTTTCTTCTGTCGTTGTCAATCAGGGTGCCAATCAAGGGGTCATTAACGGCATCCCAAATCTGAACGAGAAGCAGAAGAAGCGAGAGAAGCCCCGTTTCCAAGGTCATAAATACGAGCCAGAAGGTCTGCACGGTGCTCTTCAAGGCAAAGCTCATATTGCAGCCAAGGTCTCCTGCGGCATAGGCAAGCTTATCCCGCATGCCAAACGGGCGACGCCCATTGGCGTCCAGCGTTTTTTCTTTTTTCATGTGTCTTTACTCCTTTTGTCGCTTTTTTGTGCAAAAAGTGATAACAACAATCTTATTATACCTTTTTTGTGTCAAAAATGGTAGTACAAAATTACTCTTTTTTTGTATTTTTTTCATATTTAGATAAAAATAATCGTTGCATTTGCAGAACTGCCGTGCTATAATATAGTATACTGCGAGAAAGCGCAAGAAAGCCGCTTTCTTCAAAAAAGGAGGATGAGGAATGCCTGTTCGCGTTGAGCTTGATTTTCTTCGCAGCGTTTTTCAGAAAAGCCGCGTTCGCACCCAAATCCTCTCCTTACACGACTCGGCAGACAGCCTTTTGGACGCATGGCTGTCCGGCATCGTCAGCCTTCCCCAAACGGAGCAAAAAACGGTAAAGCAGGTTTTCGGCGCCGTTGCGGATAAAACGAAATACAGGCTCTCTACCGCGCTTGCGCTGCAATATACCCTTCTGCGCCTGCCCCTTTTAAGCGAAAAGAATCTGCTTTTCATCGGGCCTTATCTCTCCTCGCCCCTTTCGGCCGAGGCCTCGCTTGAAATCGGCGAGCGTCTGGGGCTTTCCCCCGCATCCCAAAGGCTTTTGGGGGAATATTACGCGGCCCTTCCCGTGCTTACCGAGGAGGACAAGCTTTTTCAGATGCTGGACGTCTTTTGTGAGCGCGTCTGGCAGACCGCCTCCTTTGCCGTTTGTGACCTGAACGCGCAAAACGCCCTGCCGCCCCATTCCTTCTCTTCCGCGCAGGAGGAAAACGGCGTCAAGGAGACGCTTGCCGCCATTGAAGCGATGGAGCAGCGATACGCCTTTGAAAACGAGCTTATCAAGGCGGTGCGCGAGGGGCAGATGCACAAGGAAAAGGCGCTCTTTTCCGCCCTGAACGGCCAAAGGTTTGAGCAACGGGTGCAAGACCCTCTGCGAAATGCCAAAAACTACTGTATCATTATGAACACCCTGTTACGCAAGGCGGCGGAGGAAGGGGGCGTTCACCCCGTTTATATCGACAGAGCCTCCTCTAAAATAGCCGTAAAAATAGAACAGGTTTCCGACATTTCGCATATTCCCCCGCTGATGCAGGAGACCTTTTCCTCCTACTGTCAGCTCGTCCGAAAGCACGCCACGAGCCATCTCTCTCCCCTTGTAAAGAGTGCCGTTTTAACGATAGATTCGGACGTTTCGGCCGAGCTTTCTCTCGGCGCGCTTGCCAAGGCACAGCGCGTTAGCCCGGGGTATCTGGCCGCCGTATTCAAGCGCGAAACGGGCAAGACCGTTTCGGAATACGTGCGCGAGGCGCGCATCCGTCACGCCAAGTACCTGCTTGGCACGACAAGCCTGCAAATCCAGACGATTGGGGCGCTTTGCGGCATCGTTGACGTGCAGTATTTTTCCAAAACCTTTAAAAGAGAGACGGGGCAGACCCCCAAGGAATACCGCGCAAGCCTGCGATAAGCCAAAAGCAAAGAATTGTTTACACAGTATCCGCAAAACAAAAATACAAAAACACAAAAATACAACGCCGCGCCTGAAAGGCCGCGCGCAAAAAGGAGATAGGTATGGTTAAGCACATGATTATCTGGAAATTGAAGGACTCCGTTGCCGACAAGGCAAAGGCCTGCGCCGAAATCAAGGAAGCGCTTGAGGGCTTGGTCGGCAAAATCGACGGGCTCTTGGAGATGCGTATTCTCACCGAGGGACTTCCCTCCTCCTCGGGCGATTTGATGATGGATTCCGCCTTCACGGACAAGGCCGCCCTTGACGCCTACCAGGAAAATCCTCTGCACAAGGAAATCGCCGTTGGGCTTGTGCGCCCCGCCGTTGACACGCGCATGGCCTTTGATTTCGTTACCGACTGATTGTAGCAAAGGAAGCGTTCACTGATGTTTTTTGAGGATTTTGTACTGCAAACGGAGATTCCCCTTTCCCCCGTTCGCATCGAAAAAGAAAAAATGCTGGCCTTCGCCCGCGAATACGATAACATTCCCCTGCATACCGATGAAGCATATGCCAAAACCACCGTCTTTGGCGGCCTGATTGCCCCGGGCGTGATGTCCTTTATGGCAGTCTGGGCGAAGGTTTTGGAAAAAAACCTGTTCGGCGCGGAGCTGATTGCAGGGAAATCCACCAAAATCGAGTGGTTAAAGCCCGTCTACCCCGATGACGTCTTAACGGGCAGGGTGGTTGTTTCCGCATTAACCCCACGCGGCTCAAAAAACGGCTTGGTTGAGCTGACGATTTTCGTTGAAAACCAAAAGGGCGAGCTCGTTTTAACCAACGTCACCGAGTCCGTTATCAAAAAAAGACCGATATAAACGGTTATAAACGCCAAAAACACATACAAGTGAGGAAAAAACAATGGATTTTTACGCAAACCTGCATATGCACACCACCCATTCTGACGGCGTATATACCCCTGAGGAAATCGTTCGCGTTGCCAAGGCAGAGGGCTACCGCGCCCTTGCCATTTCTGACCACGATACCGCCACGGGCTATCCCTCCTTCAAGGCGGCCTGCGACAAGGAGGGCATTGAAGCGCTTTTTGCCGTAGAATTTTCCGTTTACTCCACGGAGAAAAGCAAAAGCTATCATATCGTAGCCTTTTCCTTTGACCCCACCTATCCCCCTATGGCAGAATATCTGGCGGCAATGGGCAAGCGCCAGACCGACAACACCAAGTCCTGCTTTGACGAGGCCGTGGAAAACGGCGGCATTACGGGCATCACCTGGGAGGAGGTAGAGGCGTACAACGAGGGCGTTATCTGGCTCTGCAACAACCACGTTTTTGCCGCGATGAAGGCAAAGGGCTTGGTTAAGGAGGAGGACTATATGGACTTTTTCCTTGCCCATTTCCAAAAGCAGCGCGGCAAATACCCCCCGAAAATCAAGTTCAAGACCCCCGAGGAGCTGGTGGCGCTCGTCAAGGCGGCAGGCGGCTTCTGCGTTGTGGCGCACCCCCACGACCAGCTTGACGACATTGATTATTTAATGGCGCTTGGCATTGAGGGCATGGAGGTCTGGCACCCCGACTTGACCGAGGAGGAAAAGGAGCGCGCCTACCAAATCGCCTTGGAAAAGGGACTCTTTGTCTCGGGCGGCTGCGACCATTCGGGCCTCTGCGGCGGTCTTTATTCCTCCTACCACACCGAAGAGGAGTTAAAGGCCTCCTACCACTACATTCCCGACCACAGCGTCGGCACCACCGAGGAGCACTTCCGCGAGCTTCAAAACCGTAAGCTTTTGCGCTGAAAGCGCAAAAGCAACTAAGTTTGCCCCAAGGGGCAAGTGAAGTTATCCTGCGGATAGTGAAGTTCACTTCGTGAGTGAAGTTTTGCCTTCGGCAAAGTGGGCAAACTTAACTTCACTTTCTTCTTTGCGTCGCAAAGAAGAAAACTTCACTGCGTAGCAATTTCTGCGTAGCAACTTCACTTTCGCGCAAGCGAAAACTTCACTGTATGTGCGCAGCACATTTCATTCAAAACGGCATTCATCTAAAACAAATAAAACAAAAGAGCAAGACAGAAGGATTTTTTCCTTTATCTTGCTCTTTTTCTTTTGTCGATTGCGGGATTTATCTCGATGCGTAAAGCCCGTGGCTTCAATTTCTTTTCGGGTTATCGGTAATACCGAGAATGTAGTCCACGGAAACCTTGTGAAGGGTAGCGAGCTTTATCAGAATATCGGTGGGAATATCGCGCTGTCCAAGCTCGTAGTTGCTGTACACCTGTTGGGAGCATTGCAAAAGCCTCGCCATTTCCTTTTGGGTCAAATCCTTGTCCTCCCGCAGGTCCCGAATCCGCTTGTACACCATACTGCCCCACCCTCTTTCTTGTCGCTCTATGACAAAAAAATTATAACAAACTGCAAAATGCAGTATTGACATTTACTGCAAATTGCAGTACAATAATGTCAATCGCTTCCTTTTTTCTGTAAAAAAGCGTTTTGGGAGCAAAGTATTTTTTTTAAGGAGGTTTGATTTATGTCTATTGTTAAAAAAATCGTCATAGGCGTTTGCCTCGCAGCCGCCGCAATTCTCGCTTTCTTTCAGCCTGAATTTTTGAACAAATTCATTGGTCTTTTTATTGGAGACCTCACCTACACGAAGCTGGAAGGTGGAGCAAGGTTCCTTGTGCTCTTTCTTCTCATTTCCACCGTCCTAAGTCGGATCGTAGCCATGTC
>JAZRFK010000068.1:0-6248 GCA_045661325.1 Eubacteriales bacterium | reverse complement strand
GTGCCGTTTTCGACCACGCCTGCTAACATATGGGTGATGACAGAGGCGGTCGTTTCCTGATAGACTCTTTCGGTTTGCGGCGCATTGTCAAGCAGCACCTCGCCGTTTCTATCCAGCACCAAGAGGAAGGAACGGTCGGCGTGACTCTCGCCCTTATAAAGCGGCAGGTAAGCGCGCGTCATTTCCCGCAGGGTGACCCCCTTGGTTAACTGCCCAAGCGCCAGAGGAGCAGCGGCCAAATCCGTTTTACTGCCAGATTTGCGATAGATGCCCGAAAGCTTTGCGTCATAAACGAGGGTGTGATAAATTTGCTCGGCACCCAGCATATGATACAGCTCGACAGCAACGGTGTTTTTGGATTTTGCGACTGCCGTTTGGGTATTGACAAGACCCATATACGTGCGCGGCGAATTTTGCGGCCAGAGGCCCTCTTTTGAAAAATCCTTTGGTACATCATCAAAGACGGTGGCCTCGGTGATGAGGCCTTTTTCGATGGCAGGGGCATAGAGGGCAACAGGCTTCAAGACGGATCCCGGGGCGCGATAGGTGTCTGTGGCGTAGTTCAAGAGGCGGTTGCCCTTTTTCTCGCCTCGATTGCCAACGATGGCGAGAAGGTTGCCGTTTTCAACGTCAAAAACTGCCATAGAGGCGGCGAAGCCCTCTCCCTTATGGTTGAGATAGGCAGACTCGCGAAAGGTCTCTTCAACGATTTCCTGCGCTTTTTTATCCATTGCGGTATAGATTTGCAGACCGCTGCTTAAAAGCGCCTCCGAGGCGGCGGCAGAATAGCCCATTTCCATCAAGGCGCGCTTGACGTCGGCAAGCACGGTTTCGGCATACCAAGAGGAAACACCCCTCTGCTTCCAAGGCGCAGGCGAGAGCGTTAGGGGGGTGGCAACGGCCGCCTCGTATTCCTCCTTTGTTATCATCTCTTCCTCGTACATCTTTTCAAGCACGAGGTTGCGCCGCGATATATGCGCCTCGGGCTTTTTGGTGGGATCATACGAGGCAGGCGATCGCGTGATGGCGGCAAGACTTGCCGCCTCCTCCAAGGAAAGCGCGGAGGCAGGCTTTCCAAAATAGGCAAGCGATGCGGCGCCAACGCCGACACAGTTGGAGGAAAGGGGAACGATATTGAGATAGGCCTCTAAAATTTCCTCCTTGGTGTGCCGTTTTTCAAGAGCCAGCGCGCGCAAAACCTCCTTGACCTTGCGCTTGACCGAGACCTCCTTTTCACCGCCGATATTTTTGATGAGCTGCTGGGTGATGGTTGATCCGCCAAACCTGTTTGAAAAGTGAAGCAAATGGTTGGCAGCAGCCTTGATTGTTCGCAAGACGTCCACTCCATCGTGCGAAAAGAAGCGCTTATCCTCAATAGCCACAAAGGCAAGAGGAAGATACGCGGGAAGCTCACTATACGAAACGCGCAGAGAACGCGCGCTTCCCGAAAAGCTCTCTGCTTCCCATTCGACCGCACGATACCCGAAAAGCCCCTCGACCTCTTCCCCACCCTCGCCATCATAATAGAGGCGCGTTAAGGTGCTTTCGCCTGCCGCCAAAAACAAAACCTCATCGCTTTTGACATTGACCGTTCTTGCCGCAAAGACGAAAAGGCCGAGTGAGGCGGCCAGCATAACCAAGGCAGAAATCACCAAAAGCCACGCGATAGCGCGCAAAAATCTTTGCTTTTTCGTTCTTTTCTTGCCCGTTCCTTTTCGTTTCATTTTCGTCTCTCTCCTGTTTTTTTCTGCTTTTAGTGTTCCCGTATTTTCGGTGCAAAACCGAAAAGGCAACGGTATCTTTCGGGAAAAAAGACAATTTATAGAAACAAAAAGCGAGCCCTTGATAGCCTTGGGCTCGCTTTTAAAGATGTTATTCTGTTTTCAGAAAGTCCTTTTCGTCATAAAAAACGCGCGTTAAGTACAGCCCCTCGGGTGGCGCGGTTTCGCCCGCAGAGGCGCGCTTCTTGCCCGCGATGATGGCGGGTATTTTTTCGGGAGAGAGCGCACCGAAGGCAACATCGGCCAAGGTTCCTGTCATAATCCGCACCATATTGTAAAGAAAGCCGTCGGCAATGACGCGGAAAACGAAAAGCTCGCCTTCCCTTTCCACCGTGGCAGACTTGACTGTTCTGACGGTCTCGGTAATTTTAGATCCCTTACTCATAAAGGCGGCAAAATCCTGCTTACCGCAAAAGGCCTCGGCGGCAAGCTGCATTTTTTCCAAGGCGCCGTCCACAAACGGACGGTATATCTGCCAGGCGCGATTCTGCCAGAAGGGATCAGCAACGGCGCAGGGGCGCATCAGATAGGTATACTCCTTGCCCTTGGCATCGTACCTGGGATGAAAGCCATCCTCCACCAAGCGCGCATCTCGCACAGAGAGATCAGGGGGCAAAACCGTTGCCATTACCCGCGACAGCTTCTCGGCAGGAATAGGCACGCGCCCATCCGATAGCGCAAGAGTCATGCAAAAGCTTTTGGCGTGCACACCGCTATCGGTGCGGCTACAACCCGTAATGGCGCAGGGAACGCCAAACACCTCGCTTGCGGCTTCCGTGAGCGTTCCTTGCACGGTTCTTCTGTTTTTTTGCGCCTGAAAGCCATAAAAGTGCGTTCCCACATAGGAAACCTCACAAAGATACTTCAAGGAAGCGCTCCTTTCTTTCGTGATAGCAAGGCTTTTCCGTTTTAGACGGAGAAGCCGATGGGAAGATAAAGATTGGCAAGCACGATGGCCGCGCCAAAGACAACAAGGGCAAGAAGGAAGAGCGCGTCCTTCGCCGTATAGGTGAGGCGAACGAACTTGCTTCTGCCAACGTCTCCGCGATAGCAACGGCATTCCATAGCAACGGCCAAATCCTCGGCTCTTGAATAGGAGGAGACGAAGAGGGGCACGAGAATGGGAATTAAGGCCTTGGCCCGCTTGACGAGGCCGCCGCTGCTGAAATCGGCGCCGCGCGCCTTTTGCGCGTTCATAATCTTCTCCGTTTCATCCACAAGCGTGGGGATAAAGCGCAGGGCAATGGTCATCATCATCGCAAAATCGTGCACGGGGATTTTGATTTTCTTTAAGGGAGAGAGCAGGCTCTCGATAGCGTCCGTCAGAACGATGGGCGAGGTGGTGTAGGTCAAAAGCACGCTCGTGCCGACTATCAGGGAGACTACGCGCACCATCATTAAAACGGCGCGGTAAATGCCCTCCAAATACAAGGAGATGCGCCAGAAGCGGAAAAGCAGGGTCTCGCCTGTGGTAAAGAACATATTGATTATCATCGTAAAGGCGAGGATAAACAAGATGGGGCGAATGCCGCGAAGCACCACGCGCAAGGAGATGCGGCTGATAAAGACCAAAAGAATCGAAACGAGAAGCACCGCCGCAAAGCAAAAGACGTTCTTTGCCAAAAAAATGGCCGCGATATAGAGAATGGTGGCGATGATTTTGGCGCGGGGGTCAAGCCGATGCAGAAGCGAATTTCCCGGGAAATACTGTCCAAGGGTCATATCCTTCATCATAGCGCTTCCCTCCCTTTCTTGTAGGCGAGAATGGCGCGCGTAACGCCCTGCACGGTATAAAGCTCACCCTCCAAGGCAATGCCGTGACGGCGAAGAGCCGTTGCCAAGCGGAAGGAGGCAGGAATGGCAAGACCCGACTCCTCCAAGAGCGCTGGGCTCGAAAAGATTTCGGCAACCGTTCCTTGCTTGATAACCTCGGTGTGCCGCATCAGAATGACGTTTTCACAATATTTTGCCATATCCTCCATACTGTGACTAACCAAGATAACCGTGGCACCGTATGCCTTCTTATAGGCATTAAGGCTTTCGAAGATTTCCGCCTTACCTCTGGGGTCAAGCCCTGCGGCAGGCTCATCCAGCACCAGAATTTCGGGGCGCATTGCGATAATGCCCGCAATAGCGGCGCGGCGCTTTTCGCCGCCCGAAAGCTCAAGGCGCGGCTTATCGAGCAAGGCTCGGTCAAGCCCGACGAAGCGGATAGCCTCCTCGACTCTTTCCTCTACCTCCTCGGCACAAAGGCCCATATTGCGCGGCGCATAGCCAATATCGGCTCTGACCGTTTCATCAAAAAGCTGGTATTCGGGATATTGCATCACAAGCCCGACACGGAAGCGCACGCGGGGCAACGCCTTGGGGCTTTTCCAGATGCTTTCCCCATCAAGCAGCACCTCACCGCTTTCGGGCTTCAACAGTCCGTTAAGCATTTGCACAAGGGTGGATTTTCCTGATCCTGTATGCCCGATAATGCCCGTGGTTTTTCCCTTTTCAAAACCAACGGACACGTGAGAAAGCGCCGTCATTTCAAAGGGCGTTCCCACGCCGTACCGACAGCAAACGTCCCGAAGCTCGATTATATTCATGGCTTGTTTTTTCCTTTCCTGACAAAAGCAAGGGCTTTTGCCATTATTTGTTCTCGGAAAGCGCCGCCAAAATCGCATCGGCACACGCCTGTGTTCCGATAAGACCCTTTGGCAAGGAAAGACCTGCTTCGCGCAGACTTTCCGCAATTTCCGTTTCCTGCGGAACGTCAAGACCGACCTCTCGCAGCTCTTGACGATGGGAAAAGACGCTACTCGGCGCGCCGTCCATTAAAACACGGCCATCGTGAATCACGATGACTCTATCGGCGCGCGCGGCCTCGTCCATATAATGTGTGATGTGAAGAAGCGTGATGCCGTTATCGCGATGCAGACGCTCCACCGTTTCCAAAACCTCCTGCCGCCCCTGCGGGTCAAGCATTGCGGTAGACTCGTCCAAAATCATGCATTCGGGCATCATGGCCAAGACGCCTGCGATGGCAACGCGCTGCTTCTGACCGCCCGAGAGTCTGCTTGGCGCGTGCTTGGCATAATCACTCATACCAACCAAACGCAAAGCCTCCTTAACGCGCTTGTGCATTTCATCGTAGGGAACGCCCATATTTTCAAGACCGAAGGCCACGTCCTCCTCGACAACACCTGCTACAAGCTGATTATCGGGGTTTTGGAACACCATTCCGATTTTGCGGCGAAGGGCAAACAAGTCCTCCTCGGAAAAATCGGGATCTGTCAGCTCCTTGCCGTCAACCCAGAGCTTTCCGCTTGTGGCGACAAGAATCATATTCAAAAGCTTTGCAAAGGTGGATTTTCCTGATCCGTTATGACCGAGAACAGCCACATACTCTCCCTTTTCGATAGAAAGCGAGAGATCGTAAAGCGCAGGAATGGCATCCTCTCCTCTCCCATAGGAAAAGGAAAGATGCTCCGCGCGGATAAATTCACTCATAGGTATCCTCCATATCTTTGCTGAGCAAAGACGGCATTTTATGCAAGGCCACCCGGCCTCGCCACTCAATCAAAGGAGCAACGCACGCTGCTTCCACAGGGCAAGAAAAGCCCCGTTTGCTCAATTTTAAGCCCCACCTCGTCTGCCACGCACTTGCCGCCGCGCCCTCTTGCGATACGCAAGGAGACCATATACTGCATAGCGGAGGCGGAAAGCCCCGTGGTATAGGAATTGAGAAGGAAGAAGAGGGGGTTATCGGACAAGACGCCTGCGGAAAGCGCCACAAACTCGTCGATACACTCCTCCAATTTCCAGACCTCACCCGTAGGGCCTCTGCCATAGGAGGGCGGATCCATAATAATACCGTCATAACGGTTTCCGCGGCGAATTTCTCTTTCGATGAATTTACGGCAATCGTCAACGATATACCGAATGGGCGCAGAGGCAAGACCCGACAGGGCGGCGTTTTCCTTCGCCATAGCCACCATACCCTTGGAGGCATCCACGTGACAAACAGAGGCACCCGCCTTGGCTGCCGCAACGGTGGCACCGCCTGTATAGGCAAACAGGTTTAAAACCTTAATGGGTCTTTGCGCCTTGGCAATCAAATCGGAAAACCAATCCCAGTTGGTTGCCTGCTCAGGAAAGAGGCCCGTATGCTTAAAGCCCATCGGCTTGATGCAAAAACGCAAATCTCGGTAGGAAATCTGCCAAGAGGCAGGCAGAGAGTTTTCGCTCCAAGCGCCACCGCCGCTTTTGGAACGGCGATAATCGGCGTCTGCCTTCTTCCAGAGGGGATGACGACGCTCGTTTTTCCAAATAACCTGAGGGTCAGGACGAATGAGAGTAAAGCCTCCCCAAGACTCCAAGCGCTCTCCGTCTGACGCATCAAGCAGACGGTAATCCTTCCAGCTATCACTTACAAACATATTGCTTCTCGTTTCTTTATTTTTTCACGCCGTACTGCAT
>JAZRFK010000067.1:0-5420 GCA_045661325.1 Eubacteriales bacterium | reverse complement strand
AAAAGCGCCCTTTGCGCCTGCATATGCCGGGGCATAAGGGAAGGGGCGCCCTGGGGATGGAGGCACAGGACATCACCGAGATTACGGGGGCAGACGTGCTGTATCACGGAAGCGGCATTATTGCCCAAAGCCAGGCAAACGCCACCCGCCTTTTCCGTTCTGCCAAGACGGTATATTCCACCGAGGGCTCCTCTCTGTCTATCCGCGCGGCGCTCCTGCTTTTGAAGCAGTATGCCACCGAACAAAACAGAGCGCCCCAAATTTTAGCCGCGAGAAATGCCCATAAAAGCTTTATGAACGCCGCCGCCCTATTGGATTTGCCCGTAGCGTGGGTCGCTTCGGAGGCAGAGTCCCTGCTTTCCTTCTCCCTTTCTCTTGCGGAGTGGGAGCGCGCCATCTACCGGCACGCGCCCTTGGCGGTGTATATTACCTCTCCCGATTATTTGGGCAAGATGGCAGACGTTGCGGGGCTTGCCGACCTTTGTCACAAATGCGGCTGTCTGCTGATAGTGGATAATGCCCACGGCGCTTATCTGCGGCTTTCTCCCCAACGTATGCACCCCTTGGAGTGTTTTGCGGATATCGTGGTGGATTCGGCGCACAAAACCCTGCCCGTTTTGACGGGGGGCGGCTATTTACATATCGGGCATAACGCCCCTGCCTTTTTTGCCGAGCGCGCGGAGGCGGCTATGGCGTTTTTCGCCTCCACCAGCCCCTCTTATTTGATTTTGCAGTCCTTAGACGCTGCAAACGCCTATATAGACGGTATGGGCAGGCGAGATTTCGCTGTTATTGCGGCGCTTGTGGCTGAATGTAAAGAAAAGTTGACACTTGGCGGCTATACCGTTTTGGAAAGCGAGCCCTGGAAAATCACCCTTTTGCCCAAGAGCTATGGCTACACGGGCGATGCCCTGGCCGCATATTTAGAAGAAAGAGGCATCATTCCCGAATTTGCCGATAAGGATTACCTGGTGCTGATGCCCTCTGCCCAAACTACGGCGCGCGAGATGAAAAAACTGACGGCGGCGCTCTTGTCCCTACCCAAGAGAGAGCCCATTACCGAGGCGCCTCCCGCGCTTTCGGCGCCCTCTCCCGTTTTGTCCTTAAAGGCGGCGGTCTTTGCCAAGACCGAGCGGCTTCCCGTGGAGGCGGCGGTGGGAAGAATTCTGGCCTCTGCCTCGGTATCCTGTCCGCCTGCCGTTCCCGTTTTGATTGCAGGAGAGCGCATCGACAAAGAGGCGATTGACCTTTGCCGTTATTACGGCGTTGAAACGGTTTGGGTTGTTTCAAAATAACGCGATACAAAGAAAGATTACATAAGGAGTTACAAGCTATCATGGAAAACATCGTTTTACACAACGACCGCTTGACGGTTGAAATCGGCCCTCGCGGTGCTGAGCTGCAAAGCGTTCGCATTATGGGTAAGGAAAAGCTTTATCAGGGCGATTCCTTTGCCTGGGCGCGCCGCGCACCCGTTCTTTTCCCCATTTGCGGCAACCTTAAGGGCGGAAAATACACCCTTGGCGGTAAGGAATACAACATTGATAAGCACGGCTTTGCGCGCAACACCTGCTTTGAGGCCAAGAAAATCAGCGATGTAGAGGCTATTTTCACGCTTGAAGCTTCCGAGGAAACGAGAAAGGTATATCCCTTTGAATTTCTCTTCTCGGTTATCTTCACGCTGGAAAATGACACCATTCTGATCAAGATGCGCGTGGAAAACAAGGACAATAAGGAGATTTCCTTCTCTCTTGGCTCTCACGAGGGCTTTATCCTGAAGGAAAAGCTCACCGAGTACAGCCTTTCCTTCCCCGAGGTTGAGGACATTGATTGCCACTTGGTTAACATTGAAACGGGCCTTTTGAAGGATGGCTATGTAAACTTCGGCAGGGCCTTGACCAACCTGCCCCTGCATGACGGTCTTTTCGCACACGATACCTTGGTGCTTGATACCATCAAGTCTCGCGAGGTTGCACTTTATAAGGGAGAAAAGAAGCTTCTTTCTATGGCCTTTGACGCGCCTGCTTTAATGGTGTGGACGGTGCCCAACGCGCCCCTTTTGTGCTTGGAGCCTTGGTTCGGTCAGCCTGACAACGAAAACGGAACGGGCAGATGGGAGGACAAGGAGGGCTTGATTTCCCTTGGCGCCGGTCAGACCTTCGAGAGCCTGCATTCCATTACCGTTTTTGAGGAAAATTGATAAATTGGGCTTTTAACGGCCGCGCCTTCCATGAAAGCGACCGTGGCCCTTGGCAAAACAAAACCCCTTCTTCCGCAGAAGAAGGGGTTTTTCTGTTCTTGCTTATATCAAAGGCCTGCTTCGGCCGCCAAGGCCTTCAGGTATGCAATAGAGGCGGCAAGGGTCTCTTCGGGTGCTTCTGAGGGAAGGCTGCCCTCCAAGCTCATATCACCGCCAAAGCCCATTTTCTTCAAATAGGCGAGGGCCTGCTTGTAAAAGGCCTCGTCTTTGTCCTCGCGCAGCGGCGCGAGGCGGCTGTTGGAGGGGCTGGCAATATGGGTGTGCAAGAGGGAGTATGCTCCGTAAGCCTCGCTTTGCAAATCCTCCTTCATCACGCCCACGTGATAGAAGTCTGCCAAAAGCCCGAATCTTTCGTGATTGATGGCCTGAACGAAGGCGTTTCCGTCTGCAAGGGTGGGGAAGAGGTTGTCATCGGACAAGGGCTCCAAAACGCAAGAAAGGTCATATTTTTCAAGGGCGGGAATCAGCGCCTCCTTGACGAAGGCGGTTACCTGCTGCATGGCAACCTCGCGCGTTTCTCCCTTCTTGATGCAACGGGCGCCCGTAGAGCCGAATACCACGCGCTTTGCGCCGAAAATTTCGGCCTTGGCAAAAACGGTGTCCAAATACGCCTTGCACTTTTCCAAATCAAAGTCAGGGCCCGTCACGGGGATGGAGGCGGGAAGCATACAGATAAATGCGCCAACGGGAAGGCTATGCGCCTTCAAAAGAGCCGCTTGCTTTTCAAGCTCCTCCTCTGTTTGCGTTGCCATATCGCAAAGAATAATCTCAACGTAGTCGCAGCCCGACTTGGCGGCGCGCGCGATGGTTTCTTGGTTGGTGGGGCCAAAGGCATATCCAATCTTCATAGTATTTTTCCTTTCTTGGTGCAAAGCGGATTTGTTTAAAATTCCAGCTCGTAGGACTGGCGAAGCGGCTCCCAAGCGATGCGGCGAATCTCAATGTCCGTGATTCTCAGCTTGGTGCAGTAGGGAGAAAAGCCCACGTGGCCGTAGCGGATGGGAGAGGGGTCTATCAGCTCGGAGATCAGCTGGCCGTCCACCGTCATAAAGCAATGACCGTTGATGGCACCTGCGGTCATACGCACAGCGCGCCCCGGCTCATAATGATAAAGGGATGTTGCGGTATAAAGATCAGAGGAGAGGTTGCGCTCAATGCCGCACTTGTGCTCGTACCAGCCGTTCAGGCCGCAAACATAGGATTCACCCAAATAGTCCGTTTTTTCATCCCAATGAGCGCAGAAAACGGCGTTCAGGTCGCGCGTGGCAGGCAGAACAGAGGCAATGGTGAAGGAGAGCATAACATCCTCTTGGAAGCATTCGCGCGTAAAGAGAATGCCGCCCTTGTTGCCGCGTTCCTCGCCAATCAGCCAGCCATCCTCCTCGTGCCAGTCGCCACCCATAACCATAAAATATTTTTCCCAGTCCTTGTCGGGGCGGTAGGAGAAGAGAATGGGGGATGCGGCAATATCAACTTTTTTGTGCCATAAATGCAGCTGTTCCATATGTGCAAAGATTCCTTTCCTCTATTGGTGCGAATTTCTATCCAAAGTATAGCACAAGCCTTGTAAAAATGCAAGCAATTCTTTATTAAGGAAGAATAAGAGATAGAAAAAGCGTTTTTCTCTTGACATTTTATTTCTTCTATGGTATACTTGCCCGTGTAGAACAAAGGCAATGACGAAGAGAGTAGATTTGCGCGAAGCCGAAAAGCGAGTCGGGTTGGTGGAAGCCGATGGGTGATGGGCGTAAATTGAAAATCACTTCCGAGTCGCGCGCCCGAAAATGCAGTAAGGCGTGACGGATGTCCACCGTGAACGGACGGCGTATGGTGTGTACGAGTGGTTGCAGGGATTTTGGCCTTGTCTTGTTCATACAAGACGGGCTTTTTTATTTATCAAGATGCGTTTGACGCAGAAAGGTATGAAGCTATGGTATTTGACAAGGTATCCTCCAACTTGAATTTTAAGGAGAGAGAGGCCAAAACGCTGGACTTTTGGAAAAAAGAAGAGGTGTTTGAAAAGAGCCTTTCTTTGAGAGACGGAAGGGAGGAGTTCACCTTTTATGACGGTCCTCCTACGGCAAACGGAAAGCCTCACATTGGGCACGTTTTGACCCGCGTTATCAAGGATATGATTCCCCGTTATCGCACGATGAAGGGCTATCACGTTACCAGAAAGGCCGGCTGGGATACGCACGGCCTGCCCGTTGAGCTTGAGGTTGAAAAGCAGCTCGGTCTTGACGGCAAGGAGCAGATTGAGGCATACGGCCTTGATCCCTTTATTGACAAATGCAAGGAAAGCGTTTGGAAATACAAGGAAATGTGGGAGGATTTTTCTGCCAGAGTTGGTTTTTGGGCAGATATGAACGACCCCTACGTTACCTATCACGATTCCTTCATCGAGTCGGAATGGTGGGCACTCAAGCAGATTTATGACAAGGGCCTTTTGTATAAGGGCTTTAAAATCGTTCCCTATTGCCCCCGTTGCGGCACCCCGCTTTCCAGCCACGAGGTTGCCCAGGGCTATAAGACGGTTAAGGAGCGCTCCGCCGTTGTTCGCTTCCGCGTGAAGAATGAGGACGCATATATTCTCGCCTGGACCACAACGCCTTGGACGCTGCCCTCGAACGTGGCGCTTTGCGTGCATCCCGAGGAGGAGTACTGCAAGGTGCTCTATAAGAAGGACGGCTTGGTTTACTATATGGCCAAGGCCTTGGCGCCTGCCGTTTTGACGGGAGACGAGGAGCCCTTCGAGATTTTGGAAACCTTCAAGGGTAAGGATTTAGAGGGCAAGGAATACGAGCCCCTCTTTGCCTGCACGGGTGAATGTGCCGCCAAGCAGAAGAAAAAGGCGCACTTCGTTACCGTGGATACCTACGTGACGATGTCCGACGGTACGGGTGTCGTTCATATCGCCCCCGCCTTCGGTGAGGATGACGCGCGCGTTGGCAGAAATTATGACCTGCCCTTCGTACAGATCGTGGACGGCAAGGGCGAAATGCCCGCGGAAACCCCCTATGCAGGACTCTTTGTCAAGGATGCCGATATGCCCATTCTCAAGGATTTGGAAAAGGACGGCAAGCTGTTTGACGCGCCCAAGTTCGAGCATGAATATCCGCACTGCTGGCGTTGCAACACCCCCTTGATTTATTACGCGAGA
>JAZRFK010000066.1:0-76426 GCA_045661325.1 Eubacteriales bacterium | reverse complement strand
CTGCTTGACATCATCGGCGAGCTGGAAAAGCCGGGCCGCGACAGCCGTGACGATGCCCCTGCCCCCATTTTGCGTACGGACGTATTGGAAATGAAGGACCTTGTTCCCGATATGGTATTGAAGGGAACGGTTCGCAACGTGGTTGATTTCGGTGCCTTCGTGGATATCGGTGTGCACGAGGACGGCCTTTTGCACGTATCCGAGATGTCTGACCGCTTCGTTAAGCGCCCTGCTGACGTTTTGTCGGTAGGCGATGTTATCGAGGTGAAAATCAAGAGCGTTGATTTACAGCGCAAGAGAATTTCTCTGACGCGCAAGGGAATGGGCAAATAATTCTAATTTATTAGAAACGCCCCAAAAGCAAACCGCCCTGTTTGGCAAGAATCCTTTGCCGTTTTGTGCAAGTTTCACAAATATCGTGATTGTTTTTTGGGAAAAAGAACTCTTTTCAAATTGCCCTTTCTCTGTTATAATATTACTGTTAAAAAGTCGAGTTGCGACAAAATTTAAGCGAAAAATTCAGGAGGTTATTTCATTATGGCAAGTCTTTCTTTGAAGCACATCTTTAAGAAGTATCCCGGCGGCGTAACGGCCGTTTCTGACTTCAACCTTGAAATCAAGGACAAGGAATTTTTGGTTTTCGTTGGTCCTTCCGGATGCGGTAAGTCCACCACCCTGCGTATGATTGCAGGCTTGGAGGAAATCACCGAGGGCGAGCTCTTCATCGGCGACAGACTGGTGAACGACGTTGCTCCTAAGGATCGTGACATCGCGATGGTGTTCCAGAACTACGCTCTGTATCCTCATATGACCGTGTTTGAAAACATGGCATTCGGCTTGAAGCTCCGCAAGGTTTCCAAGGAGGAAATCAGGCGCCGCGTTGAAGAGGCCGCTAAGATTCTGGACATCAACCACCTGCTTGACCGTAAGCCTAAGGCTTTGTCCGGCGGTCAGAAGCAGCGTGTTGCTTTGGGCCGTGCTATCGTGCGTGATCCTAAGGTATTCTTGCTTGACGAGCCGCTTTCCAACTTGGACGCTAAGCTCCGTGCATCCATGAGAACCGAGCTTACCAAGATTCATAAGAGAGTGGGAACCACCTTTATTTACGTTACCCATGACCAGACCGAGGCTATGACGATGGCAACCCGTATCGTTGTTATGAAGGACGGTCTGATTCAGCAGGTTGACACCCCTCAGAATCTGTACGATTATCCCTGCAACCTCTTCGTTGCCGGCTTTATCGGAACGCCTCAGATGAACTTCGTTACCGGCGCTCTCGTAAAGAAGGGCGAGGATTTGCACATCGAATTCGGCAACACCTCCATTAAGCTTCCCGCCGACAAGGCCTCCAACCCCGCGTTGAAGGAATACATCGGTCAGGAGGTTGTTATGGGTATCCGTCCTGAGCATATTCACGACGAGCCTATGTATATCGCCAACATGCCCGACAGCTTGATGGAAGCAACCGTTGACGTAACCGAGCTTATGGGTGCTGAAATTTATCTCTATCTGGCATTTGAGGGCCAGGAAGATGCCACCAACGGCAAGACCATCATTGCCCGTGTATCCTCCCGTTCTCAGTCCCGCGCAGGCGATCAGATTAAGGTTGCCATTGATGCGGAAAGAATCCACATTTTCGACAAAGACACCGAAAGATGCATTGTTCACTAATGCCTTCGGCATAAATGGGGGGTTAGCTCTTTGGGCTAACCCCTCCTCTTTTCAAGCAAACCGCAGAAAAGGAGAAAGCAAAATGCCCTTATACCGCATTGCCGATTTCGTTTTTGACATTCATCCGCTTTACGATTATACCCGCTCTCTTTGCGAGGCTTACGAGGTAACGGCCGAAAAGGCCGACTTCACCATTCGTACCACCCAAGAGGAGTGCCAAGCGGAAGCCGAGAAGGCCTTGACGAAAACGACCCTTGCCTACTGCGAGGCCATTATCGTGTACCGCAAGATTTGCGACCTTTTGGCGCCGCACGGCGTCTTGATGCTGCACGGGGCGACCGTCAAGGCAAAAGACAAGGCCTTCGCCTTTTGCGCGCCAAGCGGAACGGGAAAAACCACCCATATCAAGCTTTGGCTTTCTCTGTTTCCCGACGTCACCGTTTTAAACGGCGACAAGCCCTTGCTTCGCCGCCGGGGCGATAGCTTTACGGTGTACGGAACGCCCTGGTGCGGCAAGGAGGGCTGGAACACCAATGACAAGGCGCCCCTCTCTGCCATTTGCTTTTTGGAAAGAGGGGAACGAAACGCCATTCGCCGCCTTTCTGCCGAGGAGGCCTTGGGGCGCATTTTTGAGCAGCTGTTAAAGCCGTCAGGTGCGCTTGGTATTGACGGGCTTCTTTCGGTTGTGGACGGGCTTTTGTCCTCCGTTCCTATGTTTTTGCTTTCCTGCGATATTTCAAGGGAGGCAGCCTTACTTTCCTACGAGACCTTAACGCAGGCGTAACACGAGTTTAAAGGAAGGGCCCTTATATAAGGGCTTCGGTAAAGATATGAAAATCAAAAATGAGTTTATTTTAAGAGAAGTTGCGGGATTTTTCCTTGTGGTACCGCTTGGCGCCAAGGCATCCTTTCAGGGAATGATGCGGCTCAACGGAACGGGAAAGCTCCTTTGGGAAAGGCTGAAGGAGGGCGCGGACGAAAAGGCCTTGACGGCCGCTCTTTGCGAGGCCTACGAGGTTGACGAAAAGACCGCCGAGAGTGACGTTTTGGATTTCCTTGCCCATTTAAGAAAAATAGACGTTTTAGAGGATTAAGAGGAGCGCGTCGGCCAAAAAGCCGACGCGCCTTTTTGTTTATTGCATGAAATTTTTGGTCAATACTCAAAGGAAAGAAAATATTGCAAATCCGTTTGAAGTATGCTACAATATATACGGTAAAAAAATCAAGGAGGCGTTTTTATGAACGTAACGAAGGATATTATATACATCGGAGTAAACGATCACAAGGTTGATTTGTTCGAGGGGCAGTATCCCGTTCCCAACGGTATGTCCTACAATTCTTATCTCATTTTGGACGAGAAAATTGCCATTTTGGACACGGTGGACATTGGCTTTACGCACGAGTGGCTTGACAACCTGCAAAACACGCTTGGCGGCCGCCGCCCCGATTATCTGATTGTGCAGCATATGGAGCCCGACCACTCTGCCAATATCGCAAACTTTATAAAGATTTACCCCGAGGTCACCGTTGTGGCAACGGCCAAGGCCTTTGCTATGATGGAGCAATTTTTCGGCGCCGCCTTTTCTCCCTCTCGCATAGTGGCCGAAAACGGCGGAACGCTTTGCCTTGGCAAGCACACGCTGCATTTTGTCTATGCGCCTATGGTGCATTGGCCTGAGGTTATGGTAACCTATGACAGCACCGACAAGGTTCTGTTCTCGGCAGACGGCTTTGGTAAGTTCGGTGCGCTTGACCGCGAGGAAGAATGGCTTGACGAGGCCAGACGCTACTATATCGGCATCGTTGGCAAGTACGGCGCGCAGGTGCAGAACCTGCTCAAAAAGGCAAGTGCGCTGGATATTTCCATTATCTGTCCTCTGCACGGCCCCATTTTAAAGGACAACCTTGCGTATTATCTGCATTATTACAACGTCTGGTCCTCCTACCTTCCCGAGACGGACGGCATTCTGATTGCCTATACTTCTATTTATGGCAACACGCGCCGCGCGGTTGAGAGTCTGGCCGAGAAATGCAGAAGCCGCGGCTGCGGTGACGTGGTTCTTTGCGACCTGGCAAGAGAGCCCATTTCCTCTGCCGTTGCCAAGGCCTTCCGTTACAGCAAGCTCGTTCTGGCGACCACCACCTACAACGCAGACATTTTCCCCTTTATGCGCCAATTTATCGAGCATCTGACCGAGCGCGGCTACCAGAACAGAACGGTTGCGTTTATTGAGAACGGCACCTGGGCTCCCTTGGCCGCCAAGGTTATGAAAGCGATGCTGGAGGGCTCCAAAAACGTCATTCAGCTTTCCCCCACCGTTACCATCAAATCCGCACTGGACGAGAGCTCCGCACAGCAGCTGGATGAGCTGGCAGACGAGCTTTGCCGCAACTATCTTGCCCAGCAGGATGCCACCGCAAACAAGAACGACCTTTCTGCCCTTTTCAAGATTGGCTACGGTCTTTACGTTGTTACCTCTAACGATGGCAAGCGTGACAACGGTCTTATTGTCAACACCGTTTCGCAGGTAACCAACACGCCCAATCGCGTTGCCGTTACCATCAATAAGGACAACTATTCGCATCACGTGATTTTGCAGACCAAGAAAATGAACGTCAACTGCCTGTCGGTAGACGCGCCCTTCTCCGTTTTTGAGACCTTCGGCTTCCAAAGCGGCAGAAGCGTTGACAAATTCAAGGGCGAGCCGCAGCTTCGCTCGGACAATGATTTGGTCTTTCTCTCCCGTTATATCAACGCCTTTATGTCCTTGGAGGTTGAGCAGTACGTGGACTTGGGCACGCACGGTATGTTTATCTGTAACGTAAGCGAGGCGCGCGTTATCTCCGATTTGGAGACGATGACCTACACCTATTACCAAGAAAACGTGAAGCCCAAGCCGCAAACCGAGGGCAAGCGCGGCTACGTTTGTAAGATTTGCGGTTACGTCTATGAGGGCGACACGCTCCCCGAGGACATCATCTGCCCGCTTTGCAAGCACGGCGCTGCCGACTTTGAGCCTATTGTATGAGAAACGACGATTTTTTTGAGGAGCTTTTCCTCTATGACGGCTGTGCCGCTTGCGGCAACTACAAGGGCGAGGACACGCCCAAAGGGCGCATTAACGTTGAGCGCATGATTTCGCGGCTTGACGCCGCCTTTGACGCGAACGATTTAGAGGAGGCCGAGCGTGTGCTTGACTTCTGGCACGAGGAGGCAAAGGCGCTCGGTGACGCGCGCGGCGAGCTTGCCGTTGTCAGCGAGGAGCTTGGCCTTTATCGCAAGATGAATAAAAGGGAAAAGGCGCTTTCCGCCGTTTCCCGTGCGCTTGCCCTTATTGACGCCTTGGAAAACGAAGAAACGCTTTCTGCCGCAACCGTGCTTTTGAATGCGGCAACCACGATGAAGGCCTTTGGTCTTGCCGAAAAGGCACTTCCCTTATACGAAAGGGCCTTTAAGGTTTACAGCACCGCGCTTGACGAGGATGACGCACGCCTTGCGGGCTACTATAACAATTACGGTCTTGCGCTTGCCGACCTTGGACGCAAAAAGGAAGCGGAGGAGGCCTTTTTCGCCGCCCTTGCCATCATGGAAAAGAAGGAAAAGGGGCTGCTTGAGGCCGCGGTGACCTACCTTAACCTTGCCCATCTTTACGAGCTTTGGCAGGACGAAAGAATTTACCCCTGTCTCTCTTCCGCTTACGAGCTTTTGCTCTCTCCCAAAATTGAACGAAACGGCTATTTTGTCTTTACGCTTAGCAAATGCATTCCCTCCTTCCACTATTTCGGGCTTTATGAAGAGGAGGCGGTGCTTTCGGCGCTGGCGAAGGGAGAGGCTTTATGAAGGGACTCGCTCTGGCACGCTCCTACTACGAGACCTACGGCAAGGATATGCTGCTTGCTCGCTTCAAGGACAAGCTTCCCTTGATGGCTATCGGCCTTGTGGGCGAGGGCTCTGAATGCGAGGGCTTCGATGACGCACTCTCGCAGGATCACGATTTTGAGCCCGGCTTCTGCATCTGGCTATCGCGAAAGGATTATGACGATTTCGGCTTTCCCCTGGAGCGCGCCTACGCCAAGCTCCCAAAGGAGCATATGGGCTTTCGCCGTCAGTCTCTTGCGCCCAGCGGCAAGCGCCACGGCATTTTGGTTCGCGAGGATTTTTACCGCCGCTTTTTAGGAAGCGAAGAGCCGCCCGTTGCGCCAAAGGATTGGCTTCGCATTCCCTCCTACGCCTTGCGCGCCGCCACCAACGGCGAGGTTTTCCACGATGGCGACGGCTGCTTTTCGCGTGTTCGCGGAATTTTGCAGGCAGGCTATCCGATTGACGTACGCAAAAAGCTTTTGGCGGCGCACGCCTTGGCTATGACACAGAGTGGGCTTTACAACTACCCGCGGCTTGTCAAGCGCGAGGAAACGGGAGCAGCGCAGCTTGCCGTTTTTGCCTTTGTGCGCCACGCCATTTCCACCGTGTATCTCTTAAACAACGCCTACGAGCCCTTTTATAAATGGGCCTTTCGCGGAATGCGCGGCCTTGCGCGCTTTTCCGATTTGGCTGACACCTTAACGGGACTTTGCGAGCTCGGTAATGAAAAATCCGTTGCCGCAGGCAAGGCCGAGGTGATAGAGGCCGTTGCCCGTCTTTTCATCGAGGCGCTGACAGCCAACGGCTTCTCCGAGGCCGAAGGCAATGAGCTTTCCTCTCACGCCTTTTCGGTGCAAAACGGCATCAAGGACCCCGCGCTTCGCCATATGCACATCTTGGATGGAATATCAGAAATATAGCATATTATCTTTATTTGCAAATAATTATTGACACACAAAAGCAACAACAAAAAAGCGGCTGACGCAGGCTTTCTCACAGGGTAAGGATGGCTTGCGGCGGCCGTTTTTTTGCGCCTGCTTTACCTGCGGCGAATAATTTGTGTTTTCAAGAAAGCGCAAGAAAGCGGCGAAGCTTTAAAGGCAAAAAATCCGTTTTTCGATCTTTTTTGCATTTTTCTTCATACAGGAAAGAATTTCCTTGATTTTTTCAAATAAATGTGTTATGATATAGGATGTATAACTTTATCTTTATTACCTTAATTTATTTATAGCACAGAAGGAGGACTTTACGATGGCCAACACGAAAATACTCGTTGTTACCCATAAGGAATATCCGATGCCCGCGGCAAGCGCATACCTGCCGATTCTGGTTGGCGGAGCGCCCGAATTGCCCGAGGGATATATACGCGATAATACAGGCGACAACATTGCCGCCAAAAACCCCTTCTTTTGTGAATTGACCGCCTTGTATTTTGCTTGGAAGAACGTGGAGGCGGACAACCTGGGTCTTGTCCATTACAGGCGGCATTTGCACGGAAAGGCGCCCTTTCCCGTGGGCAAGCGCAAAAACCGCGTGCTGTCTTGCGAGCAGGCAGAGCAGCTTTTAGAAAAGTACGATTTCATTCTGCCCAAAAAGCGCAACTACTATATTGAAACGCTCTATTCCCACTACGCCCACACGATGTACGTGGAGCCCTTGGACGAGGCGGGAAAAATCATTGCCGAGCTTTGCCCTCTCTATTCCCCCGCCTTTGAGGGACTGAAAAAGCGCAGAAGCGGCCATATGTTCAATATGTTCGTGGCAAAGAAGACGGCCGTTGACGCCTACTGCGCCTGGCTTTTCCCCATACTTTTCGAGCTTGAAAAGCGAATCGACGCTTCGCAGTACACCCCCTTCCACGCTCGCTTCTTCGGCCGCGTCAGTGAGCTTCTCTTGGATGTATATATCAAAACGAACGGCATTTCGTATACGGAGGTTGGCCTTGAAAACATTGAGCGCGTCAACTGGTGGAAAAAGGGGACGAGCTTCTTGAAGGCCAAGTTCAAAAAGGAGAAATATGGAAAGAGTTTTTAACCTGCGCGCTTTTGCCCTGCTTGAAAAGAACATTCCGTGGCTCATTTGCACCTGGTGCATGACGGAGGTGTTCAGAGCCTCCACCATTCCGAACAACGCCATTCTCGGCAACATACTTTTCACCATCAACACGGTTTTGTTCTTGGCCGTTTTGCTTTCGGTTGTGATTTCCGCTTTCAAGGGAAACGCCGCTTTGAACGGCGGTACGCTTCTCTTGCTTGCTTTTCTGTTTTTGGGGCTTTGCATTCTGATAAAAACGAAAAACGACAGAACGCTTTTCGTCGTTCTACCCGTTTTTATGTACGCATTGCGCCGTCACGATTTTCGCGATTTTACCAAGAAGGCCGCTTGCTTTATCGGTGGGGCGCTTCTTTTGGTGATACTGCTTGCCCTTATTGGCGTTCTGCCCAACGAGGTTTTTTCTCTGCGCGGCGAAACCGAGAGATACACCCTGGGCTTCACCTATGCAACCCTCTCGCAAACCCTGATGATGTTCGTTGCGCTCACCCTGAACTACGGCTTTCGGGAGAAAACGCCCTATTGGCTTCTGGCGCTTGAGGTTGCCCTCTCCTGCTTCATCTATTGGAAAACGGACACACGCACGGGCTTCGGGCTGACGCTTCTTATCGTTTTCGTCACGCTGGCTTATAAGCTCATCAAGCATTTTAAAAAGGATTTTGCCCTCTCCTTCCCCGCTCTGCAAAAGCCGAAGGTCTACAACGTTCTCTGCTTCTTTCCGCTTTTCCTTTTTCTGCTTTTCGGGCTTTTGGTGTTGCTTTATGCCTTGGAGGTACCGCTTGCCATTCGCATCAACGGCTTCTTCTCCAACAGGCTCCTATATACCGCGCGCGCCTTTGCCGAGCAAAAGCTTACCCTTTTCGGTCAGCGCATCAACTGGATGCCGTTTGACGAATATATCGGTGTGGACGCGGCCTGGTATTTTTACCTCTTTAACACGGGCATCTTCGGCTTTCTGATGGTGATGATTATCGACGTTCTTTCTATGCGTCATGCCTTGAAGAGCCGCAACTACTGGCTGGTCTTTGCCTTGTTTATTTGCTTTATCAACGGATTTTTCGAATCCTATCTTTGCGACATTCGCTACAACGTCTTTGCGCTTTCCCTTTCCTATATAGCAAACGGAGAGGCGCTTTTCTCCTTCCCCAAACGAAAAGAAAGAAACGAGGAAACATCGCTTTGAGTGAGAAAACGATTTTTGCGGTTGTGGTAACCTACAACCGTAAGGTGCTGCTTCGAGAAGGCATTTTGGCCCTTTTAGCATCCGAAAACGAAAATCTGCGTATTTTAGTGGTGGACAACGCAGGTACTGACGGCACCAAGGAGTATATTGCCGACCTTTTGGAAAACCCCGCCGTTATTTATGAGAATACGGGCAAGAACTTGGGCGGTGCCGGCGGCTTCGCCTACGGTATTCGCCGCGCCGTCACGCTCGGTGCCTATTACGTTTGGTTAATGGATGACGATTGCATCGTCACAGAAACGGCGCTTGAAGGCTTTTTGCGCTGTGCCGAAGCGCTTAACGACAACTTTGGCTTTTTGTCGGGTGTCGTTCGCTGGACGGACGGAAGCATTTGCAAAATGAACGCGCAGCGCAAAACGCTTTCCAAGGAGCTTTCCGACTTCACCCGCAACCAAAGAGTGAAGCTTGCCTCCTTCGTTTCCCTTTTCCTGACCGCCAAGGTTATCGAGGAGGTTGGGCTTCCCTACCGCGAGTTTTTCATCTGGGGAGACGACTGGGAATACACCTCCCGCATTTCCAAGGAATACCCCTGCTATCTCGTGGCAGACAGTATTGCCGTTCATAAATCCAAGAACAACATTGGCGCAGACATCGTATCTGACACAGGCGACCGCTTGGACAGATATTTTTACGCCTATCGGAACGAGGGCTATTTCTACGCCAAGGAGGGTCTTCGCGGCAAGCTTTATTATTTCATCAAGAAGCTTTATCACCGCATCAAGATCCGCTTCTCCAAAACCCCGATGAAAAAGGAAAAGCTCGCCATTCTGCGCCAAGGCGCCCGTGCGGTCAAAACCTTCAAGCCCACCAAGGAATACGTTTTCAGACAAAATTCCAAGGTCAAGGTGCTGGAATTTTTCTGTGAGCCCCTTTCCTACGGCGGTCAGGAGGCATTTATGCTGAATATGGCGCGCGCCTTCAAGGGTGAAGGCATCGCCTACACCTTTGCCACCCCCTATACCGCTGACAACGAGGCCCTGCTTTCACTCATCAAGGAGCGCGGCTACGGGCTTATTCACTTGGACTATCCCTTCCAAACGCCCTTGCGGAAGTTTTACACCACGCACGGATTAAAGCGCATCTTAAAGACCGAGAGCTTTGATGTGATTCACATTCAGTCAGGCAGTCTTTACGCCCTTTGTCACGCCGCGCGCATCGCCAAGAAATTCGGGGTTAAGCGCGTATACGTGCATTCGCACGCGGCAGGAAGCTCCGCCTCCTTCAAGTACAGGCTCATCAAGTCCTATTCGGACAAGCGTATTGAAAAATACGCAGACGGCTTTTTGGCCTGCTCCGAAAAGGCGGCCAAGAGAAAATTTCCCGCCGCCGTGATGGAAAAGAAGCGCTACGCCGTTATCAACAACGGCATCGACAGCGAACGGTATATTTTCTCGGAAGAAACGCGCAAGGCGTACAGACAAGAGCTTGGCCTGACGGATGAGCTGACGCTTTGCCACATCGGGCGCTTTGCTCCCGAAAAGAATCACACCTTCCTCATAGAAACCGCCCAGCTTCTTGCCGAAAAGGGAAAATCCTTCCATCTTCTGTTGATTGGAGACGGCCCCTTGAAGCAGGAGATTGTCGAGAAGGTCGAGAAAACGGGGCTTTCGGGCTGCGTTTCCTTCCTTGGCCTGCGCGACGATGTACCCGCGCTTTTAATGGCAAGCGACATCTTTCTTTTGCCCTCTTTGTTTGAGGGTCTCCCCATCTCCGCTGTTGAAGCACAGGGAACGGGCCTTCCCACCGTCTGTGCCTCCACCATCACGCGCGAGGTTGCCTTTACGGATCTCGTTTCCTTCGTGGATATTGCAAGCCCTGCTCTTTGGGCCGATGCCGTTTTGCAGGCGCGAAGCGCACCGCTTCCCCGTGAGGAGTATGCCAAGGAGCTGGCAAAGGGACATTTTGATGCCAAGGAGTCTGCGGCACTTTTAGAAAAAATTTATCTGACAGGACAGGTGGATTATGAGTGAGAAAGTTTTATCCGTCAGCGTTGCCTCCTACAACTTAGGCGAGATGATTTTGGAAAACCTCGTTTCCTTTTGCGACTCTGAGGCAAGAAACAAAATTGAGCTTATCGTGACCGATGACGGCAGCCGCGACAACACGCCCGACATCGTAGAGGAGTACGCCGCCCGTTACCCCGACACCGTCAAGCTTATCCGCAAGAAAAACGAGGGCCCCGGCTCTACCGTCAACAGCGGCATTGCCAACGCCACAGGAAAATATTTCAAGATGGTGGACGGCGATGACTGGGTGAAAACGGAAAACCTTGCGGCCTTTATCGCCTTCTTGGAGCAGACGGACGCTGACCTTGTGGTCTCCGACTACGAGGTTTATGACAACAGCGAGAAAAAGGTCATTTCGGTGGAGCGCGCCTCTCTTACGGCAGAGGAAACGCTTTCCTTTGAGCAAGCATATACCAAGGTTCCCTACCAGATGCACGCCTTGACCTACAAAACGCTCCTTTTCAAGCAGGCAGAGCCGCTTGACAACTGCTTTTACACCGATACCGAGTACACCCTTTTTCCCATTCCGAGCGTAAAAACGGTGGCTTATTTCGATAAGACGGTGTATATGTACCGCGTAGCGCAGGCAACGCAGAGCGTCAACCCCGCGAGTATGCGGAAGAACCTTCCCCAGCATCACTTGGTTTTGGAGCGTCTTTTCTCGCTTTACAAGGAAAAGAGAGAGGCGCTTACCGATGGCCAGCGCAGCTTTATGGCCAAGCGCATTGCCGTAATGGCAGACGTTGAGCTTGGGGTGCTTCTGAGCTTTGACAAAAGCCGCGAGGCGAAGGCACGCATCAAGGAATTTTTCGCCTTCGTCAAAAACCGCGACCAAGAGGTATACGAACGCTTTTTGGAGGGCAAAAAATGCAAGCTTTTGCTCTATTCCGCCTTCCTCCTCTATCCCTTGGCGCGCAAGCTCTATTTAAAGACTATTTCCTGATAGACGGCGATTTTTCTTGACCTCAACAAAAGAAAGGAGCCTTTGCCTCGGCGAAGGTGCGGTTTGAAACATGACATACGATTATCTGATTGTTGGCTCGGGCCTTTTTGGCGCCGTTTGCGCCCACGAGCTGACGAAGCGGGGCTTTCGTTGCCTGGTGGTAGAAAAGAGAAGCCATATCGGCGGCAATATTTACACCGAGGAAATTGAGGGCATCAACGTGCATAAGTACGGCGCCCACATTTTCCATACCTCTGACAAAAAAATATGGGACTACATCAACGGCTTTGCGGAGTTTAACAACTACGTTAACTCTCCCGTTGCCCGTTATCGCAACGAGCTTTATAACCTTCCCTTCAACATGAACACCTTTACGAAGCTCTGGCCCGACGTTTTCACGCCCGAGGACGCCAAGCGCCGCATTGATGAGGAAAAGAAAAAGGGCTTTTGCGAAAAGCCCACCAACCTGAAGGAGCAGGCGATTTCCCTCATTGGCGAAACCATTTACAAAAAGCTTATTGAAGGCTACACCGAAAAGCAATGGGGCAAAAAGTGCGAGGAGCTTCCCGCCTTTATCATCAAGCGCCTGCCTGTTCGCTTTACCTTTGATAACAACTATTTCAATGACCGCTATCAAGGCATTCCCATCGGCGGCTATACCCCCATCATCGAAAAAATGTTAAGTGGCTCCGATGTCATAACTGACTGCGACTATTTCGAACGCAAGGAGGAGCTTGACAAGTTAGCCTCTCACGTGATTTATACAGGCCCCATCGACCGCTATTTCAATTTCGCCTTTGGCGCCTTGGAATACAGAAGCGTGCGCTTTGAGACCGAAATACTGGATATGGAATCCTATCAGGGCAACGCCGTTGTCAACTATACCGAGGCCTCCGTTCCCTATACGCGCATTATCGAGCACAAGCATTTTGAGTTCGGCACGCAAAAGAAAACGGTTATCAGCCGCGAATATTCGTCCGAATGGGTTTTGGGCGAGGAGCCTTATTACCCTGTCAACGATGCCAAGAACACCCTGCTTTACGATAAGTACAAGGCCCTCTGTGAGAACGAGGAAAACGTAACCTTCGGCGGCAGACTTGGCGCATACAAGTATTACGATATGCACGTGGTAATTGCCGAGGCATTAAAGACGGTGGCGGCGTTGACCAATGAAAAATAAAAGCGCAAAGCTCAATTATATTTACAACCTGGCCTATCAGATTCTTCTGATACTTCTACCTATCGTCACAGCGCCCTACGTTTCGCGCGCGCTTTTGCCCGCGGGCGTTGGCGATTACAGCCTTGCCTTTTCCTTTATCACCTATTTCACCCTTTTGGGCTCCCTGGGCTTCGGCTACTACGCCCAAAGAGAAATTGCCAAATGGCAAGACGAGCCAAACGAGCAGACCCGTGTTTTCTGGGAGGTTTTTCTTTGCCGCCTGATTCCCATAGCGGCAAGCCTTTTGCTCAACAACCTCTTTATTCACCTCGGTCTTTACGGCGACATTGCGCCCTTGATGCGCGTTTTGAACGTCAACATCGTTGCCACCGCCGTTGACATCGTTTTCTTCTTTCAGGGGAACGAGGAGTTTGGAAAAACCACGCTTATTAACATTGCCGTGAAGCTTCTCGGCGTTACGGGGATTTTCCTGTTTGTCAAAACGCCCGATGACGTTTGGCTTTACACCCTGTTAAACTCTCTGGTTTTGATTGTCAGCAATCTGGCGCTCTGGCCCTTTGCCATTCCGCGCCTCAAAAGACAAAGGGGGGAGGGCGGCAAGCCTGCGCCCTTGTGCCTTCGACCGCTGACGCATCTTTTCCCCTCCTTGCGCCTCTTTATTCCCAACATCGCCATCAGCCTCTATACCGTTCTTGACAAAACGCTTATCGGTGTTATCACCCAGGACAGCGCGCAAAACGGCTATTACGAGGAGGCCGAAAAAATTGTCAAATGTGCGATGACCGTGGTAACGGCGCTCGGCACCGTGATGATTCCCCGCAACTCCCGCGAGTTTGCAACGGGCAACGTGGACGCCGTGAAAAGAAATATTTACAAATCCACCCATTTCGTGTATCTTCTCGGCATTCCCCTGACGGCAGGCTTCGTTATGGTTGCGGAAAATCTCATTCCCTGGTTTTTGGGAGACGCCTATATGGAGAGCATTGGCCTTTTACAGCTCTTTGCGCCTCTGGTTTTCATCATTGGCCTTAGCAACGTTTTCGGCCTGCAATATCTCGTGCCTTGCAAGAAGGACAAGCTTTTTACCGCGGCCATTCTTTCGGGCGCCCTGACAAATCTCGTTTTAAACATTCCCTTAATTTACTTTTACAAGGCAACGGGCGCGGTGATAGCCTCGGTGGTTTCAGAGGCCGTTGTAACGCTCGTGATGCTCTTTTTCGTCAAGAAAGATCTGTCCTTCCGTGCCATCTTCGCGCCCATATGGAAGCCTCTGTTTTCCGCAGGGCTTATGCTCATCATCGGCACGCCGATAGCAAGAGCGCTTTCTCCCTCTATTTTGCACACCGTTCTTTTGGTTTTGGTGGGAGTCGGCGTTTACGGAATGACGATTCTTCTGCTACGCGATGCCTTGGCTATTAGCCTTCTGCAAAAAATGCGGGATAAGCTGACAAGAAGAGGCTAACCTCTTTTGCCGTTTTATCCGCGCACACTTGGCCGAAGGGCAAGAAATCTCTCTTTGCTTGATTTCTTCACACTTTCGTGCTACAATATTCCACGTCATTTTAAAGAAAGGGGGGGACTTGCTTGTTCGGATACGTAAAGCCCATGGAAAGCGAGCTTCTCGTTCGCGAATACGAGCTCTATCGCGCAATCTACTGCGGCGTTTGCCGCTCGCTTCGCAAGGAAACGGGAATTTTCTCCTCTGTCTTTTTGTCGTATGACACCGTTTTTTTGGCGCTCTGCCGTATGCTTTTAAAGGACAACGCCTTAACCTGCAAAAAGAAGGCCTGCATCGCCCACCCCTTTCGCAAGCGCGCCTGCCTATGCAACGACCCTGACCTTTCCTACGCCGCAAGGGTTTACGCAATTCTTTCCTACGAGAAGCTGCGCGATTCCCTTCATGACGGCGGCTTTTTCAAAAAGTGTCTTGCCCTTCTCTTGCTTCCCTATTTCCGCTTGGCCAAGCGGCGCGCAAAGCTTCCCGCGCTTGCCGAGGAAATTCGCCTTCACTTAAACGAGCTATATGCGATGGAAAAGGAAAAGGCCGCCTCGGTTGATATGCCCGCACAGGCCTTTGGCGAGCTGCTCGGCGCCATTTTCAAGGAGGGCGTCTCGGAGACTTGGCAGGAAACCTACTACAAAATCGGCTTTCATCTGGGGCGCTATATTTATATTGCAGACGCCGCTGAGGACAGAGAAAAGGATAAAAAGAAGAAAAATTACAATCCCTTTCTTTTACTGTACGGTGACGAATATAATCAAGAAAGCACCAACCGAAATATTTATTCTGCCCTGCTGTTTGAATTACAGCATCTGGCAGACAATATAGAAAAGCTGCCCTTCGGTCAAAAGACAGCGGCAGAGCATATTATCAAGAACACCGTTTATCTTGGGCTTCGGGAGCGCATTCGCTTCGTTATGCCCGAGGAAACCAAGAAGGAAGGAGCTTCTTATGAGCAATCCCTATAAGGTTTTGGGCATCTCTCCCAACGCCACCGATACCGAGGTCAAGAACGCCTATCGCGCCTTGGCAAGAAAATATCATCCCGACAACTATACGGCCGACAACCCCTTGGCTGATTTAGCCACCGAGAAGATGAAGGAAATCAACGAGGCCTACGAGCAAATCCAGAGAGAAAGAGCCGCAGGCGCGCGTCATCAGGGCGCAAACGGCAGCTCTTACTCCTATGCCGACATTCGCGCAATGGTCAGCGCGCGCCGCTTCCGCGAGGCCGCCGCGGCCCTTTCCGCCATTCCCGCCGAGGATCGCACGGCAGACTGGCACTATTTGCAAAGCATCGTTTTGATGCAAAAGGGCTTTGTGAATGACGCCGCGCGCGAGCTTGAAATCGCCTGCACGATGGATCCCGGCAACCAGGAATACCAGCAGGCCAAGCAGATGTTCAATCAAGGAAACGCAGGCTTTGGGCAGAGCTACTATCAGCAGACGGGCTACACCACCCGCCGCCAGAACGACAACTGTGATCTTTGCTTCGGTCTGCTTTGGGCAGACTGCTGCTGCGAGTGCCTTGGCGGTGACTTGATTCCCTGCTGCTAATCCGCCTTTTCCTTAAATTCGCGTCCGTTTGCACGGGCGCAAGCCTGTTTACGAGGAAAGAACCGTGAAAGAAACGAAAAAAATAACCGTTTGCGCGATGCTTGCCGCCTGTTCGGTGGTGCTATTGGCGATTGGGGCCCTCTTTAACGTGTTGGATTTATCTATGGCCGCCATTGCCTCCCTTCCTGTTCTTTTCGCGCATTTGGAATTCCGCAAATCATACCCTTGGCTGCTTTGGGCCGTCACCTCGCTTTTGTCCTTGCTTTTGGTTTCGCCCAAAACCGCAGCACTTCTTTACGCCGTCTTCTTCGGCTTTTACCCCATTTTGAAAACGGCGTTTGAAACGCTGCCGCGCATTGCCGAATGGATATTGAAGCTTGCCTTTTGTCAGCTCTCCTTCTGGCTTTACTTCCTGCTCGGCTCCTTCGTTTTTATGCTGCCCGACCCGATGATGCCGACCTCTTGGCTCTTTTGGGTGCTGAACGGCGGCGTTATGCTTGTGTTTGTTCTTTACGACCTGGCCCTTTCTCGCCTGATTGGCTTTTACGCCTTTAAAATTCGGCCGAGAATCGCCAAATTTTTACAATAATCCATATTGATAAGGAACTTTTATGAAAATCGGTTTTATTTCACTCGGATGCTCCAAAAACCTCGTGGACACCGAGGTTATGCTACATAATCTCGTGGATGCGGGCTATGAAATCACGCCCGACGAGGCCGAGGCAGACATCCTCATCATCAACACCTGCGGCTTTATTGCCACGGCCAAGCAGGAGTCTATCGACACCATTCTGGAAATGGCAGAGTTAAAAAAGGAAGGCAGCTTGAAGGCCATTTTGTGCGTTGGTTGTCTTGCCGAGCGCTATCGCGAGGAAATTTTGGCCCAGCTACCCGAGGTGGACGGTGTGCTTGGCGTTGGCTCTCTTTCGGAGGTTGCCGATGCCGTTCGGCGCTTGGAAAATGGTGAGCGCGGTGTTTCCTATTTTCTTGACAAGGAAACGGCAAAGCTTGGCGGTGAGCGCGTCTTGACGACCCCCTCCTATACGGCCTACTTAAAGGTGGCCGAGGGGTGCGACAACCGCTGCACCTATTGTGCCATTCCCCTCATTCGCGGCGGCTTTCGCTCGCGCACCATTGAGGACATCGTAAGCGAGGCCAAGGATTTGGAGGCGCTCGGTGTGAAGGAATTGAACCTTATCGCCCAGGACACCACGCGCTACGGCCTTGATTTGTATGGAGAATACGCGCTTGTACGCTTGGTGCGCGCTATCTCGGCCGAGACCAACATTCCTTGGATCCGCCTTTTGTACTGCTATCCCGACAAGATTACCGATGAGCTGATAGACGAGCTGCGCGATAACCCGCGCCTCGTTAAATATATGGACATTCCCATTCAGCATTACGCTGACCCCATTTTGAAGGCAATGAACCGTCACGGAGACGCCGCCCTCATTGCCGACACAGTCAAGCGCTTGCGCGAGGGCGTTCCCGGTATCACCCTTCGCACCACCGCAATGGTGGGCTTCCCCGGCGAGACAGACGAGGATTTTGAGGCCCTTGCCACCTTCGTCAAGCAAACGCGCTTTGATCGCTTCGGCGCCTTTACCTATTCGGCCGAGGAGGGTACAGAGGCGGCACTGCTGGATAACCAGATAGACGAAAAGGTCAAGCAGGAACGCTATGACGCCTTAATGCAGCTGCAGCTTGATATTTCTGCCGCCTTGCAGGAGGAAAAAATCGGCTCGGTAATATCCGTGCTTTGCGAAGGGTATGACGCCGTTGCCAAGGTATATTTCGGTCGCTCTGAGGCAGATGCACCCGACGTTGACGGAAAAATTTATTTTTCCTCCAAGAAGAAGCTGCAAGAGGGCGAGTTTGTTTTCGTTCAAATCACGGAGGCCTTGGATTACGATTTGATTGGCTTTGCCGTAGAAAAAGCAAAAGAGGTTTAAAATGAAAAACAAAAGCTTGAATCTTCCCAACGTGCTTTCCTTGATTCGCGTGGCAATGGTGCCCGCCTTTATGGCAACCCTTCTGTTTATGCAAGAGATTGCTATCTGGGGCAGAATCGTTCCCCTTCTGATTTTCTGCCTTGCCTCCTTTACCGACTTTTTGGACGGCCGCATTGCCAGAAAACACAATCTTGTAACGGATTTCGGCAAGCTGATTGATCCCTTGGCCGACAAGTTTATGGTTTTCGGCGCCTTGATTGCCCTTTTGGTGACTGATCTTAAAATTGCGCCCACTTTGGTGTGGGTTGCCGCCGTTATCATATTCCGCGAGCTTGCCGTTACTTCGCTTCGTCTCGTTGTGGCAGGCAAAAGCGGCAAGGTGGTTGCCGCCTCCTTCTTTGGAAAGCTCAAAACGGTTTCGCAGGTTATCGGCTTCATTCTGATCTTTATCGACCCCGTTTTAGGCGAGCTTTTCCCCTTCCTGCAAAACCGACTGGTTTCCTACATTGCGATGGGAATGATGACCGTCACAACCGTCTTTTCGGGCGTGGATTACGCGATTGCCCTTTTCCCTCTCATCGACACAAACGAATAAGCGCTTCTCTAACGCAAAAAAGCCGCGTGTATCACACGCGGCTTTTTATTTTGTCCATCAAATAAAAAGGCAGAAAAGGAAGGGCAAGGCCAATGCAGGAATCATATTGGCCACGCGAAGCTTGGCGCAGCCCATCAGATTAAGGCCGATAGCGATGATAATCAGGCCGCCAACGCAGGTCATCTCATTGATGGCAGGAAGCGCCGAGAGCATCGCAGAGACGTCTGCCGCCGCACCCATATTACCCGCAATCAGCTTGCCGATAAGAAAAGCGACCGTGCTTAAAAGCCCTTGATAAATAAAGACGGGAAAGGCGGAAAGCGAAACACCGATGCCAAGAGAGGTCGCCAGAACGAAGCCCGTAATACCGTCAAGCACGGCCTTGGCAACCAACACCTGCGAATCGCCAAAAAGCCCATCGCGCAAGGAACCGATAATGGCCATCGCGCCAACGCAAAAGATAACAGACGCCGTCACGAACCCCTCCGCCAAGCGCGGTGGGGCTTTTTCTTCGCCCGTTGGCGATTGCTTCGGCGTCAGCTTTCTCTGCACGAAGTCGCCAAGCGCTTGCATACGGCGCTCAATGTTTATCCACTCACCAAGCGCAACGCCGAGCGCCATAGACAAGATGGGAATCAGAATATGATAAGAGGAAAGCCCCTCTGTTTTGGAATACTCCGTGGCATAGGAAATCAAGTCCGAGAGCCCCAGGTACACAACGCAAAGCCCAACGCCCTGCAAGATGGCCTTACTGATGCGCTCGGGGATTCCCTTGTGCAAAAGCGCACCCAAAACGCCGCCGACAAGGACGGTGGCAAAATTCACGATACTGCCAAGCAAAAACATTTTTTCGTCCGTTCCTGATGATTTTTTCCTATTGTAGCACAGTTTTTTTCATATTGCAAGGGGAGAAGCCAAAAAACCAAAAAAGGTCAAAAAAACCCCCGAACTCTTATCCCCCTTTAAAGCTCGCCTTGCTATACAATACATACGGGAGGAGAAAGCCGAGAAGGCGGCCAAGCGAAAGACGGCCTCTTCTTCCCGCAAATCCGAAATAAAAAAGGAAGGGAGACGCACCTATGGAAAAGGAAGCCGCGCACCAAAGCGCCGAGGCAGTCTTGGCGCAAAAAATGATCCGTTATTTTGAAACGGCGGGCTGCGAGGGCAGTGAATATAAGGAGCTGCTTCCCTCCTTTGTTCGCTTTGCCCACAGAGAAAATCTTTCGGTCAAGGCGCTTTCGGCGATGCGAGAGGAGAGCGCGCCCTTTCGGGAGGCCTACGAGGAATGCGAGGAAATATTGAAGGACAGAATCACGGACGGCGCGCTTTGTCGCCGCTTGGATTCCTCCTTTGCCAAGTTTCTTCTCTCGGCGCGTTACGGCTACTCCGACAAGGAGGAGGACGGAGGAAGCGAGGCCTTCTCGCTCTCCGTGACGGTGAAGGAGCCAACGAAATGAAAACCTCCGAGCTTTCTTTATCGGTCACAAGGCGACAATACGATTTTCTTACCTCCTCTGCCACAGAGGTTCTGTTTGGCGGGGCGGCAGGCGGTGGAAAATCCTACGGGCAGCTGGTGGACGCTTTGGTGTACGCCCTGCGTTATCCCGCATCCAAGCAGCTGATTCTGCGGCGCACCTACGCGGAGCTGGAAAAATCGCTCATCCGCGTTTCCTTGGGGCTCTATCCAAATGAAATCTACCGTTACAATTCCTCCAATCACACGGGGAAGTTTAAGAACGGCAGCGTGATTGATTTTGGTTACTGCGCCGTGGAAAACGATGTTTTTCAGTATCAATCTGCTGAATATGACGTTATTCGCTTTGACGAGCTGACCCACTTTACCGAGTTCCAATACCTGTATCTGATTTCCCGTTTGCGTGGGGCCAACGGATATCCGAAGCAGGTAAAATCCTCCACCAACCCCGGCGGTATTGGGCACGCCTGGGTTAAGGAACGGTTTATCGACCCTTCTCCTCCCAACACGCTTTTTTCAGAGGGAAAGAACACCCGCATTTTTCTCCCCTCCTATATCGACGATAACCTCTTCTTGACAGAGGGCGACCCCGATTATAAAAAGCGCCTGCTTGAGCTTCCCGAGGCCCAACGGAAAGCCCTGCTGTACGGTGACTGGAACATTTTTGAGGGACAGTATTTCCCCGAATTTTCCGAGGCACTGCACGTGGTTGACCCCTTTCCCATTCCGCCCGATTGGCGCCGCTACCGCACACTTGACTACGGACTTGACCGACTGGCTTGCTTATGGGTGGCTATTGCACCAAACGAGGACGTGTACGTTTACAAAGAGCTTTGCGAGTCAAATCTGATTATCTCGGAGGCGGCCGCCGCCATACGAAAGCGGAACGGAGAGGACAAAATTTACGCCACCTTGGCACCCCCTGATTTATGGAGCCGTTCGCAAGAAACGGGAAAGAGCAAGGCTATTCTCTTCGCCGAGCACGGCGTTTCCTTCACCCGTTCCGGCAACAACCGCGAGACCGGTTGGCTTGCCTTGAAAGAATTGCTTAAAATTCGTGAAGACGGAACGCCGCGCCTGCGTATTTTCAGACAGTGTCGCGAGATTTGCCGATGCTTACCGATGCTTCAAATCGATCCAAACGCGCCAAGCGACATCTTAACCGAGCCCCACGCCATTACCCACGCGCCCGATGCCTTGCGCGGCTTTGCCATCACCTTTACACACGCCGCCAAGGAAGAAAAAGCGGCAAGGCGGCGCGCGTGGAACAGCGACTTGTGGGAGGATTACCGCCACGCCTCCGACGAGCAAAAGCGATATTTAAAAGAAAAATACGGAGAACCATTATGAATCTTTCCCACGTTGACAACAGACTCTCCTTTTTCAAGAGTCTGTATCAAAAAAATCGCGACAAGCAAGCCGCCCTGCTTTTGCACCTTGAACGGCATTTAGCGCAGTACAAGGGCGCAAGAGAGATAGACGGCTCTGCCGAGGCGGCGTCCGTCGTGCGAAATATCACCTACGAGCTGATTGAATCCCAGGTTTCCACGCAAATCCCCGCGCCCTGTGCCGAGGCCAAGCACTACACCGAGCAGAATGACCGAAACGCCAAGGCCATTGAGCGTCTTTGCACCCAGCTTCGCAATGAGCTGCCCTTTGAAAGACTGAATGATCTTGACGAGCGCTATACCTATATTTACGGCGGAAGCGTCTGGCTTGTGGAATGGGATGACTCGCTCCTTTACAGAGGCATTGTGGGCGGCGTTCGTATCAGCTGTCTTTCGCCTATGGATTTTATTCCCGAGGCCGAGGTTTACGACGTTGCGGATATGGAATACTGCTTTTTGCGCTTTGACACCACGAAAAACGCGATAATTCGTCGCTTTTCCTTGAAGGATGAGGAGGCCGCCGCGCTTGGCGAGGGCGATGACGAGGACGACGTTCTTGAAATGATAGTCTGCTTCTGGCGCAACGATGACGGCCACGTTTCGCAGTTTATTTACTGCGGCGACGTGGTTCTTTCCGACCTTGAGGATTATTATGCGAGAAAAACGGAAAAATGCCGGTGCTGCCATAAAAAGCGTGCGCTTTGCACCTGCGAAAAACCTTCATTCTATTTAGGCTCTGACGAGGAGGAGGTTTTGTCCGAGGATATTGTGCTTGACGATGGAAGGGTTATCCCCGCTCTGTCGCCCGAAATTGAAAACGGCATATGTCAGAAGACCCTGCGCCCCACCCGTCTGCCTTATTACAGACCGCGGTGCTTTCCCATCGTTATTCGGAAAAACACCTCGGAGGAAAAATCTCTTTTGGGTCAATCGGACTGCGCCTTTATTCGCCCCCAGCAGCAGCAAATCAACAAAATTGAGAGCCGTATTCTGCAAAAGCTGATGCGTTCAGGCATAACCCCTATTCTGCCCGATGATGCGGAGCTGACCCTTGACAACTCCATTTTCGGTCAGGTCATCAAGCTTCGCTCGGGAGACGAGCGCGAGCGCTACGGCGTTTTGGACACCACCCCCATCATCGCCCAGGACGTTGAGCAATCGGAGCGCTTATACCAGCACGCCAAGCGGATTCTCGGTATCACCGATTCCTATTTAGGCATGAACGATGCCAGCGCGCAGTCGGGCTACGCCAAGCGCATTCAGGTGGAGCAGGCGGCAGGCCGCTTGGACTCCAAGCGCAAGATGAAGCAGGCCGCTTATGCAGACCTCGACAGAATCCTGTTTGAGTTTTTCCTTGCCTATGCCGACGAGCCGCGCCCCCTTTCCTATCGCGACGCCTTCGGCAAGCAGCATCACACCGCCTTCAACCGCTATGACTTTCTTTTGTATGACGAGGAAAACGGCTGTTACACCTATGACGATGGCTTTCTTTTCTCGGTGGATCAGAACGGCGCCTTGGAGCAGCAAAGAGATGCGCTTTGGCAGAAAAACCTTGAAAACCTGCAAGCAGGCACACTTGGCGACCCCAAGAGCAACGCAACGCTCCTGCACTACTGGCAATGCCAGGAGCGCGCCCATTACCCGTATGCCAGAGAAAACGTGGAATATTTCCGCGCCCTGACAGAAAAGGAGGAGACTGCCCATCTCTTCTCTACCGAAAGGAGTGAAAAAACGGACACTTATGGCAACGCTTGAGGATTTTATCAAACAGTATTTAAAAAACAAGAAAATTGAAGACTACGAAAGCTGGCTCGACAAATACGGCAAAGACACCGAGGATAGCTACAAGGCCGCCGTGAAGCAGGCCGATACGGCCTATGCCGAGGCCAAGGCCACGCACGGTGTACGCGCCGAAGCTCTTTTAGAGCGCGGTCTGACGGGAAGCGGCTACGGCGATTATTTGGACGGCCTTGCCTACACCGAAAGACAAAGAGCCGTTGCAAATGCCAAGCAGGCAAGGGCAAAGGGCGAGGCAGAAAGCCGCACGGCATACGCCGCTTATCTCGATAAGGAGAGAAGCGAGGCGACCAAGGCCGCCAAGGAAAGCTCCGAGAAAAGAACGAGCCTGTTTCTTTCTCTTCTTTCTCAAAACGTAGAGGATGAGGCAAGTGCTGCGGCCTTTTTGACGGAAAACGGGCTTGACGGTGAAACGGCCGCCCGTATGGCCAAGGAAAGCGTCTCGATGGTGAAAAACTCCACCTCCGCCAAAAAAGCGGTTTTGAGCACCGTCTTGAAGAACTATATGTCCTATACCGATGCCTATAACTACGCGATTTCCTACGGGCTTTCCCCTGCGCTTGCCGAGGAAATTGCCAAGACCGCCCACAGCATCATGAACGCAACCTTCAATCCCGACGATTATTTTTAAAACGAGTATTGTAAAACGAAAGGAATCCCACGATGAAAAAGCAAATCAAGAGGGTCAACCCCTATGCAAGCAACGGCTTGCAGCCCATTGCCGCCCCGCACAAGAACGAAAAGGAGCCTAAGGCGACCGTTCAGAAGGGCGACGACCTGCGAACGAAAAGCAAGAGCAGATAAAAAAAGCGAAGAAAGGAAAACGATATGGAAGACTTGCACGTTTTAGAAGAGGAAGCAACCCCCGTGCTCGAAGAAGCACCCATGGAAGAGGAAACGGAGGCGCTCGATACCGAGTCGGAAGAAACTCCCTCGGCAGAGGAAGAGCCACCGAGCGCCCCTATTGCAGAGGAACGGGATTATGCCCGTTTGGCCGAGGAGGATTTGGCAGAAATCAAGCGGCTTGACGCCTCCTATCTCCCCTTGACCCATCTGAGCCAGCTTCCCTTTGCGCGCCGCTTTGCCGCCTTGCGCGATATGGGCCTTTCCGTTGCGGAGGCCTTGGCCGCCTCCAACCCCCGTTTTCCCAAGGAAAACGGCAAGGCGCATCTTTTGCCCAGCGCCGGCAAGGGTGCCGCTTCCCCTGCGGGAACGCTGTCGGGTGAGGATATGCGCCACGCCAAAGAGCTTTTTTCGGATTTGAGCGACGGTGAAATACAAAAGCTCTATCGCCGCGTCAAATCCCCCTATTCCTATTAAAACGAAAGGATTTTGTATGCTGACGCTTATAAAAATCATTGGCCGCGGCCCTAACGTGCCCGAGCCTGAGCATCTTACACTCAAGGAGAAGACGAGGGTTGAGGAGGGCTTGGCCTACGCCTACGAGAACGGCGCGCTCATTCCCGCCTCCGACACCTTATCCGCCTTGCCCGCATACGTTGCGCTGGCAAGCGAGGAAGAGACCCTCTCTCCTCTTGTCTATCGCATTACCGAGGATATGGTCTTTTCCGTGCCGACTGCCGAAGACCCCAACGCGCTGTCCTTTGGAGAGGAATATCTCTTCTCTGCCGACGGCAAGGCACTTTCCTCCGTTAAAGCAACGGGCGCTCTTCACGGCGCCGTGTTGATGGACAAGCGCGGCGCGCTTGCGACAGGTGACGCCGTTCTCGTCCGTTTTCCCCGCGCGTAAATAAAAAAAGAAAGGTATTTTACAATGTCAATCATCTATTCTGAAAACAGCGGCTTGAACAACGCCGCAATCGGCAAGCTGGAAACGCCCTTGAAAATGATAATCGAGCACGAAAGTGACTTGCAAACCAAAAGGGGCGGCATTTGCGACTGGCTGTTTAACGTGGAGCGCTCGACGCGCTTTGGCGAAACGGTGGTCGGCCAGAACGAATTTGGCGTTTTTGCCGCAACCGAGGAGGGCGCAGGCGCCGAAAACGATGAAATCCGCGAAACCTATCGCAAGTTCATCGAGCACATCCAGTTTATGAAGGAGTTTACCACCACTGCACAGATGATGGAGGACGCCAACTCCGGCGTTGCGGCCGACGCCGAGCGCCGCGCGGAGAACTTCACCCGTGCCTATTACAAGACGATGCACAAGATTTGTGAGTACGCCTTGGCTAACGGCACCAAGGACTCGGGCGTTTTTGCCAGAGCCAACCTTGACCTGACCGCACCTGACGGTCTGCCCCTGTTCCATACCGCGCACAAGTGGGGCGGCGGTGACAACACCGGCTTGCAGAGCAACTATTTCTTCGGCGATATTTTCAAGAGCGGTAAGGAAGGCGAGCGCGCCTACTCCACCGCCGCCTTTGAGGAGGCGCTGAACGAGCTTGCCTCCAAGCTTCGCAACATGAAGGACGAAAACGGCGAAATTCTCGGCTACACCCCCGACACCATCATTCTTCCCGGTAACCGTCCCGCCGCAGAGGCCATTGCCAAGAAGGTTTGCGGCTCTGAGGGCGCTCTGGGCAACGGCTACAACGACATCAACCTGCAATTCGGCAACTGGAACGTTGTTGTGATGCCCGACTGGCAGACCGAGGATGACCGCGTGATGATTATGTCCTCCGAAGCCAACAAAAATCTTTGCGGCAATATGTTCTTCAACCGCGTGCCCTTGACCGTCTCCAACTGGGTAGACAACCACACGGGCAACTACATCTGGAACGGCAGATGCCGCTTTGGCGTGGGCTTTGGCTCCTACAAGCACATTCTCTTGGCCGTTGATTCCACCTCCGAGGTGGAAAACAGCACCAAGCTTTAAAAGAAAAAAGGAGACGCTATGACAGGAAAAGAACTGATGGCCTTAGTCGCCCGTATGGGCTTTTCCAAAAGCCTTGACGAGAACGAGCCCTATTTTTATCAGATTACCAGCCTTTCTCTTTTGCAAATCTCCCGCCATTTCCCCTTGATACAAAAAATCACCCTCAAACACATTGACGGCGATTCCTACTACACCGAGTACGACATCGGCGCCTTATGCGATGACTTTCGTTCTTTTCCCGAACAGCCCCTGCGTCTTGGCTCTCTCCTTCTGCAAGAGGGGCGCGACTTTCTGTTAGAGGGAAGCCGCGTTCGTCTTGCCAAGGGCCACGAGGGCAGCTTGGAGATTCGCTATCTGCGCTGTCCCAAGCGCCTTCACGCCGACAATATGGATAAGGAGCTTGATATTCAGCCGGAGGCGCTGCACCTGCTTCCGCTGCTTGTTGCCTCGTATCTCTGGGCAGATGACAGGGCGGAGCTTGCCTCGCACTATCTGGGGCTTTTCCGCTCGGAGCTTGCCGAAATGAAGCGCGAGCGGCGCGAGCATACCGCGGCCTCCTATCAAAGCAGAAACGGATGGGATAGCCTATGAACAACAGCTCCTCTCGCGTTTATACCCGAAGCGTCTCTCGCTTTCGCGGCGTTGATTTTTCGGTGGATGACACTTCCTTGTCCTTTGAGCGCTTTGCCAACCTGAAAAATATGTGGAAGGACTGGCAAAGCGACGATGGCCCTGCCGTTGAGGCCTTTCCCGGCTATCGCATCCTTGCCTCCTTCGGCAAGCATATCTATGGCATTTATTTGCAAAGGGCGGGGGGCGAGGAATACCTGCTTGTGCACGCAGACAAGCAACTCTTTCGCTTTTCTACCGCCCTGCGCCATCAACCCGCCGCCTTATCTATGCTTTCGCCCATCTTCTCCGCTTTGCCCGAAGCGGAGGGCTGCGGCTTTCAGTCGGGCGAGTATTTCTATCTTCTGATTGGCGGAGGGCTTTACCGTATTGACGAAAAGGGCATCTGCCGCGCGCTTCCCGATGAAGCCGATTTGCCCTATGCCCCTATCGTCTTTTACAACGGAGAATACTACGAGCAGCGCAATCTTTTGACAGACGAGGTACGAGAGGTATTAAGTGCGGAGGCCTTGGAAGAGGAAAAGGCCGCGCCTTATGACAATCTCGTCTTTATTCCGCTGGCAAACTCCCCCGGCTGCTGTGCGGTCAAGGCAGGCGGCAGTATGGCTTCGCCCACCGCCGTCAAAATTCCGCGCTTTGCGGAAATCAACGGGGAAACCTACACCGTCACGGGCATTGCAGGAAACGGCTTTTCGGGGCTTTCCAACCTCGTTTCCGTTTCCATTCCCGACACCGTTACCGAAATCGGCGCCTACGCCTTTGCAGGATGCTTATCCCTTTCCGAAATCACCCTGCCAAGCTCCGTGCGCTTCATCTGGAATCACGCCTTTGCCTTTTGTCCCTTTCTAAGCACCGTGACACTCAGCGAAAGCCTCGTTTCCGTGGGCGAGGGGGCTTTTATGGGAGACTATCACCTGACAAGCGTATATTTTCCTTACACCGAAGCCGCCTTTCGCGGCATTTCCTTTGCGGACTCCCCCGCGTTTTCGGAGGAAACGACGGTGTATTTCGAATCAACCCCGATTTCGCGGGAAACGGCGCTTTTCATTTGCCCCGTGTATACCCCTTCCCTCTCTGTTGGGGAGGTTTGGCTGGGAAGCGAAAAAATTGCCGAATCGGGTACGCTTTTGGACGGTGCCTTCGTGCGCTACGTTCCGCTTTTGAAGGACGGGCTTGTTTCCTCTCTTGGCCTTTTGGTTTCCGACCCCGCTATTCTTTCAGGCCGCAGACTGACCTTGCACCTTTCTGCCTCCCCGACCCTCTTTTCCACGCCCGACGGCTTCAAGGCCTTTGGCGAGGGCGGTGTTTCCTTGACGGGCAGAGAGGCCGTTCTCGGCTGTCGCACCACGGGAGAATACGATGGGAGAATTTTCTTTACGGGAAATCCCCGTCTGCCCAACACCGTTTTCTTCTCTGCGCCCGATGAAACGGGCTACAACAACCCCCTTTACATCGGCAACCTCAACTATTTCAACGACGGACTTTCCTCCGTTCCCAACCGCGCCCTCTTGGGCACGGGAGACGTTTTAATGGTTATCAAGGAGGACGGCGCCTCGGAAAGCGGCATCTATTATCACTCCGCCGAAAGCACAACGAGCGCCCTTGCACCGCGCATTTATCCTGCCAAATCGGGCGTTGCGGGCGTTGGGGCCGTGGGGGCGGCCGTCAGCTTTCGGGATGACCCCGTTTTTCTGACGGGAAGCGGCCTTTTGGCCGTCTCGCGCCAGACGGTAAATTTGGAGCGCTCGCTTGCCAATCGCTCTTGCTCTGTCAACCTTCGCCTTTGTCGCGAGGATCTTTCGCGCGCCAAAATGGCCGTTTTTGAGGGATATTTATTCCTTCTTGCAAACGGAAATCTGTATTTGGCAGACAGTCGGGAAACCTACCGTCATCCGTCGGGCGACCTGCAATATGAATGGTATTTCCTGTCGGGAATAGGCGATTTCGAAAATGACGCGCCCCTTTATCGCTACGCCGAGGTCTTGCCCAAGGGCGCCGAGGCCGCCCATATTTGCCTCTTTGAAAAGGGCGGCGAGGTGGCCGAGGGTACGGTCTATTCCCTTCTTGGCGAGGAGGGAGAGCTGCTTTACTATGTTGAAAAGCAGGGCGTGCGCTACGCTGTGGATACAGACGGCGAACGGACGGGCGGTTTTCTTTCCCCCGCAACCCTTTTGGCCGCAGGCAAGAACGCGCTCTTTTTTGCAACGGAAAACGGCAGCTTAGGCTGCTTCAACACCGACAAACGCGGAAAGGCCCTTTACCGCACGCTTCCCTGCTCTCTATACTGCTTAAAGGAGGGGGTATACCGTCCTCTCTCCCAAAAAGGCGGCGAGATACAAAGCGAAGAGGGCATCGTCAATATGCCCCTTTACGCCGAAGAGAACGGCACGTATCGGGAGGTGGGCCTTTTCCCCGTATACCAAAACGGCGATGCGTTCTATCTTGCCGAGCTGCTTGAAGAAGGAAAGGCGGGTCGTATTCCTTCCTTTTATTACACCTTTAACGGCCATCGGTATCCTGTGGGCTGTGCAACGGCCAAGGATGACGGCGGACTGCCGCACTTGCGTAAAAACACCCTGTCCGGCACACTTGCCCTGCGCTTAAAGCTTCTTGGCCCCACCCGCCTCACCGTTGAGGCGCGCACGGACAAGCGCGCATGGCATACCGTTGACGTCTCTGCCACGGATGCGGCCGATTTTGAAGGCGCCGACTTCTCTGCCTTTTCCTTTTCGTCAGACACGGCTGTAACTCTTCCCATTCGGGAAAAGGAGCGTGGCTGGTGCGAAAAACAGCTTGCCTTCTTTGAGGAGGTTTTCCGTTCTCCCTTCGGTATTTACAGCCTCGCCTACTGCTATACCCCCGCAGGCAAGCTTTGACGGGCGCAAAAAATCCAATAAAAAGGAGGCCCTCGCTCCTTTGGGGGCGAGGGCGTTAACGTATATGAGTATATCCAAAATTTTAAACACAGAGATTGAAGAAAACGCCGTTTCCTCGTTATCGACGCGCCCCTCCTCCCCCTCCCTTTACGGAGGTCGGGTGCTTTCCGCGAAGGAGCTGCGCGCCGCCTTCGACAAGCTTCCGATTTTGCTTGCCGAGCGCTTCAATGCCTTAATCGACGCCTTGGGGCTTTATACGGACGAAAAGAAGGGCGCCTCCCTTGCCGCCCTCGTTGCCACGGGCATTGCCGAGGGGCATTCCCTGGCCGAGCTTTTTGCCGACGTTACCTCGGGGCGCTTTTCCACCTATCTTTCCCTTGACGGCGAGGGATCGCTTGCCGAGGTTTTCGGGGCGTGCAAGGCCGAGCTTACGGCCTTCGAAGAGGCGCTGACATCGCTTCGCGAGGGAAAGGAGGCCCTTCTTGCGCGCCTTACGGCACAGGAAAAGGCCCAAGCCGAAGCAACCGCCGCACAGAGCGCCCGTGCCGACGCCATTGAAAAGGAAAGCCGCGAGGCCATTCTTTCTTTACGAAGCGCGCTTCCCCACGGCTTTCGCATTGCCGAGGTTCCTTCAAGCGATTACGCCAAGGTGTACCGCCTTGAATACTGCGAAGGAGAAAGAGAGACAGGGGAAGCAAGCTACGCCCCCGTTGCCGCCTCGGTCGACATCAATATTCCGCGCGACCTGGTGGTTAAAAGCGGCAAGCTTTGCACCTGCGAGGTGGCGGGCGTTCCCGTTTCCACCTATGAGGTGGGAGAGGCCTATATCGACCTAACGCTTTCCTCGGAAAATGCCGACCACATTTATATCCGCGTTGGCGACCTTGTGAAAACCACCATTATTCACGCCGAGGGAAAGGGCGACGTTGTTACGGGGATTACGGCCGTTGGCAACAGTCTGACGCTGCATAAGGGGCTTTCCTCTGCCGATTTTGCCAAAAAGGCAGAAACGGAGGCCATGAAAGAGCAGCTTGCCGCTCTGCCGCCCCACACGCTGACCGATGAAAAAACGGGACGCGTTTATCTCTATTCTCTCGCCTTGCAGGACGGAATGCCCGGCATTCTTTTGACCGAAAAGGCTTAAAAAATTCAGAAAGGAAACTAAAATGTCAACCTTTATTAACATTTTGTCCGACAGTACCTTTGCCGAAAAAATGGACACGCAAAACGCGCTTTTACGCATTTTGGCGCGAAAGGAAACGATAGAACTGGACTCCTGGGCAAATTTGCAGGCGCTGGTTCGAACGGGCGTTGCCAAGGAAATGCTTTCGGTGGGCGATCAGTTGATTTGCCAAAAGGAAGGAAAAAATCTGATTTGGGACGTTGTCGGTCTTGACGAGGAGAAGATAACGCGCGGCGAGGGATCGCCCAAGCACTCGCTCACGTTGCAGCTGCATAACCCCATCGCGCTTCTTCCCTTTGCCTTATCTCACGCCCTGTACTTTTGCGCCTCGGCTCTGCCGGCAGGCACCTATTGCTTTCATCTGTACGGAAAGGCCTCCCTTTCCACCACGGATGTCTTGGAGGGCGCAGATGCGTATTACCATTTCACTCTCGAAAAGGACGTGCCGGCGGGCGGCCACCTGTTCTTCCCCTGGACTGTTGGAAAAACGGCCTTAAACACCCCTCTTTCCACCTTCACCTCTGCCTTTGCCACCTCTCCCATTGAAACGGTGACGGTATACGCGGGAGAACGCGGAACGCTTCTTCCCACAAGCAAGCTTGCCTCTGCTGAGCGCATTCGTTACGGCTATAACTATTGGTCTTATTCCTTGGTTCGCACCTATCTCAACAGCAACGCCCCGAAGGGCAGTATTTTTAAGGGCGTTCCCACCGCCCACGAGCATTACGCCTCCTGGAACTACGATGTAAACGGCTTTATGTACGGACTCGACGAGGATTTTCTGGCGGTGCTGTATCCTGCCCCAAAGGCGAGCCGAAACAACAATATTTTTTTCAGCGGCAGCTATACCGCAACCGAGGACCTTTTCTTCTTGCCCTCCGAGAGCGAGATTTATGCCGAGCCCTATAACGAGGCGGCGGAAAACGAGGGCAAGAGCTACGCCTATTACCGCTATTTTTCGGATAACACCGCGGCCTCAAACGAAGCGGATAAGGCGCGCATCAAGTACCAAAACGGCGTGCCGACCGCTTGGTTTTTACGCTCGGTAAACGAGGATTCTCTTTGCTTGTGCCGCGTGGTAACGAAAACGGGCGAGGTTTCCGAAATTGCCGCCAACGTAGCTGCGGGCATCGCGCCTATGTGCGTGGTTGCCTGATGAAAAAAGAAAGGAACCGTTATGCTGATTTACAAAAACGTTCACCGCGCCTTACACGAGGCGCAAGAGGTCTGCGCTGCCCTTGCCGCTCAAAATGCCAAGCTTGAAGCAGACCTTTACTACCTTGCCATGATGGCAAGCATTTCGCTTGAGGAGGACAAGAAGGATGACGAGGCTTGAAAAAATCCGCACCTTTTTCTTATCGGGGCTCTGGTCCCTGCAAAGACTGGATGACGCCGTTAAAAAGGGCCTTATCACCCAAGCGGAAAGGGACGCCCTTTTGCGCGAAAGGAGTCAAAAATGAATTTAAAAATTCTTGACGGCTTTGGCATCTTTACCGATGGAAAGGAGCAAAAGGGCCCCTTCTATATTTGCTTGGAGAAGGAGGGGGCTCTCTATATCAACGGCGCGCCCCTTGAAAACGGCGAAAAGAGGGCCTTTTTCCGCATTTCTCCCTCGGATCTCTTGGAGGGGGAAAGCACCGTCTCTATCAAGGTAGAGGGAAAAAGACTGCCCTGCCAGAGCCTCTATCGGCACGGCGCTTTGGTTATGCCCCTCGCCTTCCCCACCGAAAAGGTCATTCTTTCCCTTTTACAGCAGGTTGAGGAAATGGCTCTGCGCTTACAAAGGGCAGAGGAGGCGATTTCTGACCTTTCCGCGCGTTTTCTTGGCCCCTCGCTGTTTGATATTTGATATTTTTGGAGGAACCCTTATGAAAAAAACTTTATATCTTTTGCTTTTTCTTCTGCTCTTCTCCGTCATTTTCGCTCTTTGCGCGAGCGCCGAGACTGCCGATAGCACGACCTCTGCTCCGCTTGCCGACACCGCAAGCCCCGAAAGCGAGACGGCAAACACAGAGAACGCCGTTTTCACCAATGCCGTTGGAGACTTTTTGAGCAAGCACGCCGAAAAAATCCTTTGCGTGCTGGCTTGTCTTGCCTCTCTCGTGCCAACCTTGCTTTACAAAACGGGGCTTTTGCCCCTACTGCGCGCAGGTATTTCCGCCCTTTCCGACGTAAGCGGTAAAACGAGCCAAAAGGCCGAGGAATTCTCTGCCTTGGCAGAAGAAAAGCTTGCCGCCTTAAAGGAGGGAGCCGAGGCCGCCGTTTTGGCCTCCCAAAGCGCCCTTACCGTTCTGAGCGAAACGGAAAAACGCCTGGCCGCCTTAGAGAGCGCCCTTAACGAAAGCGTCAGGGATAAGAAAAAAACGACTGCCGCCCTGCAAACCGAAACGGAGCTGCTCTTCCGTATGCTGCAATGCGTCAATCTTCCCCAGGCGCAGAAGGATTTGATGAGCGAGCGTTACTTGGCGCTTCAAAAGACCTTGGAGGAAAATTAAAGGACGCCTCTCGTCTTAGCCGCCACTGCGGCAGAATGGAGCTTTTATGATCACTTGTTTTAAAATCGCGGGCTTTGGCTTTTGCGTTCTCCCCGCCCTCTTTTCCTCTTTAGAGTATTTTCCCATCTGGCTTTCAGACGGAAAATCCGCCCTTTCCTTTTTGGGCATTCTGCTTTTGGTGCTGGTGGCCTTGCCCTTCGTCAAGGCCATCAAAAAGGCGCTGAAAAGCCCGTCTGCCTGGATGCTTTGGTTTTTGCTCTGGCTTTTCTTATCCCTTTTCCGCAACATAATCGACGGCTTAATTGCCGTTTCCCTCGTTGCCTTTCCCTTCAGTATGCTCGGCGCCTTGTGCTTTGCGCTTGCCCGACGCTATGAGAGAAAGGAACACAAATAGGAGGTTTTATGTCTAATCCGTTTTCCGAGGCGCCGCTTTCGGAGGGGCGCGGCGCTTTGCGCGGCGTGCTTTCTCATCTCGGCATCGTGTGCGCCGTTTTCACCTTTTTATCGGTATCCGCCCTCTTTTTCACGGATATCTCCATCAGCCTGCAAACCTCTTTATCCTTTTCCTTACAGTTTCTCGTTTTGCTCTTTGCCTCCTACGTGATGTATTTTTCCCTGTCCGAGACAGGCGCAGATCGCGCCAAGCAGGAAAAGGAATACGGCGAGGCAAGAGACCGCGCAAGCATCCTTCGCCTCTCCTTTCGAGAAAAGGGCGATATGCGCTCGCTCCTTCTTTTTTGCGAAAGAGTGAGCCGACGCGAAACCGAAAGCAAGCGAAGCGCTCTGCTTTCCTTTTACGGCTTATCGGAGAAGGATTTGACGGACAAGGGGAACGAGGCTCATCTCTCCCCCGCACAAAAAAGAGGGCTTGTGCGCGTAAGGCGGATGCGGCAGGTACGCATTAGCCCCTCTATGCTTCTGTTTAGCAGGGAGGAGGGCGGCTACCGCCCTCCTCTTTCCAAGACCCCTGCCGCCGCCAAGCGCCGCCGCTTCCTTCCCTATCTTTTTGCCTCTCTGTTTACCGCCTTTTTCTCGGTTTCGGTGCTTTGCCAGATCATCGTTGCGCCCAACCCTGCCCTCTTGGTCGGCTATCTTTCCAAGGTTTTCACCCTGGTTTTTAACGGCATCAAGGGGTATAGGGCCGGGTATTGCAATATTGCCAAGGACACGGTTCTCTATTTGGAGGAGCAGAGCGATTTGTTAGAGGAATATTTCAAGGATTTCCTGCCCTCCCTTGCAAATGCCCAACCGATTTCTCTCTCGGAGGCAGACGCGCCCCCTTCTCCCACACTCGCTACAAACGAGGCATAAAAAAAGAGCAAGTATACAAGATTTTTCTTGTGTGCTTGCTCTTTTGATTGTATGAGGGGACAACCGCTTTAATTATCCAGATAGCGACAGGCCGCAACCGCCGCAACGCTTCCGTCTGCCGCGGCTGTGGTTATCTGACGCACGCGCTTGGTGCGGCAATCGCCTGCCACGAAGATAGCCTTGTCTCGCGTTAAGCAATCCTCGCCTGCGGCGATATAGCCCGCCTCGTTGACCTCCACGCGATTCGCAAAGGCGGCATTTTCGGGCATCTGACCGATGCAGACGAACATACCGTCCGTGGTAAGAATTTTCTTCTCGCCCGTTTCGGCATGCCGAATGATGACGCGGCGCAAATCGGTGTCTCCCTCCAAGGAGTCCACCACGTGAGAAAGAATAATTTTAACGTTATCCTTTTCTTCGAGCTTGCGAACAAGCCTGGGCTCACCCGTCAGGAAGGAAAGATTTTGCACAACGGTAACACTCTTGCACATATCAGCCAAAAGAACGGTCTCCTGCAAGGCGGAGTTGCCGCCGCCTATCATCAAAACGTCCTTTCCGCGATAAAAGGCACCGTCACAAACCGCGCAATAGGAAATGCCGCGGCCAACGAATTTTTCCTCGTTGGCGATGCCCAAGGGGCGATGCTTGGCACCCGTTGCCAGAATAACGGCGCGGGCGGTAAAATCGCCTCTGTCGGTACGCACCAGACGAAGCCCATCCTTATCTTCAATCGCAGTGGCCTCTGCCATTTCAATGTCCGTGCCGAGTGCCATTGCCTGTTCAAGCAGCTTATCGGCAAACTCGTTGCCGCTCATTTTGACGTAACCGGGATAGTTTTCTACACAAGGCGAGGAGGTAATCTGGCCGCCGAAGGTGGCCTTTTCCAAAACCAAAACCCGCTTATCTGCGCGGCAGGCGTAAATGGCGGCGGTTAAGCCCGCAGGGCCTGCGCCCACAATGACGATATCGTATATCATATTCTCTTTCCTTTCATTAGCCGTCAGGCAGGATTATTTTTCCCCAAAGCACTCCCGATTAGTCGGGAGATAAAGATGGGGGTGTCTTGCCTTGCAGGACACCCCCGCTACCGCCCTTACGCTTTGGCGGCAGAATCAATGTATTTGCGAATGTTGGAAAGGTTGACGAACTGCTCCATTTTTCCGTTTCTGACAACCACGAGCGTGGGCGCCTGATGGATATCGAACTGCTCGGTCAATTCTCTGTTCTCGTCGGCAATGACGTGCTCAAAGGCGATGCCTGCATTGTTCAAGAAGGTGATAGCCATCTTGCAGTTGGGGCAGGTTCTCGTTCCGAAGAGAATGATTCTGTCCTCGCCCTTTACCTCCTCGACAGGTGCCGCAGCACCGATGTCCTCGGTTCTTTCGGAAAGGGGCGTTTCAAAGTTCTTCTCGCCTGCGTGCTTGCCAAAGGAGCCTGCGATGTCGTATACACGGCGATCTCTGTATTCCTGAGACTTACCGTCATTCCAGTTCTGAACAGGACGGTAGTAACGGGTGATACGGCTGTAAACCACCGTCTTCTCGCCGCACTCGGGGCAGGTAAACTGCTCGCCGGGCAGGTATCCGTGGTTCTTACATACGGAGTAGGTGGGAGAGAGGGTGTAGTAAGGCAGCTTATAGTTCTCGGCAATCTTCTTTACCAGAGTTGCAGCGGCCTTCCAGTCGGGAAGCTTCTCGCCCAAGAAGGCGTGGAATACCGTACCCGAGGTGTAACGGGTTTGCAGCTCGTCCTGAATGTCAAGCGCCTCGAACACGTCCTCGGTAAAGCCAACGGGCAGGTGAGAGGAGTTGGTGTAATAGGGAGTCTTGCCCTCGGAGGCGGTAACGATGTCGGGGAAGCGCTTCTTGTCGTGCTTGGCGAAGCGGTAAGAGGTGGACTCGGCAGGGGTTGCTTCCAGGTTGTAGAGGTCGCCGTACTTTTCCTGATAGTCGGACAGGCGATCTCTCATGTGGTCAAGAACCTCCTTGGAGAATTCCTGTACTGCCTCGTTGGTCATATCGGCCTTGAGCCAAGGTGCGTTCAGACCAACCTCGTTCATACCAACAAGACCGATGGTGGAGAAGTGGTTGTCGAAGCCGCCAAGGTAACGGCGGGTGTAGGGATACAGACCCTCCTCCAACAGCTTGGAGATAACGCCTCTCTTTACCTTCAAGGAGCGAGCAGCCACGTCCATCATATGATCAAGGCGGCGGTAGAACTCCTCGGGAGTCTTGGAGAGGTAAGCGATTCTGGGCATATTGATGGTAACAACGCCAATGGAGCCCGTGGACTCACCGCTACCGAAGTAACCGCCCGACTTCTTGCGAAGCTCGCGCAGGTCAAGACGCAGACGGCAGCACATAGAGCGCACGTCGGAGGGAGCCATATCGCTGTTGATATAGTTGGAGAAATAGGGGGTACCGTACTTGGCGGTCATCTCAAAGAGAAGCTTGTTGTTCTCGGTCTCCGACCAGTCAAAGTCACGGGTGATGGAATAGGTGGGAATGGGGTACTGGAAGCCACGGCCATTGGCGTCACCCTCGATCATCGTTTCGATGAAGGCGCGGTTAACCATATCCATTTCGGCAGCGCAATCCTTATACTTGAAGTCCATTTCCTTGCCGCCAACGATAGCGGGAAGCTCTGCCAAGTCATCCGGCACCGTCCAGTCCAGCGTGATGTTGGAGAAGGGTGCCTGCGTGCCCCAACGGGAAGGGGTGTTCACGCCGTAAATGAAGGACTCAATGCACTTCTTTACCTGATCATAGCTGAGGTTGTCCACCTTAACGAAGGGAGCAAGGTAGGTATCGAAGGAGGAGAAGGCCTGTGCGCCTGCCCACTCGTTCTGCATGATACCGAGGAAGTTAACCATCTGGTTGCAAAGGGTGGCAAGGTGAGACGCGGGAGCGGAGGTAATCTTACCGGGAACGCCGCCAAGGCCCTCCTTGATAAGCTGCTTCAACGACCAGCCTGCACAGTAGCCCGTCAGCATAGAAAGGTCATGCAGGTGAATATCGGCGTTTCTGTGGGCGTTGGCGATTTCATCGTCATACACCTCGGAAAGCCAGTAGTTAGCGGTGATAGCACCCGAGTTAGACAGAATCAAGCCACCAACGGAATAGGTAACGGTGGAGTTTTCCTTCACGCGCCAGTCCATAACCTTCAAATAGCTGTCAACCAATTTCTTATAGTCAAGCGTGGTGCTTTCCACGTTACGAAGCTTTTCACGCTGACGGCGGTACAGAATGTAAGCCTTTGCCACGTCTGCGTAGCCGGCCTGCACCAAAACAGACTCAACAGAGTCCTGAATGTCCTCAACGGCAATCAAGCCCTCCTTCACCTTGGGCTCAAATTCTGCCGTTACCTTCAAGGCAAGGAAATCAATCACGCTGGGGTGATACTGCTTTTCCTGCGCCTCAAACGCCATACGAATGGCGGCAGAGATCTTGTCTAAGGTAAAGTCTACAATCTTACCGTCTCTCTTTAAAACCTGATACATATGATACTCCTTATTTTATCGGTCAATGCCGTAAATGATAACGAATGAAATACCTGAAATCAAACGCCGCGAAGCGCAGCTGTGGGAACGAAGGGCAAAACGGCCCGTAAAAGCTCCTCCGACTCTTCCTTGGTGAAGGCGGAAAGCCCTGCCTCCAACACGTCACCCGAATCGGTGAACTGCTGCAAATAATAGAGAGGCGCGCCCGCAATCCAGGCGCCGATTTTTTGCATATCCTCCTCGGTATGCATTCCCTTCACCAGCGTGGTGCGAAATTCAAAGGGCAGGCTTCCCTGTAACAAAAGGGAAACGCTTTCCTTAACCGCTTCCAAAAAGCCGCTGTCCGTCCCTGTGGTGAGCGGATATTTTTCGGGAGAATTCTTAATATCCATCGCAACGTAATCCACAACGCCGCCCTCTATCAAGGCAGACAAACGCTCGGGAAAGCTCCCATTCGTGTCCAGCTTGACAAGATACCCAAGCTCCTTGATGCGAGAAAGGAAGGGCGCAATATCGCGATGTAAAAGCGGCTCGCCGCCCGTGATACAAACACCGTCAAGTATGCCGCGGCGCTTTTCCAAGAAGGAGAAGAAGGCCTCCTCCGTTATATCGGCAGGCCCTTCTTTGAGCAAGGAGGCATTATGACAAAAGGGACAGCGAAAATTACAGCCGCCCGTAAACACCGTACAAGCAACGCGCCCCGGAAAATCCAAAAGCGTGGTTTTTTGCAATCCTCTCAGCCTCATTTTTTCACCTCAAAAGCGCTTCGCAAGGCGCAAAATCCCAACGCGAAGCCGACTGCAAAGATTATATCACAACATATAGTGTCTGTCAATACCAAAACACAACATTTTGTTTTTTCGTCATTTGTGCCTACTACATATTGCGTTTTTTGTGCAAAACAGAAAAACGAATTGTTTACAATTTTTTGAAAAGAAAAACCCGCCGACGGCGGTTTTTTTCTTTATGGGAGACGCGCGCTTGAAAGAGGGTGCTTGGCGCTGCTCTTTGTCTTTAGCGGCAAGCCTTACAGCGTGTCGCTTTGTAAAGAATTGTTTGCGTTTTTGTTCGGCGTCATCAGCAGTATTGCCACCGTAATTGTCAGAACGAAGGTGACGGCGAAGCCGCCCTCGGGGCCGAAGGCACCGCCGATGATGAAGGAGGAGGCGCCCTCCGTGCCAAAGGAAAATACGGAGCTTGGCATAGTAAGGCCGCTAACGGTGAAGTCCGTCAAGACGCCCTCTGCGAAGTTCCAGAGCGCGTGCAGAGCGCAAGCGCCCCAAAGGCTTCCGCGCCGAATGACGTACAGCCCCATCAGAATACCGAAAAGGAAGATGTTGAGCAGGGCGAGAAAATCAACGCCCGGATTTCCCAGATGCAAAAGCGAGAAAAAGAGAGAGCTGATAACCAAGGCAACGGGCAAGGGCAGGGTGCGGCAAAGGGAGGTCATAAAATAGCCGCGGCAAAGGATTTCCTCCGAAAAGCCCTGCACGAGATAGCCGAGCAGCAAGAAGAGAACGGTGGGAAGGTTAAAGCTTTCGCTGATGCCGAGAAAGGTGATTTTTCCAAAAACCATCGAAAAGACAAGATAGACACCAAAAAGCAGAAGCCCCAAAATCGCACCGATGCCGTATTCCTTGGCAAAGGGGCGGGAAAGGCCCAGGGTGCTAAGGCGACGCTTTTCAAGAAAGCGGCAATAGACGATAACGGTGGCAATCATACCTGCCGTTGCAAAAAGAGAGCCGATAATCAGAACAGGCGAGCCGTACAGCTTCTCTACAAAGGCGAGCATTGCGTCCGAGCCCATATCGCCGCCGTTCAAAAGAGCTTGCAGCTCCTCGGTGTGACCCAGCATTGCGATAACGGTAAAGGGAACGATAATAATCGACTCCACCATACCCGCAATCCAAAAAACAAGCCCGAAGATGATAAGCTCCAGCCAGAGCGCACGCGGCTTTTTTTGTTCGATGGCTTCCCTGATAAACAGAGGGGCTTCAAGCCGTGAAAACATACGCTTTCCCCTTTCCTTACATACTTATTTTACGGAGGCGATAAAGCGAAGCATCGCTTCTCTGCCCTCCTTGGTGCATTTGTAAACGCCCGCGTCCTCTAACACACGGGTAAAGACCGCGCCGATTTCCTTTTTAAGAATTTCGTCAACGTTTTCCTCGGTCAGCGTATAGCGCGACTGAATGTCCAGCGCAAAGGGCGCGTGCGCGGCTGTTGCCTCACTTGCATACAAGTCCTTGCCCGAAAGCAAGGCTTCTGCCACTGCCTGCATTTCCGTTTTCAAGCGCGCAGGAAGAACGGCAAGGCCCATTACCTCGATAAGACCGATGTTTTCCTTTTTAATATGGTGCAGCTCCTCGTGCGGATGGTAAAGACCGATAGGATGCTCCTTTGTTGTGATGTTGTTGCGAAGCACAAGGTCAAGCTCGTAATACTCACCGCGTCTGCGCGCGATGGGGGTGATGGTGTTGTGCGGTTCTCCGTCCGTTTCGGCAAAGACGAAGGCGGCTTCATCCGTATAGCCGCGCCAGGCCGCCAAAATCTTGCTTGCCAACGCAACCAGACGCTCCTTGTCAAGCGAGGAAATGCGGATAACGGACATCGGCCATTTGACGATGCCTGCCTCTACGTCCTCAAAGCCCGAAAAGGAAACGCGCTTTTCGATGGGCGCCTTTTCCATGGCAAAGGTGTAACGGCCGCCCTGCATATGATCATGCGTCAGAATCGAACCGCCCACGATGGGAAGGTCAGCGTTCGAGCCAACGAAATAATGGGGCAAGAGGGTGACGAAATCCAAGGCGCGACGGAAGGTTTCCTCAGAAATACGCATGGGCGTATGCGCGCCGGCAAGCACGATGCAGTGCTCATTGTAGTATACGTATGGAGAATATTGCATATACCAGGCTTCCTCTGCCAAGGAAAGCGAAATCTGGCGCAGATTCTGACGGGCGGGCGAGCGCAGGCTTCCCGCATAGCCGACGTTCTCGTGGCAGAGCAAGCATTTGGGATAGCCGCTTTGCGCCAGCTTCTTGGCCGCGGCGATGGCCTTAACGTCCTTTTCGGGCTTGGAAAGGTTAATGGTGATGTCAAGCTCGCCATAGGGCGAGTCATACGTCCATTTCATATCCCGTGCAACGCGATAGGTGCGTATGTAATCGCTCTTGCGGCAAAGATCGTAAAAATAATCCGTGGCAGCCTCGGGGCTTTCGGCCAAAAGCGCGAAGAAGCGGCGGGAAACCTCAGAAGGACGCGGCATGAGCGCGCCCATTAAGGCGGTATCGAACAAATCACGGTAGACAACAGAGTTTGCCTCTATCACGCCGCGCGCAAAGGCCTCGTCACAAAGGGCAGAAAGCAACTCCTCCAAGGGAAGCGTTTTCTTTTCTGCTGGCTCCTCATAGGCGTCAAGCTTCAAAATAGATAAAATCGCATTGATAACGTATGCTCTGTCCTCCTCGGCACAAAGACCCTCTCTGATTCCGTAATCCGCCAAGGCGGCAATATGGGCGCACACTTCTGTCATTCTTTTCCGTTTTCCTCTTTCTGTTTTCTCATTTCTAAAAAAAGAGAACCGCAAACAAGCGGTTCTCCTCGTTTACTATTCTATTGTATATCAAGACAATCCATTTGTAAAGCAATTTCTGTAAATTTTATGAAAAATTCCCTTACTCTTCACACAGATATCGCAAAATTTCTATCGGGCTTTGGGCAACGGCAGAGGCGCCCGCCGCCATCAATTCCTTCTCTCCGCGGAAGCCCCAAGCGGCGCCAATGGAAAAGACGTCGGCCGCTGTACCGGTATACATATCCACGTCGCTGTCACCGATATACAAGCACTCATCCTTTTCCGCGCCCACGGCGGACAAAATACGGAAAATTCCCTCCGGGGAGGGCTTTAAGGGCAGGTCCTCCGTTTGCCCTTGGACAGTGGCAAAAGAAATATCGGGAAAAAAGCCCTTCACCGTTTCGCAAACGGCGTAATGCGGCTTGTTGGAAAAAACGGCTAAGGCAACGTCCTTTTCACGCAGAGCCCGAAGCAGATCGGGGATTTCGGGATAGGGGGCGGTATCCTTGGTGGGATTGGCGTTGTATATCGCGTTGTAGTAGGTATATACCTCCTCAAAAAGAGGCTCGGTATAGGCCCCCTGCGCCGTCAGCATATTCGTTACCAGGTTTTTGGCGCCCCGCCCCGCATAATACCGATAGTTGTCCGTAGGATAGGTTGCAAGACCAAAGTGGGCAAGGGCGGTATTGCCAAAATAGGCAATGGCAGGAAGGGTATTCAGCAGCGTTCCGTCCAAATCAAAGATGCAGATTTTCGTTTTTTTCATTGTTTTCTCTTTTTCGAGTGGATTTATTGCTTTTTGGGCTTTTTGCCAAGCCGCTCATCAACGGTTCTCTTGTCGGCGCGCAGGTAATCGTCCTTGGCCTCTGCCGCGTCAAGCAGACGGCGGAATTCGCCACTCTGTGCGGCCAGCTCATCGTAGGTACCCTCTTGGATAACGGCACCGCGGTCAAACACCATAATACGATTGACGTTGCGAATAGTGGAAAGTCTGTGCGCCACGAAAATCACCGTGTGCGTCTGCATCAGCTCCTCCATTGCCTGCTGAATCAGGCGCTCGGAAATATTGTCAAGCGCGGAGGTTGCCTCGTCGAAGATAAAGATGTCGGGCTTCTTCAAAATGGCGCGCGCAATGGCAATTCTCTGCTTCTGACCGCCCGACAGCGCCAAAGCTCCGTCACCGATAACGGTGGCCCAGCCCATCGGCAGCTCGTTCACGAACTCGTGCACACGGGCAAGCTCCATGGCTCTGATGATTTCATAATTGCTGGCCTCGGGCGCGGCGATGCGGATATTATCCCAGATAGTGCCCGCAAAGATAAAGGGATTCTGCGGCACAACGCCAAAGGAGGCGCGCAGCTCATGCGTGGCGTAATCCTTGACGTTTCTGCCGTGCAGGGTAACGCTTCCCTTCTGCACGTCATAAAGGCGCATAACAAGCTTGGTAAAGGTGGATTTTCCCGAGCCCGAGCTTCCCACAAGACCAATACTCTCGCAATAACCGATTTTACAGGAGAAGTTCTGGAAAACGGGCTTTTCGTCATACCCGAAGGTGATGTCGTTAAAGGCGATACAGGGCTCGTTTTCATTCTGCGCGTGTGCGCGCTCAATGGCAAGCGAGCGGCGCGCCTCCTCACGAACCTCGGGGGTGGTACTGTTTTCGTCAATGATGCGGTTAACCCGCTCCAACGCCTCCGCCGCCATAGGCTGCGTCATAGCCACGTTAAGCCAGGAGCTGAGGGTGGACAAAATGGTACCCATGCTGGATAAGAAGGCGTAAAACACACCGATGGTGATTTCACCGCGAATGCAAAGAATGGATCCCACAAGGTAAACCACCGCAATACCGAAATAATGGGTATACTCGGGCTTAACCGCCTCAATGTAGTTTCGCATCGTGTAGCGCAGGCTGGTTTCCTTCAAGTCGTCCACCTTTTCGTTGAACTGCTGAATGGTGTCCTCCTCAATGGCGTACATCTTGACGGCCTCCGAGCCGTGCAAAACGTCTGCGATATACTGGGAGGCGCGGTTCTCCGAGGAAAGATATTCCTTAGACGCCTTACGCATCTTCTGGCGCGAGAAGCGATAGAAGAGGGCCATAATAACGCTGATAACCAGAATCAATCCCGTTAGCTTGATGCTATAAGAGGTCAGGGCGATAAGCGAAATAAAGAGCGAGACCGCTTGGAAGGGAAAGGTCTGGGTCATGGAGGCCAAGAAGGTCTTTATGTTGTTCATCGGAGAGCCCATAATGTAGTTATACAGCTCACCCGAGGAATTTCTATCGTGAAAGTGCATACAAAGATGCTGCACGTGGCCAAAGAACTGCGAACGCAGATTAAACAGCGTTGAGGCTAAGGCCTTTTGGGCGCTGGTGTACCCAATCGTCCAAAAAAGGAGCCGCATCAGGCAAATGAAAACGTACGCACAGCAGGCGCAAACGACAAAGATTATTTTTTCTCTATCGCCTTGCGGACCCGCGTAAAACACCTTGCCGAAAAAGGCAATGGACTCACCGCCCACGCCCGTGTCAATGATGTACTTGACAACGAGAGGCTGAATGGCAACAAAAACGCCCGTCAAAAAGGAAAAAATAACCGCTACCAAGAGCCTCTTCTTTTCGGGCTTTACATAGCGCCAAAGAAGCGACCAAAAGTGAATTTTCTCCTTTTTCGGCCGTTTGCTCTTTGCTTTTTCTTCTGCCTTCGTTGCCTTTGCCGTTGCTTGTGCTTCTGCCTGCTTGCTCATAGCTCTTCTCCTTTGCAAACAAAAAACCGCAAATATTTGTTATGACAGAGGGTTTTTCCCCTCACGGCGAGTGTAGCATAGGAAACCCAAAAAGTCAACCCAAAAACAGAAAAAAACAAAGATTTTTTGCTTGTTCTTGGCATTTTGCACAAATTCAAAAGGGCTTTTTTGACAAAGCGCACATTTCTGCGCCGCCGTCTTAAAAAGCCCTTTGTTTTTTTAATTTTCGGGGGTCTTGCTTAAAAGCGCATCGATGGACTTGGCGGCCACCTTGCCCGCGCCCATAGCCGAGATAACGGTGGCGGCGCCCGTCACGGCGTCTCCTCCCGCGAAAACGGCAGGACGGGTGGTTAAGCCCGTTTCCTCTTCCACCACAATACCGCCCCAGCTCTTTGTTTCCAAGCCTGCGGTTGTGTTCTTGATAAGGGGGTTGGGCGAGGTGCCGATGGCCATAATCACCGTATCAACCTCCAAGAGAAACTCGCTGCCCTCAATCACCACGGGGCGACGGCGACCCTTTTCATCGGGCTCGCCAAGCGCCATTTTGACGCATTTCATACCCGTCACGAAGCCGTTTCTCTCATCGCGCGGATTTTCAGGGTTGTGATAGCCGAGAATTTCAACGGGGTTGCAAAGCAGACGGAATTCGATTCCCTCTTCCTCTGCGTGCTCAACCTCCTCGCGTCTGGCAGGAAGCTCATCCATAGAGCGACGGTAGACAATATACACCTTCTCGGCGCCCAAGCGCAAAGCGGTTCTTGCGGCGTCCATCGCCACGTTTCCGCCGCCAACAACGGCAACCCTGCCGCCCTTCATAATGGGGGTTGCGGCATTTTCGCGATAGGCCTTCATCAGATTGCTTCGGGTTAAAAACTTGTTTGGAGTGTACACGCGCTTGTAGGACACGCCGGGAATATACATAAAGTTGGGTCGCCCTGCGCCCGAATCGATAAAGACTGCCTCAAAGCCCATATCAAACAGCTCGTCAATCAGAAGAGTCTTGCCGATAACAACGTTGGTCTCGACCGAAACGCCGAGCGCTCGCAATCCCGCCACCTCCTTGGCCACGATGGCCTTGGGCAAGCGAAATTCGGGAATGCCGTAAACCAGCACACCGCCTGCGGTATGTAAGGCCTCATAAACGGTGACCTCATAGCCAAGCCGTGCCAAATCACCTGCACAGGTAAGACCGGCAGGGCCGGAGCCGACCACGGCAACTCTATGACCGTTGGATGCAGGCTTCTCTTGGGCTTCCGTATTCATTTCGTTGTGCCTGTCGGCTACATACCGCTCCACGCGGCCGATGGCAACGGGCTCAAACTTGATACCCAGGGTGCATTTGGACTCGCACTGGGTTTCCTGGGGGCAAACGCGGCCGCAAACGGCAGGCAGAGAGGAGGAAAGGCTTATCACACGATACGCCTCTTCAAAATTCCCTTCCTTGACCGCAGAAAGAAACTGCGGAATCTGTACGTTGACAGGACACCCCGACACGCAGGGCGCATTTTTGCAGTTCAAGCAGCGCGAGGCCTCGGCAATAGCCGCCTTTTCGGTGTAACCCAAGGCAACCTCGTCAAAATTATGGGCGCGAAGAAGCGGATCTTGGGTGGGCATTTCGTGCTTTTTTGGAATAATGGCCATATCACGCGTCTCCCTTCTTCAATAAATGGCAGGTGTCCTCATAGGCGTGGCGCTCAAAGGAGCGGTACATCGCGCTTCTGGACATCGCATCGTCAAAATCCACCTCGTAGCCGTCAAAATCGGGGCCGTCCACACAGGCGAATTTGGTGATTTTCTTGCCGTTTTGGCAAAGGGTCAGGCGGCAGCCGCCGCACATACCCGTTCCGTCTATCATAATGGGGTTCATCGAAACGGTGACGGGAACGCCAAAGGGGCGCGCCGTTTCCACCACGAATTTCATCATAATCAGCGGCCCGATGGCGATAATGCGGTCAAACCTCTCGCCCTTTTCCAAAAGTGCCTTCAAGGGCATCGTGACGTTGCCCTTTTCACCGTAGCTGCCGTCATCCGTCATCACCGTCAGACTGTCCGAGACGGCGGAAAACTCCTCTTCCAAAATCAAAAGGTCACGGTTGCGGAAGCCAACGATGCTCGTGACCTCGGCGCCGAGGCGATGAAGCTCCTCGGCAATAGGAAGAGCAATGGCACAGCCAACGCCGCCGCCAACCACGCAAACGCGGGAAATCCCCTCCGTTTCGGTCGGCACGCCAAGAGGGCCGACAAAGTCAGCAATATACTCCCCTTCTTTCTTCGCGCCGAGCAGCGCGGTTGTCGCGCCGACCAGCTGGAAGATGATTTTAACCGTTCCGTCCGTAGCAGAAACGCCTGCTACCGTTAAGGGAATTCTCTCCCCCTCCTCATCCACGCGCAAAATGATAAACTGCCCTGCCTTTGCCTTATTGGCAACGAGGGGAGCGGCAATTTCCATTTGAACCACGGTGGGATTCAATTCCTTTTTTCTGACAATCTGGTACATAATTACCTCTTTTTTATTCTTTCTCATAATGTGCCTTGGCAAAGCGCACCGCCGCCATCGCGTCGGCACAGTAGGCGTCTGCCGCAATGCCCTTGGCGTATTCCTCGGTAAGAACGGCGCCCCCTACCATCACCGCAACGCCGGGGGCTCTTGCCCGCAAAAGCGCCACGGTCTGCTCCATGGCGGGGAGGGTAGTGGTCATCAGGGCAGAAAGGCCCACAAGGGTATAGCCCGTGGCCAAGGTTGCCTCCAAAACCGCCTCGGCGGCCACGTCCTTGCCCAAATCATAAACGGCAAAGCCATAGCTTTCCAGTATCACCTTGACGATGTTTTTACCAATATCGTGTATATCGCCCTTCACCGTGGCGAGAATGACGCCGCAGCCCTCCTCGGTCTTTTCCTTGGGCATATGGGCCTTCAAGGCCTCAAAGACGGCGCTTGCCGCCTCGGCGCTCATCAAAAGCTGGGGCAGGTACAGGGTCTTTTCCTCAAAGCGCTTCCCTACCTCGTTCAAGGCGGGGATTATCTCTCCGTCAATCACGGAAAGGGGCGGGGCGTTCTTCACCAAGGCAAGAGCCGCCTCTACCGCTTGCGCCTTCAAGCCACGGATAACCGCCTCCCGACAGGAAAGGGCGGTCTTGCTTTCCGCCTTGCTCTCTGCCTTTTTCTCCTCGCCGCCTGCGGCGTAGGCAATATAGGAAAGGCAGGCCTCGTCCATACCGTGCAAGGCGCAAAAGGCGTAATAGGTATCCATCATTCCCTCGGAAAAGGGATTCATAATGGCAAAGTCCAGCCCCTTCTCCAAGGCCGAGGCGAAGAAGCAGGCGTTGAGCTTCTCACGGGCGGGAAGCCCGAAGGATACGTTGGAAACTCCCAGGCTGACGCGGAAGCCCTTTTCCTTCAAAAGAGACACCGCCCGTAGAGTAGCAAGCGCCGCTCCCGTATCAGAGGACACGGTGAGGCACAGAGGGTCCACCACCAAATCCTTTTTGCCGATGCCGTATTCCGCGGCAACGGCGGCGATTTTCTCCGCGATTGCCACCCGCGCCTCAGCAGAGGCGGGAATGCCCTTCTCGTCCATCGTCAGCGCGATAACGGCGCCGCCGTATTTTTGAACCAGGGGGAAGATGGCCCGCATATGAGCCTCCTCGCCGTTGACGGAATTGATAAGTGGCTTGCCGTTGTAGACCCGCATAGCCCCCTCCAAAACGGCAGGAGAGGTGGAGTCCAGCTGTAAGGGCGCGTCGGTGACGGCTTGCAGCTCCTTCACGAGCGCACGCATCAGCGCCGCCTCGTCAATATCGGGCAGGCCCACGTTGACGTCCAGAATCTTTGCACCCTTCTCCGTCTGGCCAATGGCCTCGGAAAGCACGTAGCCAAGGTCACCGCCCCGAAGAGCCTCTTTCAAGCGGGGCTTTCCCGTGGGGTTGATGCGCTCCCCAATGAGAATGGGGCGCCCATCGGCTACAACGGCGTGGGTATAGGAGGAAACGAGGGTGTCCTCCTTGTAGGTGGGTAAGGTATAGGGGAGGCCCTTGGTGGCCGCCACCGTTTTTTCAATATACGAGGGTGTGGTGCCACAGCAGCCGCCAAGCACCGTGGCGCCCCGCTCGACCAAGGCCACCATATAGGCGGCAAAGGCATCGGGGGAAATATCGTAAACCGTTCTGCCCCCCTTGATCTTGGGCAGGCCTGCGTTGGGATTGGCGATAATGGGCAAGGAGGTATACCGAGCGAGCGCTTCCACGTGGGAAAGCATCACGTCAGGCCCAAAGGAGCAGTTGATGCCAAGCGCGTCTACACCAAGGCCCTCCAAAAGAGCCACCATAGCGGGAATATCCGCCCCCGTTAACAGCTTGCCGCTTGAATCAAAGGCGTTTGTGACGAATACGGGAAGGTCGGAGTTTTCCTTGGCGGCCAGAACCGCCGCCTTGGTTTCGTAGGCGTCGTTCATGGTTTCAATCAGAATCAAATCCACCCCCGCCTTGACTGCCACCTTCACCGAGGCGGCGTACAGAGACACGGCCTCCTCAAAGGAGAGGTCGCCAAGCGGCTCCGTCATTCTGCCCGTAGGGCCCATATCAAAGGCAAGGAAGGCGTCCTTCCTCTCTCCGATGGCCTCCTTGGCGCAGACGATGGCCGCGGCAATCATTTCCTCGTAATTGTCGTATTTATCGCGGTTGATGCCAAAGGTATTGGTTGTGACGATATGACTTCCCGCCGCCAGATACGCGCGGTGCGCTTCAATGACGGCCTCGGGGTTCGTCAAATTCCAAATTTCAGGGGGCGCTCCCGCAGGAAGCCCCGCGCCCTGTAAAAGCGTGCCGAAGCCCCCGTCAAAATAGGTGCGCTTTTCTCTGATATGAGACAAAACGTCCTTCATAGCGTTATCCTTTCCTTTGGTTTCGTAAGCCGTAAATGGCGCTGATGGATTTGGCGGGAGACATCAAAAGGGCTCCCGAGAGAGAAATGCCCAAGCGCTCCTTGGCGGAAAGGGCCTTCAAAACAGGTATCTGCGCCTCCAAGGACAAATCGCCGTAGCCGGGGCTGAAGCCCGCCGTTAAAGCAGCGTCTCCCTTGGTTCTCTCCAAGGCCGCCTTTAAGGCCGCCTCCGCTAAGGCAGAGGCCAAGGCATCGGCAAAGAAATGGGCAGAGGTCGAGGCGGCGCCAAGGCGCAGAAGCAGCCTATCCACCCCGAAGCCCAGGGTCACGGCCAAAACCAGCGCCTCCTTGCACCCCTCTAAATGACGGCAAAGGTCGCGGCTTTCCAAAAGAGCAAAGCCCATATCGACACGCCCATCGGGCAAAAGAGAAATTTCGGTTTTTAGGCCCACGTAGCCAACCGACAAAGCGGCCCGCAGCTTTTCCTCACAGTCAGGGGGCAGGAGCGCCTGCCCATCTCCCTTGGCCCGCAGGCGAGCGGTCAGCTCACGGGGGTCGAGGGTCAGCTCCTCTTGGGCGATTTTTCCGTAAAAAAGCGCCGAGGGAGTCATGCGATTATCTCCGATACGTTTTTCTGTATGGCCGCCGCCACGTCGGGCTTATTCATGGAGTAGACGTGAACGGCGTTGATGCCGTTGGCAAAAAGGTCTATAATCTGCTCGGTGGCAAAGGCGATGCCCGCCTGCTTCATGGCAAGGGGATTGTCGCCGTATCTGTCTACGATACGGATAAAGCGCCGGGGCATAGCCGAGGAGGAAAGGGCGCAGATGCGCTTGATTTGCGCGGCGTTGGTAACGGGCATAATGCCTGCCACCACGGGCACGTCAATGCCCTCCTTGGAAAGATGATAGAGAAAATTATAGAGAATATCGTTGTCACAAAACATCTGGGTGGTGAGAAATTCACAGCCGCTTGCCACCTTGCGACGAAGCCCCTCCATATCCGCCTTGAAGCTTTCGCTTTCAGGATGCCCCTCGGGATAGCAGGCGCCGCCAATGCAAAAGCCGCCAAAGGCGCGGATTTCCTCGGCCAAGTCGCTGGCGTGTCGGTAGGAAACGGCACTCTCGTCAAACCCCTGCGGCTTATCTCCCCGTAGGGCCAGAACGTTCTCGATGCCCTTCTCCCGCAGGCTTTGAAGCTCCGCTTTGATGCGGGCCTTGTCCGAGGAATAACAGGTCAGGTGTGCAAGGGAGGGAACGCCGTGTCGGGAAAGAGCGGTGCAAACGTCCTTGGTGTACTGCGAGGTACCGCCGCCTGCGCCGTAAGTCACGCTCATATAGCTGGGCTTCAGGGCCGCGATTTCGGTGGCCGCCGCCAAAACGCTCTCAAAGGCGTCGTCCGGTTTAGGAGGAAAAACCTCAAAGGAAAGGCTGGGCCTTGCTCCGTTGATAATATCAATAATTTTCATTTACCCACCTCCACGGCTTCAAGTGCTAAAAAAGGTTATACTTATTTTATTTTAACACCAATCAAAAGCAAAGTCAATATTTCAAGGCAACAAAATGCAGGATAAAGAGGCGTAAAAAAGAACAAAAGCACCAAAACTGCCGTTTCGTGCTTTTGTTCTCAGACAATAGAAAATTTATTTGTGGTACTTCTTCCCTGCCAGAATGGTAAGGGAGCGATAAAGCGCCTCGCCCCAAATGACCCGCATCAGCTGATGGGGAAAGGTGAGCTTGGAGACGGAGAGCTTAAAATCCGCGCGCGCCTTGACCTTGGGCGCAAGGCCGTAGGAGGAGCCGATAAGAAAGAAGATTTTTCCCGAAAGCCTGCCCGCCTCGGCTATCTTTTCCGCCAAGGCAACGGAATCCATTTCTTTTCCCTCAACGCACAGGGCAATAACGTAAGCGTCCTTGGGAATCTGTGCCAAAATCCGTTCTCCCTCTGCGGCAAGAGCCGCCTCTACGGAGGCAGGAGACTCATCCGAAAGCTTTTCCTCCTTCAAGACTATCTCCTCCAAGCGCATATAAGCAGAAATACGCTTTTTGTATTCTGCCACCGCCTTTACCAGATACTCCTCCTTCAAGGAGCCAACGCAAAGAACGGTGCCGTACAGTGCCGCCACAGCTCTTACGCCTTTGCGGCGCGCTGCTTAGCGGCCTGCGCCTTGAGTCTGGTGGGCGTATCCAAAATTTGCTTACGCAAACGGATGCTCTTGGGGGTAACCTCAATCAGCTCGTCCTCTGCGATAAACTCAATGGCCTCCTCCAAGGACTTCTGAATGGGCGTGATAAGCGTCAAGGCCTCGTCTGCTCCCTTGGAGCGAACGGCAGTCAGATGCTTTTCCTTGCAGACGTTGACCGAAATATCGCCGGGCTTGGGGTTTTCTCCGACAATCATTCCCTCGTAAACGGGGGTGGAGGGGCCAACGAACAGAGGGCCTCTGTCTTGGGAGTAGTAAAGACCGTAGGAGGTGGTTTTGCCCGTTTCGCTGGCAACGAGAGAGCCCGTAAAGCGAACGGTCACCTCGCCCTTGAAGGGCGCGTAGCATTCAAAGGTGGTATTCATAATACCCTCGCCTCTGGTGGCGGTCATAAACTCCGAGCGATAGCCAAAGAGGCATCTGGAGGGAATGGTGTAAATCAAGCGCTGACGGTTGCCGCGCAGCTGCATATCCAGAAGCTCGCCCTTACGGGAGCCCAGCTTCTCCATCACGCTGCCCATATATTCCTCGGGCACGTCAATTTCCACGCGCTCGATAGGCTCGCACTTCACGCCGTCAATGGTCTTATACAGCACGCGGGGAGTGGAGCAGGAAAGCTCGTAGCCCTCACGGCGCATATTTTCAATGAGAATGGAAAGGTGCATCTCGCCGCGCCCTGCTACCTTGAAGGAATCGGTGGTGTCACCGTCAAAAACGCGAAGCGAAACGTCGCGCAGAAGCTCCTTGTAGAGTCTTTCGCGCAAATGACGCGAGGTAACGTATTTGCCCTCCGTACCGGCAAAGGGAGAGTCGTTAACCGAGAAGGTCATCTCCAAGGTCGGCTCGGAAACCTTTACAAACTCCAAGGGCTCAATGCAAAGCGGCGCGCACACCGTGTCACCAATGGTGATGTTTTCCGCACCGGAGAAGCAGACAATGTCGCCCATTTTTGCCTCGGTTACGGGAACGCGGGTCAAGCCGTCAAACTGGTAAATAGACACGATTTTGGCGCGCTTGGGGGCGGCATCCTTATCGTGATAGTTGCAAATGCTGATTTCCTGGTTCTGCTTCAAAACGCCGCGCTCAATACGGCCAATGCCGATTCTTCCCACGTACTCGTTATAGTCGATAGAGGAAACGAGCATCTGCAAGGGGCCCTCCTCGTCTCCCTCGGGAGCGGGGATATAGTCCAAAATGGTATCAAGCAGCGGAACCAGATTTTCTCCCGCCACGTCGGGCGAAAGAGAGGCCGTTCCCGAGCGCCCGGAGCAGAAGAGCATGGGGGAATCCAGCTGCTCGTCTGTGGCGTTCAGGTCTATCAAAAGCTCCAAAACCTCGTCAATAACCTCGTAAATACGGGCGTCGGGCTTGTCTATTTTATTGACAACCACGATGACGCGGTGATTCATCGCCAGGGCTCTTTCCAATACAAAGCGCGTCTGGGGCATGGGGCCCTCTGCGGCGTCCACAAGCAAAATAACGCCGTTCACCATTTTCAGTATGCGCTCCACCTCGCCGCCAAAGTCGGCGTGTCCGGGCGTGTCAATGACGTTAATCTTCACGTCCTTGTAGTGAATGGCCGTGTTCTTGGCGAGAATGGTGATGCCGCGCTCCTTCTCCAAGTCATTGGAGTCCATCACTCTTTCCTCGGTGGCTTGGTTTTCGCGGTAAATACCGCCCTGACGAAGCATCTCGTCCACAAGCGTGGTCTTGCCGTGGTCAACGTGAGCAATAATGGCAACGTTTCGTAAGTCCGTTCTTTTCAAAGCTTTTTTCCTCTTTTAATACGATTTTTCTTGTGATTTCTTTAACCTCGCTATTGTATCACAAAATGGCGAAAATTGCAATCCCTTTCGCCGAATTTTTGCAAGCTTTTTATTCATCGCAAAAAAGGAGCCGCGACGGTGTCGCGGCCCCTTTGGGCAAATTATTCGGATACGGTTGCCTTGGCAAAGGCCGCGGCAAGCGCCTCCTTCGAGAAGTCGCCCGAGAGATAGCGGCGACCCGCAGCGTCAAGAAGGACGCCGTTTTCCGTTTTGGTAACGGTAAGGTCGGCGCGGCCAAGGTCGCTTTCGTAGCAAAGGCCCTCGGCGGACAGAGGCAGGCAAAGCTTGCCCTCTCCCGTTTTATGCCACAGCACCGCATAGCACTTCTCTTTTCTTTCAAAGACAAAGGCGGAGATGCTGCTGTCGCCTACGGCGATGGCGTTATAAGGCACAAGCTCAAATTCCCCATCCTCGTTGATAAGAAGAATGTGCTCCTGCTCCAAGTTTTTCAGTGCTTCCTTCATATCGTCCGTAAGGAAGCCCGTTCTTCTCGCCTCCTCCCAACGGCGGATAACCTCAAGGTTATCGGCGGTACGGGGGTTGGATGCCATATTATCAAGATTACTGATGAGGGTAACGGGGCAATCCCAGGCGGCGGCGCGGCTGGTGCCGTACTCGTACATATCGGGCTGGATGTCCTTGAAATAGCCCCACCAGCCAAAGTTCAGGCGGGTAAAGTCGTCGCGCATACGGGGCGCCTCTTCCGCAGGGAACTCGGCGATTTTCTGCTTGAATACGTTGGCAGGGAAAACATCAAAGGCGTTGCCGCCGCCAAGGAAGTGCCAGCTGAAATGCGCCTTCGCGGCGCCCTCGGTAAAGAGGGGCTCGCTATCTAACTTCTTCAGAACACGGTACTGGGCGTTGGGCACGTGGAAGCCGTAGGGCTCGTTGGTGCCCTCGGAGCCGTCAAAATAGATGAACGCAAAGCCCGCGTTATAGGCAACGGCAAGCTTCTCTGCCACCTCGTCCTGCAGGTCGGTGTCCTGGTCAATGTAAAGGCTTGTCGCGCCGTATTCGCTGACGTCGAGAATGCCGCCGACCGTCCCTGCCTTATGGGGCAGAACGGTGGTATCATAATGCCCGCGCTTACAGCCGTAGAAGCGATAGGGCGGCTCGGTGGTATAGCCCTCGTAATGAATAGCCTCCCCGTCAAAGCACAGCACACGGCACTTCTCGTGCATCACCGTATCCTCGGGGTTTTGCAGAACGAAAAGCTCTGTATCCTCCTCGCTTACATTCTTGGCAAGAGTGAAAAGACGGGTTCTACGCACGCGGGGGTCAACCGAGGGGGTCACGTAGCGGCTCTTAACGCCGATATGGGTTTGCAGGAAATGAATGCCGGGGGTGATGCCCGCCGCCTTGATTTTATCCAGCATCGCCTTCAGATCGGCAACGCCATTCGGGTACTCGTCGCGGAAATCGTAGTCGCCGCAAAAGCTATACCCGTACGCTTTAAAGATGGAGGGGAAATACAGCAGCATATGACGGAAGCCGCCCTGCTTGGCGTAGGCAATATAGGTGTCCACCGTTTTAGGAGTCACGTTGGACGACCAAAGGGCAGATACGTTGATGCTGTCGCTTCTGCGGCTCTTGACGCCATGGGGGAGCCCGTAATCCTCCTCCAGGGTGTCAATGGCGTCTAAAAGCTTCTCGGTGGGGCTGACGATAAGCGCGGCCTCACAGCCCTTCAGGCGAATGCCCTTGACCGCGTCCGCCGTCATCAGACGGTAGCCGTCGCGACGCTCGGAGTCAATGCGGGGATAGGGGTTGTTGGCAAGGACGTTGATAGCCGTCTTGTCGTCCCAGGATACGTTGAGCCATTCACCAAAATGCTCTCTGTTTCGCACGGGAAGCTGCAAAAGACGGAACTCGGCAACGGGGGGCGTCGCCATCATCAGCCCCTCGTAATCCTTCTCGCCAACGATAAAGTCCGAGAGGGTAAAGACCATATAGGTCTCGGTGATTTTCACCGTTACCTCTGCCTCAAAGGGCGTGATTTCAAAGCCGACAATCAGCTTGTCGCCCTCTCTTCTCAGGCGATTGCCCTGGAAGGTGGTTCTCTTGTTGGGGTGCGCCAGCTTCACCTCGTTGTTGAAGGGGCGGGGCTGGGTGACGGAAAAGAGGGCAATACCGCGCCCCTGCTCCAAGCACTCCTCGCCCGTTGCCTTGCATATAAGGCTCTTGGCGATGCAATCACTGCCTACTGTCAGAATAAAGCTCTTGTTTTCCAGAATGATATGTTGGTTTTCCATCGCGTTTTTCCTTTCAGCTTATTACTACTTTGTTATCAGTCGTCGTCCTTTATTTGCTCCTCGTAGGGCAGCTCCTTGAAGGGACGCAGACAAGGATGCACCTTAGCCAAATTGTTGCGTATGTCGCCGCGGCTCCAGCCCTCCGTTCGCATATAGGCGTTCCAGCGCCGATGCTCCACGGTGCGAAGCACGTAGGCCTGCTCCTCCGTTCTGTTTTCCTTGGGAATTTCGATAATTTCCCGCATCATCGGAATCAAAAGCTTATGCTTGCGGTGCATAACCGAAGCCATAGAGGAGCGATAGTTGTACTCGTACGTCCAGAATTTGCGGATAGCCTCCTCGCCGCCGCCCCACATCATGTGGCGCTCCAAGGCCTTCTTCTCCAATTCGGAATTGAGAAGCACACCCTCGGAATAGTAATCGGGCAGGCTGCCGACAAAATTGATGTCATACGTGCTTTTCTCCGAGAAGTCGAACACGCCGTTGAGGGATTTGTTCTTGTTCTCGTCATATACAACCGTTTCCACAATGGCCGTATCCTCTCTGCCCTCCTCAATCGCCATACGGCGAAGCGCGGCGCGCACGGCAACGGCAATGCGGATGTTGGTGTCATCGTCACCAAGGGAAATAAAGACGTAAGAGATGTCCTTAATCCTCTTCAATTCCTTAAAGAATTCGTCCGACAGAATTTCGATGCCGCTATGAATGGTAATATCGTACTGGGCATCGTTCACGTCATCCATCTGCTTGTTGTACTTTTCCTCCATCAGCTCAGGACACTCGGAGGCGAAGCGCGCCCCTGCGGTCTTGTCCTTTTCAAAGCCGTGCAAGCGGAAGGTGTACCCCTCCATCTGAGAGAACCAGGTAAGGCCCTTCATCATTTCTCGGCCGTAAAGACCCATACCGACAACCACGGCAGAGATGCACTTCTTGGGCTCCTTCTTGCCCGTCTTGTAGTTGTGGAAATATTTGACGTCCTCATACTCCGTTAAGGCAGAGCTGAAGATTTTGTCACCGCCCGTATAGAGCAGATTCAGAACGAGCGAGCGCGCGTCATTGATGCGGCGCACCTTGATTTTTCTGACGGAGGCCTTGGAAAGCATCAGCTCGCTTCCCACCGTTCTGGAAAAGACGTACAGCTCGGCCTTTTCCCTGTCACCGTAGCGCTCCACAAGCTCCATGGCCTGCTTGATGTTCTCCGAATCCCCCTCGCCGATAGCCAAAAAGGCAAGCAGGCGCTTTTTGGAGTGGATACGGAAATCAATGGTGGATATATCCTTTTTGAAGGTAATGGCGTCTAACTCCTTGGCCTTTTCCAGCAGCTCGAAGGACTCCTCCTCGTTCTGCTCAAAAACGTCACAAAACACGATAACGCGGCGCGGCTCGTGCTTCTTTAAGCTCTTGGCAAGGGCAAGAGACTTGGCATTCAGCTCCGAGAAAACGTACACGTCACGGAAAAAGGAGAAGAAATATTTTTTATAGGCAGAGGCGCTTTTGAAAAAGGAAAGCACAACGCCGAAGGTGAGTATGGGAGCTAAAACGTAAAGCACCGCGAAAAAGCCCGCGTAAATCTCCGTGCCGATAGCAGAAAGCCCCGTCATATTCTCCGTGACGATGTTGAACTCGCCGTCCATAATGAAAAGGCGGAAGGTGTTATGTAAGGACATGGCGACAATTTCAAGCGGACGCACGGCGCCCTCCGAAAAAATCTCCCTGTAAATCGGCAAAAACATCACCAGAGCCGAAAGGAGAACGGCCGCAAAAAAGACGTAAAAGGGCTTTAATACCCTTCCGCTTTTGTAGGGGATTTTGGATAACACGAAGGCGCAGGTGCTGAAGCCTATAAAGAGAGAAAGCGCCAGAATCAAGCAAGCGGTAAACACGGTTTATACCTCCAAGATAACGGAAAGACTCCCGTTTTATTTATGCCAAGCAAAAGGCTGACGAAAAGAGTAAGGTTTAATTTCATTATACATAGCGAAAAAGGAAAAGTCAATAAGCTTCGCCTCTTTTTTGCAGAAAGAGACTGCCCTTTTACACCTCGGAAAAGAAGGAATTGGTGCCGTTAAAGCAAAGCTGCTCTATTAAGGCGTACAGCGACTCTGACGAGGTGCGCTTATCCGAGGAGAACCAGAAGCGATAGCCCGCGAAAATGCCGGCAAGGGTATACTGAATGATAACCTCTGCCTTGGCATCGTCCACGCTTGTGTGACTCTGCAATATATTTTTTATCATCGCGCAAAGCGAAGCGGATATACGGGCGCTGAAATAGGTGTTTTTGTCCGACAAAAGAAAAAATCGGTAAAAGTTGAGGTTTTTGCTCAAAACCGTGTGCAAGCCGTTAAAGGCATCGCGCGCCAGCTGGCGCGGATGCGAAAAATCCACCTCGGAAAGCGCCTCCCGAAAATCCGCAAGAATGCTCTCTTCAATTTCGCCCAGAAGCATATGAATGCCGCCGTAATAGTTATAAAAGGTCTTACGGTTAATATCTGCGCGCTTGGCTATCTCGCTGATGGTAATATCGTCAATGCTTCTCTCTGCCATTAAGGAGGCTAAGGCCACGTGAATGGCCTTCTTGGTTTTGACCGTTCGCCTATCCTTTTTCTCTTGCATACCTAAAGCTCCTTTTCTTTTTGGCTTTTTGGCTTAAATATGGAAAAAAGTGACATTTTTTCCTATATTTTTCTTTTTGTGCCCTTTTATTTTACCACACTTTTTATACTTTTTGTGTAAAATACCACATAATGCGAAAAAGTTGCCCATTCATTTTTTAGACCATTCCTATTATAATATACGTGTGCGAAAAAAGTCAAGACGCATTTGCTTTTTTCGGGGCGCAGGAGCGCGCCTCTTTTTCACAAACCGTCTCTGATGAAGCGCATTTTGAGCATTGACGGCAAGGAAAACGAAGGACGATACGAAGGAATTAACATGGAAGAAACTTTGGTATTAAACGAGGAGCTTTTCGTCTCCATGCTTTACGGCGGGCTTTCCAAGCTCGGAAAAAACAAGGAAGCGGTCAACGATTTGAACGTGTTTCCCATTCCCGACGGCGATACGGGAGACAATATGTATATGACGCTGGCAAGCGGCTGCCGCCCCGACTTAACGGGTGACAGCGTGGCAGAGATTGCCGCTATCGTTGCCAAGGGAATGCTGATAGGCGCAAGAGGAAACTCGGGCGTTATCCTTTCCCAGATTTTCGCAGGCATTGCCGATGGACTTGCGGGCGAAAAAACGGTTGACGTTGGCATCTTAAACCGCGCAATGCAAAAGGGCGTTGCGTTTGCCTACGGCGCGGTGGACACCCCCGTGGAGGGCACCATTCTGACCGTATTTAAGGACGCGGCCGCCAAGGCAGGTGCCGTTTGGCAGGGCGCGCTCTCTATCAAGGACTATTTTGACATTTTTCTCTCGGAGCTGCGCCGCTCTCTTGCGCGCACACCCGAGCTTTTGCCCGTTTTGAAGGAATCGGGCGTGGTGGACAGCGGCGGCGCGGGTCTGCTTTACATTATGGAGGGTATGGCCGAGGCGCTTGGCGGTGTTCTCTTTGATAGGCCGACGGACGATGCGGCAGGCAAAACGGCCGCCGCCGTGGATTTTTCTCTTTTTGAAAGAGACACGCCCCTGCTTTACGGCTACTGCACCGAGGTGCTGATTCGCTTGCAGGATGCAAAATGCGACGTTGACGCCTTTAAGGTGGACGCGTTCTTGGAGCCTCTTCGCAAAATGGGCGACTCCATTGCCTGCTTCCAAACGGACACCATTGTAAAATTACATATTCACACCAAGACCCCGGGTGACGTATTGAATTACGCGCAGGGCTTTGGTGAATTTCTCACCTTGAAAATTGAAAACATGACCCTGCAACACAACGAGACGGAGGAAAAGGAGGAAGCCCCTCTCGTCCTTCACACGAAGCCGCACAAGAAATACGCGGCCGTTGCCGTTGCCGCAGGCGAGGGCGTGCGCCAATGCTTCTTGGATTTGGGGGCAGACGCCGTGGTTGGCGGTGGCCAAAGCATGAATCCCTCGGCAGACGACTTTTTGCACGCCTTTGCCGAGATTGACGCAGACCACATTTTCGTTTTCCCCAACAACGGCAACATTGTTTTAGCGGCGCGCCAGGCGGCAGGCCTTTACAGCGAGGCCGACGTGCGCGTAATAGAAAGCCACACCATCGGCGAGGGGTATGCTGCCCTTTCTATGTTCGACACCACCCTGCCGAACGCCGATGCGGTAGAAGAGGAGCTCGCGTTTGCTATGGAGGGCGTTCTGACGGGAACGGTCGCCAAGGCCAGCAAGGACGCTCACTTTGACGGTATGGAGGTCAAAAGCGGCCACTATATCGGCTTCGTTGGCAAGCATATTTACGCCGAAGAGGTAAGCAGCACCGAGGCTGTGCGCGTTCTCTGCCGCGCGGTACACGCAGAGCGGCGAGACGTTCTGATTCTCATTGCGGGCGAGGGCGCCGACAAGGCCGAGGCCGAGGCACTCTTCTCGGATTTGAAGCAGGAATACAAGCGCGCCGAGATTTTTTATATTGACGGCGGCCAGCCCGTTTACGATTACATGGTTGTTTTTGAATAATCCAAGACAAACAAGGCAAACGCGCAAAAGCGCGGCTTGCCCCCGATAAAGAAAGGAATGTCATAAAAATGATTCGTTTGTTTACAGATACCGACTGCGACATTACGCCCGAATTGGCCAAGGAATACGGTTATAGCGGTCTTATCAGCATGCCGTACAGCGTTGACGGTGAGACGGTTTATCCCTATAAGGACGAGGGCTACGTCTTTGACGACAAGGCCTTTTACGATACCCTGCGCGGCGGCACTCTCCCCACCACAAGTGCCATTTCGGCTGACGCATACATAGAGTATTTGGAGCCTGTTTTTGCGGCGGGAGACGATATTCTCTACGTGCATTTTTCCAAGGCTATGTCTGCCACCTTCTCGAACTTGAACAAGGCGCTCGCTATTTTGAAGGAGCGGTATCCCGACAGAGCTTGCCATATGATTGACACGCGCTCTGCCACCACAAACAGTCTGAATATCGCCCTTGCCATCGGCGAGCTCTTTTTGGCAGGCAAGACGGTTGAGGAAATTTTGGCTTGGGCCGAGACCGAGGTTGACAAATACGCGATGTATCTCTTTGCCGATGACCTCAAATTCTTCCACAGAAGCGGTCGCGTTGGCGGTCTTTCCGCCTTTATGGGCTCGCTTCTCGGCGTTCGCCCCGTTATCTATATGAGCGCTGCGGGCAAGATGGAAACCTTTGCCAAGGCAAGAGGCAGAAACGCCGCCCTCTCCCGTCTGGTTTCGATGATGGAGGAGATTGGTGACGAGGTAACCTCTCACCGTGTTATCATCGGCCATACGGGCGCAGACCCCGAGATTATCGAAGAGCTTGCCTCGATGATAAGAGAGCGCTTTGGCGCATCTCTTCCCATTATGGTGCAGGTGGTAAACCCCACCCTCGGCTCGCATAGCGGCCCTGACGGCATTGCCGTGTCCTTCCACGCCAAGCACAGATAAGCACCAAGGAAAGCCCCATCTAAAACGAAAAGGATACATCTATGATTACTGTTCAAGAGGTTACAACCAAAAAGCAGCAAAAGGATTTTATTGAATTTCCCTTGCGCCTTTACAAAAACAACCCTTATTTCGTGCCGCCCCTTTACAGCGACGAGAAAAAGATTTTCCGCAAGGATTACGTATACTATGACACCTGCCTGGCGGTGTACTATTTGGCCTACCGCGACGGCGAGGTGGTCGGTAGAATTTCGGGCATTCTGCAAAAAACCAGCAACGAAAAAACGGGAGAGCGCCGCGTGCGCTTCACCCGATTTGATGCCATTGAGGATTATGCGGTTGCCAAGGCGCTGTTCGACGCTGTGGAGAGCTGGGCAAGAGAGCTTGGTATGGATACCGTTTGCGGCCCTCTCGGCTTTTCGGATTTGGAAAGAGAAGGCCTTTTAATTGAAGGCTTTGAGGAGCTTTCCACCTTTGAAGAGCAGTACAACGCCCCCTACTACGCAGAGTTTTTGGAAAAGGCGGGCTACGCCAAGGAGGTTGACTGGACGGAAAGCCGCATCTATCCTCCCGAGGACAAGGGCGAAAAGTTAGAGCAGATGGCAAAGTTCGTAATGGATCGCTACGGACTGCATCTGGCCAACATCAAATCCACCTCCGACTTCATCAAGAACTACGCAGACGACTGCTTTGCGCTTTTGGATAAGGCCTACGAGCCGCTTTACGGCACCGTTCCCTTTACCGACGGTATGAAGCAGATGCTGCTTGCCAACTTCAAGCTGATTATCAAGCCCAAATACGTGGCCGTTATTTTAGACAAGGACGAGAACGTGGTTTCCTTCGGCGTCTGCTTCCCCTCCATTGCCAAGGCGGTGCAGAAATCGGGAGGACGCCTGACTCCTCTTGCCATCGCGCGCGTGCTTTGGGCGCTGAACCACCCCTCGATTATTGACTTGGCGCTGGTCGGTGTTGACCCCGTTTACGCCAACCGCGGCATCAGCGTTATCATTTCCGCAGGCCTTTCCCGTATGCTGCAAAACAAGGGCGTGGAATATGCGGAAACCAACCTCAACCTTGAGGAAAACTATTCCATTCAGAACCAATGGAAGCGTTTCGTTGAGGTGAAGCACAAGCGCCGCCGCAGCTATATCAAAAAACTGGACGAAAGCGGAGAAAAGTAAGCTATGATTAAGATTGCCGTGGACTGCTTTGGCGGAGACCACAGTCCTGCCGCCAATATTGACGGCGCCCTTCTGGCCCTTGCGGCCTTTCCCGACCTTTCGATAATTTTAAGCGGTGATGAGGCGCAGATTCAAGCGCATCTTGCCGACAAGAAATATGATAAGGCGCGCCTTTCCATCCTGCACGCGCCCGATGTTATCGGATGCGATGAAAAGCCCACCGATGCTATCCGTTTGAAAAAGGAAAGCTCGATGATGAAGGCCATTCGCCTGCTGCGCGAGGACGAGACCGTTTCGGGCATCGTCAGCACGGGCTCAACAGGCGCCCTGGTTGCCGCCGCAACGCTGCGCGTTGGGCGCTTGGCTGGCGTTATCCGCCCTGCCTTCTGCCCCATTATGCCCACGATGAACGGTGGGGTTGTGGGCGTTTGCGACAGTGGCGCCAACGTGGACATCACCCCCGATTATTTGCAGCAGTACGCCATTATGGGCAGCCTGTATATGAAAAAGGTGTACGGAATGAAGGACGTTCGGGTTGCGCTTCTGAACGTCGGCACCGAGAAGGAAAAGGGAGACGAGCTTCGCAAGAACGCCTATCTTCTTTTGAGCGAAACCCCCGGCATTCATTTCGTGGGCAACATGGAAAGCCGCGATCTTCTCAGCGGCAAATACGACCTTGTGGTTTGCGACGGCTTTGCGGGCAACGTACTTATCAAGTCCACCGAGGGCGCCGCAATGGAGCTGCTCAAAAAGCTGAAAAGAGACATTTCCTCCCGTCTGCTTTACAAAATCGGCGCCTTTTTGATGCTGAAAATGTTTAAGCAGGAAAAGGACTTTATGGATTACCGCAATTACGGCGGCAGCGTTCTGCTCGGCACCAAGAAGGTTGTGGTAAAGGGCCACGGCAGCAGCAACGATACCGCTGTCTTTAAGTGCATTGAGCAGGCCTACCGCATGGAAGCAGGCTCCTTGCCGAGCGAAATTGAGGAGGCGCTGGCGCAAACTCTTCCCGCAAAGCAACCCATCCAAGAATAATATTTTCACTCACCATATAAAAAGGAGAACTCTTATGCTTGAAACCGTTAAAAAAATATTGGCCGACCAGCTTCGTATCAACGAAAACGAAATTCTGCCCACCTCTCGCATCAAGGAGGACCTTGGCGCCGATTCTCTGGGCATTTTGGAGCTTCTGATGACCATCGAGGAGGAGCACGGCATCGTCATTCCCGACGAGGAGCTTGCCACCTTCGAAACGGTACAGGACATCGTGACCTACTTGGAGTCCCAGGAAAACAACTAAAAAGAAAAAAATCGCCGCGAGCAACGCGGCGATTTTTCTTTTTTCTTTATGCCTTTGCGAACAAAAGATGGCCGGTCAGGAGCAACCAAATCAAGTCAATCCAACCGAAGATCTGTCCGAAGAAGAGCACGACAACGGCAAACACCAAGGTAATGGGGTTTTTCGTTTTGAAAAAGGCAGACCAGCGAATGCCGATTTCCACAATCCAGTTCACAACGGGAATGAGAAGAAGAACCAGCTGAATCAAAAAGCTCTGGTTATAAAACCATTTTGCGAAGCCGCTATTTTTTGCCATAAGTACAATCCTCCTTTTTTTATTACAACAATATTATACACAAAAGTTTTTTACTTGTCAACATTTTTTTACACGGTTTCTATCTTCAAAAGATTGGTATTGCCCGTGGTTCCGTTGGTCATACCGCCCGTGATAATCATTCTGTCGCCCTTCTCCAAATGGAAGGTTTCCGTGGCCTTGCGCTTGGCGTGGTAGAAAAGAACGTCAATGGAATCGTACTTTTCGCAAAGCACGGGGGTAACGCCCCAGGAAAGAGAAAGCTTGTACCAGGTAGACTCGCTGGTCGTGACGCCTAAAATATCCACAGGGGAGCGGAAGCGAGACACCATACGGGCAGTCATACCCGAAATGGAGCAAACGGCAATGGCTTTGGCGCCAATGTCGATGGCCATACCGCAGGTGGAGTGAGAAATGGCGTCCACCGTGTTTCTTATCTGGAACTCGGTATGTCCGAAGCGCTTGGCGTAGTGAATCTGCTGCTCGGTGTATTCGGCAATACGCGCCATGGTTTCCACCGCCAATACAGGATGCTTGCCTGCCGCCGTTTCGCCCGACAGCATCAAGGCACTCGTGCCATCGTATACGGCGTTGGCAACGTCCGAAATCTCCGCACGGGTGGGACGGGGGTTGTATACCATCGTTTCCAGCATTTCCGTTGCGGTGATAACGCGCTTGCCAAGCAAGCGGCACTTGGTAATCAGCTTCTTTTGAATATAGGGCAGCTCCTCAAAGGGAATTTCCACGCCCATGTCACCGCGGGCAATCATAATACCGTCGCAAACACCGCAGATTTCATCAATGTTATCCACGCCCGAGCGGTTTTCAATTTTGGCAATCAGATCAATGTCGCCGCCGCCGTTTTCCTTCAAAAACTGCTTGACGTCCAAAACGTCCTGCTTGCAGGAAACGAAGGAGCAGGCCACGTAATCCATACCGTTCTCAATGCCGAAGAGCAAGTCCTCCTTGTCCTTCTCGCTGAGGTACACCTGCTTCATCACTTTGCCCGGGAAGCTCATGCTCTTTCTGTCGGAAAGCTCGCCGCCTTCTACCACGCGGCAGTGAATATCCTCCCCTTCAATATCCTCTACGGTAAAGGAGAGAAGGCCGTTGTTCAAAAGAATCGTGTCTCCCGTTTCAAGCTCGTGAGAAAGGCCGCCGTAGTTTACGGAAACGCGGCTTTCATCTCCCTCGACGTCATTTGTGGTAAAGGTAAAGATCTGGCCCGTTGCCAGCGTTACCTTGCCCTCCTTGAAGGTTTTGATACGGTACTCGGGGCCCTTGGTATCAAGCAAAAGAGCGATGGGAAGATTCAATTCCCGTCTGACCTTTTTCACCATATCAATCCGTTTTTTATGGTCGGCGTGGGTATTGTGGGAAAAATTAAAGCGCGCCACGTTCATACCCGCCAAGCACATGGCGGTTAAAACTTCCTCGTTTTCGGTGGCAGGGCCCAGGGTGCATACAATTTTGGTTTTACGCATTTTTCTCTCCTTTTTTGTTTGCCGTCAAAGCATTCAGACGGACTGAACGGGTGTGTAGACGACGCCCTCTAAGGTTTTCCAGGTAGGCAAGCCGTCTTCAATTATCATATAGCCGTTTGGCGTGTTTTCCTTGGGAATAGAAACGGAACCGGGGTTCCAATACCGATACGCCTCCGTTTCAATACAAGCGGAAACGTGGGTATGTCCGTGCAGCAAAACCTCCCCCTTGGCAAGCGGCGGCAGGCTGTCGCGGTTGAAACGATGGCCGTGCGTGGCGAAAATCACCGTATCGCCCGAGCAAAGCAGACAGTAATCGGCCAAAATCGGAAAGGGCAGCACCATCTGATCCACCTCGGTGTCGCAGTTGCCGCGCACGCAAAGGATTCTATCCTTCAAGGGCGAAAGCAGCGCAATCACTTCCTTTGGCGCATAATCCTTGGGCAAGTCATTGCGGGGGCCGTGATACAAAATATCCCCCAAAAGAAGCAGCTTATCCGCTTTTTCTCTCTCAAAGGCCTCCAGCGTTTTCTTGGCGTAATAGGCCGAGCCGTGTATATCCGATGCCACCAATATTTTCATATGCTTCCCTCGCTTTTTATGCGCTTTTCTTTTAAAATGTATGTAAATAGTTGTTTACTTTACCAGATAAAATTGCTTTTGGCGTCCTCGCCGTTGTCCACCAATATATCCTGGGCGGTCATCGACTTGTTCACCACCGTCATAAAGTACGCAAATTCGGCAATTTCCTCAACCGTTGCCCATTTGCCGAGCATCGTCTCTTTCAAAACGGCCTGCCAAAGAGACGGGGTGCTTATCACGTGGTCATTCAGCTCGGTCAACACACCGCCGGGCGAGAGGCTGTTTGCCGTGGCGCCCATGGGGGCAAGCCGCAAAGCGACGTTCTTCATATAGGCAATCATTCCGCCCTTGCTGGCGGCGTACGCAGGAAATTCCGCGCCCGTGCGGCCGCTTGCCGAAGCAATAAAGAGAACGCTTTTGATGCTCTTTCCAAAGCCGTAGGCCTCGGTTATCCGCATAGTTCCCTTCAAGTTGACCTCAATATCGTCAAGCGAGTTTTGCACACCCGCGTTGTTTACGAGAATGTCTACATCCGCAAGCGCAGGCAGCTCACCCTTGGCAATATCGGCGATATAATGGGTATATCGGGAATGAGAAAGCGAGGCGGGCAATACGTCAAGCCCGTAGACCTCATCTCCCATTTGCAAAAACTTTTCGGCGATGGCCTTGCCGATGCCGCGGGCAGTACCCGTTATCAAAATTTTCATTTTGCTTCTCTCCTTAATTTTGCATTTTCCTCGCGCAAGCGGAAATACGCCTCGCCAACGCCCTGTCGGCGCCACCTCTTGCATATATTCGCGCCAAGGCCGAGGAAGAGTGCCTCAAAGCCAAGCTCAATCAAAACGCCCGCCAGAGCCGAGGTGACGCATTGCAAAAGCGACCACCCGAAAAAGACACGGCTGACCAGAAGAGAAAAGGTCAGGTTATCCGCAAACTGCCCAAGCGCGCCCGAAACGAACGAAGCGAAAATGAAGGCCAGGGTCTCCTTTTTTTTGAAGCGGCAAAGCAGGGCAAAATGCGTAAAATTATTCACCGCAGAGGCCACGAGAAAGGCAACGGCACTACCAAGCAAGACATACCAGGTGCCGCCGAAGGTTTTGTTCAGCGCCGCGTTGATGGCAGGAGCAAGCTCGCCGCTCGCCGCCGACCAGACACCCGGCAACAAGCTCGCCAAAAGGAAAAGCCCCGATATTAAAAGATAGAGCAAAAACGAAAAGACCGAAAGCGCGGTCGCGGCGGAGGGGCCGAAATGCCTCGTTGCAACGCTCATAAAGAGAAATACCGCCCAAGAGACCAGAAGCCCGGCGTCCATCGCGAGCCACGGAAGCGGAATCGACAGGCTTTTGTTCGCCAGCATATTCATCGCAAAAAGCGAGAAGGTGAAAAAGCAGAAAAAGACGGGGGGCACCGAGGAAAGCAAACAACGGAACTCTCCCCACTTCTCCTTCCATAAAGAAAAAACGGCTTTGTTTTTCAAGGTAAGCTCCTTTCCGGCTGGAAAGGCGGGTGAAGCCAACAAAAAAGGACGGCTGTTCACCCATCCCTTTTCCATAGTTTTGTTTTAGCCGAGCGCGAAAGCCCGCGCCGACAAGACAGGATGGTTACGAACTGTCTTTTATTCGTATAAAGTATACCACGCATTACTGTAAAATGCAAGTATTTTTTCCGTATTTTAAAAGGGAAAATAAGCCCCTGCCCTTGACTTTTTAGCGCTTTTGTGCTATACTTTGCAGGAAAAAACAGCAAAGGAGATTCGCTATGCCCCTTCAAAGAAAAGAAAACGCCACGCTTCGCTTGGTGCAGCTTGCCATTTTAACCGCTATCATCGTTGTTTTGCAATTAACGGGAACGGCCATTAAGCTGAATTTCCTCGGCACCTCCATTAGCCTTGTGCTTGTGCCTATCGTTCTGGGCGCGATGCTGCTCGGCGCCAGGGCAGGCGCGTTTCTGGGCTTTGTCTTCGGTCTTATCGCCTATCTGGCAGGCGGCGTTTTCGGAGGCGATTTCTTCACCTTCACGCTTTTCCAAGCGCACCCCGTTATGACGGCACTCATTTGCATCGTCAAGGGTACCGCCGCAGGTCTTTGCGCGGGATTGGTATATAGCGCCGTTTACAAGGCATCCAACGGAAAAACCCTTGTGGCAACCTTCATAGCCTCTGCTACCGCCCCCATCGTCAACACGGGGCTCTTCATTCTGGGCGGTCTTTTCGTGGCAGACACGCTCTCTGCCAACTTCGTTGCCGAGGGGCAGACGGTGTTGTACTTCCTCGTTATCGTCTGCGCGGGCATTAACTTCCTTTTGGAGCTTGCCCTTAACCTCGTTGCCGCACCTGCCATCTTCCGCGTTTATCAGGCCTTTGCCAAGCGCATTACCAAGAAATAAATGCCTATGCCTTTTATGCCGCTCGCCCTCGCGAGCGGCTTTTCTTTTCAAAGAAATATGGAAAAACGCGCCATACATTTCCAAAACTTGTCGCGTTTAGGCGTTGCAAGCCTTCCCTGCGCGTGCTACAATATAGGGGCAAGCATCAAAGTAAGAGACGAAAGGAGCAAGCGCCATGGAAAACACCAAAAAGTATTATCTCTACCACACCCTGTACGCTATTGCGCTTTCCTTCTGCTCCGGCTCCATTTTGCAGGCCTTTTTGCTGGGCGTAGGCTTGGCGGAAAGCCAGATTTACGCCTATGACGCCGCCATCAATATTGCCCAGGTGGGTCTGATGGCGCTTTCCGTTTTCTTTTCGGACAGGATTCGCTCCTCGGGGCGCTTTGTTGCCGCCAACTGCTTCACCTTGGTTCCCCTATGCGCCATTCTGGCCGCGGCGGGCTTTGGGCTTCTTCACGCCTCCATACTCTTTTTCCCCCTGATTGCCGTTGCTATACTCTCCTATTGCTTTATGGGCGTCAACAACACCGTGTGCTACCGCCTGCCCTACGAGGTCATTGATATGAAGCAATACGGCCGCGTAACTGCGGCCTGCGGTATGCTTTCGGGCGCCTTTACCTTTGGCCTGTCTCTTTTTTATTCCTTCGTTCTTTCCAAGCGTGCCGCCCCCTCAACCAGCGCCGTTTTCTTTACCTTCGCCATTCTCTTTTTGCTTTTGGCAGGCACAACCGTCCTTCGTATGAAAAAGCGCCCCGTTTCTCTTGCGCCCGCCTCGCGCGGCTTCGGAACGGCGGTTTTCAAGAACAAAAAAACCTGGATTTTGCTGCTTCCCAATTTCTTCCGCGGCATTGCCACGGGCGTTATCGCCCTTTTTGCCGTGGTTGCCGTTTCCGCAGGGGTTATCCCCAAGGAGCAGGCGGCCTCTCTCGTTATTCTCTTGCAGCTGGCAACCTTCTGTGGCAATTTCCTCTTTTTCCACCTTTCGCGCAAAAGAAAGGTGCGTTCGATTCTCCTCTTTGCTGCCATTTCCATGTGCATCCTTCTGCCGCTTTCCCTGGCCTTCCCTTCGGCCATCGTATTCTTTATCCTCTATTTCCTGATTCGCCTTTTTATGATAATGGTGGACAACGCCATTCCCGTTTCCGTCACGGAGTTTATTCCGTACGCGCAAATCGGCGCCTTTACCTCCATTCGTATGATGGTCTTTACCCTGGGGCAAGCCGCCGCCTCCCTCTTTTTGCTCTTGACGGAGGGAAGGCTTCCCTATCCCATTATCTTTCTTCTTATCGCCCTCTTCCAGATGTTCTGCTGTCTTTCCTATTTCTTCGTGGCACGAGCGAGTGAAAAGGAAAAGAAGGAAGAGGCCGCGTGAGCCCCATCATCTGCCGTTTCCCGCCTGCTGCAAGCGTTCGCCTTGACAGCAGGCCTTTTTTGTTGTATACTATTACCGTATAAAAAATCACGATTTTTTGTGAAAGGAATACGCACTATGACAATGCAAGAGCTTTTACAAGGAAAAACCGACTGTCCTTGCGGCAAGTCTCACGCCTGCCCTATTGAGAGCGTTGTGATACAAAAGGGGGCCATCTCGGCGCTGACCGCGCTTGCCAAGGACTACGCACATATTTTGCTCGTGGCAGACACCAATACCTATGCCGCCTGCGGCAAGGAAACGGAAGAGGCCCTTTTCGGCAAGATGCAGGGGCTTCTGCTCTACCGTCGGGATGGCGTTCTCGTGCCCGATGAGGCCGCCATTATGGAAATGGAGGCCGCGCTCACAGAAAGCACCGACTTGATTGTGGGCATTGGCTCGGGCGTTATCAACGACCTTTGCAAGCACGTCAGCTTCAAGCATTCCCTCCCCTATTTTATCGTGGCAACCGCGCCCTCTATGGACGGATACGCCTCGAAGGGTGCCGCCCTCATTCTCGACGGTATGAAGGTCACCCTGAACGCCGAGGTGCCCAAGGCCATTATCGCAGACACCGCCGTTTTGGCCGCCGCTCCCTTTGATATGATACAAGCGGGCTACGGAGACATTATCGGCAAATATTCTTGCCTGAACGACTGGCGGCTTTCGGCCCTGGTAAACAACGAATATATCTGTGATTTCGTTGTGGCAGAGACATATGCCCAGGTGGAAAAAACGGTTGCCTTGGCCGAGGGTATTATGAAAAAGACCCCCGAGGCTATTGGCGCCTTGATGGAGGCCCTTGTCGCTGTCGGTATTCTGATGGCTTACGTTGGCAACTCCCGCCCCGCATCGGGAAGCGAGCATCACCTTTCTCACTATTTTGAAATCGTGGGCATTTTGCGCGGCGAGCCCTATCTGCCCCACGGTATTGACGTTTGCAATTCCGCCATTCTGACGGCCAAGCTGCGCGAGCGGCTTTTAGCGCTTGCGGACATCAGCGCCGCCACCCAGCGCTTTGACCGCGCCGCTTATGAAGCGGAAATCCGCCGCATTTACGGCAGTATTGCCGAGGAAATCTTCTCGTTGCAGAACAAGCTCGGCTGGTACGAAACGGACAGAGTCTCCGTCTACAAGGAAAAATGGGCAGACATCAAGGCCCTGCTTGCCGATGCGCCCTCTTCCAAGGAAATGGAGGCGCTTTCCGCGCTGGTCGGCCTTTCGCACACCGATTTTCTTTCCCTCTACGGCGAAGAAAAAATAGCAGACGCCCTTCTTTACGCCAAGGATTTGAAGGACAGATATTCGGTGCTTTGGCTATATGGCGATTTGTTCGGGCAAAAGAACGCATAAACCCGTTAAAAAATCCCCTTTCGCTTCAAGCGAAAGGGGATTTTTGTCGATATATTCGGGGGCGCAATATGGAAAAGCCGCCAAAGCGACTCTCCCGAAATAGTCTTACAGCACCGTTTTGAGCCAAAGCCAAGTCAAAATTCTGTCAGGCAAAAGCTTGAACAGCATATGCTGCATCTTGGTGTACCAGTTGGTAACGGCAAGCATCTTGCCGCGCTTGGCGCGAGAAAGAGCGTATTTTACAACGCGCTCGGCCTTGAGTAACGGCTTGGGATTTTCGGGGTAACGAGCGCCCTCTTCCGTTTTGGCAACGCCGAGAAACTCGGTGTGTACCCAACCGGGACAGAAGCAGGTCACCGACACGCCAAGCGGCTTGATTTCCTGACGCAGACCCTTCGAATAGTGCAGAACGAAGGACTTGGTGGAGGCGTACACGTTGAAATGAGGCAGAGGGGTAAAGCAGGAGCCGGAGCCAACCTCGATGATATGGCCGCCTCTTTGCATAAAGGGCAAGCTCGCGTGCGTCATCAAGACGGTGGCTTTGACGTTGAGGTCAATCATATCAACCGTTTCCTTTTTTGACACGTGCGCGTAATCACCGAATTTACCAAAGCCTGCGGCGTTGATGAGATAAAAGACCTTTTCCTTCTTCTCTTCCAAATAGGCAACGTACTCGTCAATCGCCTCTGCCTTGCACAAGTCCAAGGGCAGAATATCTGCGTTTCCAAGCTCCTCGGCCAAGGCGAGCAATCTCTCGCGGCGACGAGCAATCAGCAAAAAGCGGGTTGCCTCTCCGCTTTTTTTCAGTTGCAGGGCAAACTCTCTTCCAAGACCGGAGGAGGCGCCTGTAATAACGGCTAATCTTTCCATTTTAACGAAGCTCCTTCCAAAATGTAAACAATACTTTATATTTATCTGATGCGGCTTTGAAAGGCGACGGCCTTTCCGATAATATGCACCTCTTCCAAATCCTCGCCCAAATACACCAATGGCTCGTAGGCGTTGTTTTCGGGAAGAAGGATAAGCTTTTGCTTGTCGGGATAATAATAAACGCGCTTCAAGGTTGCCTCGTCACCAATGACAACGGCTGCAATTTCGCCGTTTTCCACAGCACTCTGGGCGTGAATAAACACGATGTCGCCATCATAGATGCGCGCCCCTGTCATACTGTCTCCTCTGGCGCGCAAGCAGAAATCGGCATCGTCAATACCGTCTGCCACGGCGTACTCCCCGAAGCTCTCCTCGGCGTAAATGGGCTTTCCGCAGGCAATTTCTCCCACCATAGGCACGCGGCGGCGCTGAATGGGAAGAATCCCGAAAGCATCGTCCCAGCCATAAAGCTGCGAGGGAGAAACCTGCAATATCGCGGCAATCCTTTCCAGCTTTTCGCGAGGAATATTCTCAATTTTTCCGTTTTCATAGCGAAAGACCGTTTGGCGACTGACGCCAAGCAGCCCACCCAGCTCTTCCATGCTCAATCCACGGGCGCGGCGGTACCTTTCGATGTTCTTTCCAATAGACATACGACACCTTCCCTTCTCTCTGCTCCTCGTTTTTGTTACGCTCTTCGTAACGGCTTTCCGTTTTTTTCTCCATTATACCACGCTTGAACGCAAAATGCAACACTTTTTTGAAAAAATTTTAAAATGTTGCTTGACAAGTAACAAAAAATGTGATATAGTAGAAACGAAAGATGAAAGAGCACGCGATTTGTTGCCCCACCCTTCGCGTATTCTTCCGTTTTACCTCGGCTACTTCCTTTCTCCAAGGAAAGCGCCGCTTTATTTTTACATCACTTGTTGCATAATATGCAACAGTCCGACAAAAACCGAACAAAACAAGAAAGGAACAATCACCCCTATGCTACTGTATCAAACACAAGGCGTCAAGGCCGCCTTTTTACTGCGCTCGCCCGCAGAAATCCGCGAGGAAATTTCCGCGATGGAGGAAAGCATTGATTTAGCCAAGGAGAAGCTGGCGCGCCTTTGCTGCATCAAGGAGGAGCTGCTTGACTTGGTGCTTCCCGAGCCCGTGCTTTCGCTTCTTGAAGACGAGCTTTTGGATCGCATAACGGCGCTGCGCGACGAGGTTGACGAGATGGCCTCGGATGTTTACGCACTCTCCGAGGAGCTTGAGGAAGCCCTCTATCTTGTATTTCACCGATAAGGAGACGCTATGAAGGAAAGCCAACACCTGCCGCCCTCCGTTTGTCACGCCGTGCGCGCTATGTGCGAGGATTATGACAGGCGCAAGACGGAAATTCAGCGCGGCGCCCTGCCGCCTGCCACGCTTGGCCACTTTATGATGCTCAATGCCGCCATTGACAGCGCCTTGGCCTCCTGCTGTGAGGAGGGGGTGCGCGACGAAATCCGTCGGGATATTGCCAATCGGACGGGTCACCGCTTTACCCAGCTGTACTTCCTCTCTCCCGGCACCTACAAGGACAGAAAGCGGAAGAGCACGGTTGCCATCGCGCGTGCCCTCGGTCTTTTGCCCTGAAGAACACCTGCGCCACCCCTTGACAACGGACAATGCGTGTGCTAAAATAATCGCATAAGTAAGCACGTTGTGCAAACAATTCGGGAGGTCAGCATGAATCTTCTTTTTGCCGCAGATATTTCCTTTAACTTCGTGAGCGAGTACCCGGGAGACGACCAAGCGCGCCGCACGGTGCTTGGAATAGAGCCGCTTTTTCGCGCGGCCGATTTTTCCGTTGTCAACTTGGAAAACGTCCTTGGAGACGCCAAAGCACACGCGCCCATTTTAAAGAGCGGCCCTGCCCTCATTTCAGACGAGCGCTTTGCCGAATATCTCTTTGCGCTTCACCCCTCCGCCATCGGTATGGCAAACAACCACGCAGGCGACTATCAAGAGGCTCCCTTGCTTGCAACGCGCGCCCTCTTTGAAAAGAAGGGATATACCGTCATCGGTGCAGGCAAGAATCTCGCGGAGGCGTACCGCCCTGCCGTCTTTGAGAAGGACGGGCTTACGGCGCACGTGATTGCCGTTTGTGAAAACGAGTTTGGCTGTGCAACCGAAGAAACGGTTGGCACGGCGGGCTTCTCGCTTGCCTATATAACGCGCGCCATCAAGGAGGCGCGAAGCGCGGGCGCTTATCCCATCGTCTATTTTCACGGTGGACACGAGGGCTATCCCTTCCCCTCTCCCAAGCGCATAGAGCTTTATCACCATCTGGTTGATATTGGCGCTTGTGCCGTTATCGCTATGCACGCGCACTGCCCGCAGGGCTACGAGATGTACGAGGGTGCCCCCATCATTTACGGAATGGGCAATCTCTTCTTCCCCTTCCCGAACGTAAAGAACTCTTGGTATTACGGATATTTAACCGCGCTTTCCTTAGATGAAAGCGGCATTTCCTTTGCGACGCATCCCTACCGCTTTGACGAGGAGGGCATCTTCCTTCTGACAGGCGATGACAAAACGCGCTTTGATGCCTATATGGCAGAGCTTTGCGCGCCCATCGGGGATAGGGCGGCCATTGCCGCGCTCTTTGACGCTTGGTGTGCAATGCCCGAGCGCTATGGCTACTATCGGATGCTGACCGATTTTGACGTTTCGCAGTTAGAAAAGAACGACCGCATCGGCACGGTTGACCTCAAAAACAACTTTGGCTGTGAGGCACACAACGAGCTGCTGACGAATATGCTTTCGATGCTTTATTCCGAGCGCAGAGAGGAAGCACTCAAAAAGGGCGACTACATCCGCCGTCTGCAAAATATGGAGCTTTAAAAATGAAAAGAGCAAATCGGTTTTTCGCCGAGTTGCTCTTTTTTTATTGAATAAGACCTTTATTGAATTTCCTTGCCCTCGGTGCCAACGGTCAGATACACGTTGACAGGGCAGGCGTTGAGAGATTCACCAAGTCCGACCTTGGCGACAAAGTCGCCTGCGGGCACAGAGAGATCGCCTGTAAAGTAGACGGTTTTGCGGTTGGCATAACGGTCAAGCACGGCGGCCTCCTTGCCATCCCACTCGATAAAGTCGCTGGACATCAGCTCGCACTCAAAGGTAACCGTTTTGTCGCCAACGGTAACCGAGGGATTTTTGATGACGTTGTATACCTGTCGGCAGGCAGAAACACTCGTCATACGCACGCCCTCCACGTCGCCCGCGACAGCAAGCTCAACCGAGTTGATTCTATCCATATTCAGTCCCGAGCGGAAAATCTTGTAGTTGCGGAAATCCTTTTCAAAAGGAAGCTCGTCAACCCTGTCTCCGTTGTCTGCTTCCAGCAAGACGAAGTCGCGCCAGCCCTCAAAGTCGGTGTCAATCAGGTAAAGGCCGTAGCCAAACTCGCTCTGTGAGCCTCCGCGCAGAAGCAGCGCCACTGTGCCCTTCTTGCCGTTGCCCTTCACGCGCACCTTCATCGCAAGGTTATGCACCAGATTGATTTCTCCGCCGAGCTTGCGCTCGCCTACCTGTTCGGCAACCTCCTTTTCCTCGTCAAGCGCCAAAAGGAGCTTCGGCTCCTGGCCCAAGGTGGACATACAGGCCTCCAAGCGAATAAAGGGCGTTTGCGCTTCAAAGGGATTGGTAAAGGCGGCCGTTTCTCTTCCCGCCTCTTCAATGTCGTAAAGGCGCTTAATTTCGTAATTTTTCTCAACGAGGGCGTACCCATCCTCGCCCTTTTGCTTCACGGCAAGCTCATACGGGCTCTTGCGCGCCTTTTCCAGCGTTTCCTCGCTGAAATATTTTTCGCGGCGCAGTCTGTCATAGAGCTGATAGCGGAGTACGTTGCGCTTGGCGCCTGCGTGATGCAGCGTCATTTCGCTATATGCGGTGGAATAGTTGTAAAGAATCGCCAAGGCGCCCATATAATCAATGGCGTCAAAGTGGAAATACTTGGTGTGCTGGTTGCCGGGATACTTGTCGGTGGTGGGATAGAAATTCATCCAGCCAAGCATACAGTTGTAGAAGTGACGGGCATCAGCGGCGTTAATGAGATGATGTCGGTAAACGAACTTTTTGAGATTGCGGAAAGGAATGTCCCAAGCGCCCATGCGCGAGCGGCAGGCCCAAACGGACGCAGGCATATCCGAAAGCTCCACGATGGGCTCAACCTTACAGTTTTTCAGGATTTCGTGAATGAATTTGGCAATGTAGTAGGGGCGCTCCTCCTGCTTGCAATGCCGATACGTGCCGTCAATGGCGTCGATATACAGCATCGTATAACCGCCTCGGTTGTAGGCCTCGGCAGTTTCGTGGGCAATCTTGGCAAAGAGGGGGCTATTGTGCTTGGGAACGAGAAAATAAAAGAGTCCGTCCAAATGGTAAATTTTCTCGCCCTTCTTATGCGGGACGGCCTTGGTGCCCGAATAGCCGCGCTGACAAGTGGCAAAGCCCTGCGGAT